>JBEKLB010000007.1:0-37247 GCA_050010415.1 Bryobacteraceae bacterium | reverse complement strand
AGATGACTAAAGAGAAATTCCTGGGCTGTTTTGCTTACACCGCGATTGGGTTCATTCTTATGTTTCCGCTGGGGATGCTCTTTGATGACATGAAGTGGCCCCTGTTTCATAGTTGGGCGCTTGCTCACGGCTCTTTCATTTTGGCTTGGCCGCTCTTAACACTGCTAACGTGGGCTCTCGATCATTTTTTCGGGATGGTAAGACCGAATAGCCCACCACCGAAATAGCCGCCGCTCGCTACAATCGTTGCTATGCGCACGTTCCTTCTGAGTGTGTCTCTCGCCGCCGGTGTGCTGTTCGCCGCCGGTCCCAATCTTCCAACGCCGTCGAATCTGAAGCCGGAGGGGCTTCCGCCGATTCGCCAGGATGTATACGATGCCATCGATCGCTATAACGAGTTCCGCAACGTATCCTTGCTGGACTGGGCGCCGTCCGCGCGCGAGATCCTGATCGCAACGCGCTTCGGCGACGTGCCACAAATCCATCGCGTCCGAACGCCGGGCGGATCGCGTCAGCAGTTGACATTTTTCCCGGACCGGGTGACCGAGGCGCTCTACAATCCGGTCAACTCGAGCGAGATGCTTTTCCGCAAGGACGAAGGCGGCGGAGAGTTCTATCAGCTTTTCCTGGACGACTTGCACAGCGGCAAGATCACGCTGCTGACCAAGGGCGGGCGCACGCGCAACACCGGGCCGATGTGGTCGCGGGATGGCAAGTACATCGCCTTCGCGTCGACGGCGCGGGATGGGCAGAACGGCGACATCTGGATTGAGGATCCGCACAATCCGGCTGCGGCGCGTATTCTGATGCAAACCAACGATCCGGGATGGGAGATCGGCGATTGGTCGGCGGACGGTAAGCAAATGTTGTTGACGCTGGAGAAATCAGCGGTAGTCAGTGAAGTGTATTTGCTGGATGTGGCGAGCGGGCAAAAGCAGAAGCTGGGCCCGGACCAAGCGGACCAGGGTTGGTTCAACCCGCAATTTGCCAATAACGGGCAGGGCGCTTACGCCATATCGAACGCCGGCAGCGACACCACACAGGTTGTGTACGTGGATCTCGGATCGAAGAAAACAACGGCGGTGCGGCCCGATCTCAAGTGGGACGTGAACCAACTCTCTGTTTCTCGCGACGGCCGTTACGTGGCGTTTCTCACCAATGAAGACGGGTTCGGAAAGCTGCACGTTTGGGACACTGGGTCGCACAAAGAGGCCGCGACGCCGGCCATACCGGAGGGCGTCCTGGATGGTTTGCGATGGCGGGACACCGGACACGAGGTCGGCTTCACGGTTTCATCGGCGCACAGCCCGGGTGACGCGTATTCGGTGGATTTAGACGACGCACGAGTCACGCGCTGGACTTCGAGCGAAACGGGCGGCCTGGACGCGAGCACGTTCTCGAGCGCGCAATTGATTCACTGGAAGTCCTTCGATGGGCGCAGCATCTCCGGATTTATGTACGGTGCTGACGCGCGCTTCACGGGACCGCGCCCGGTGATCATCAATATTCATGGCGGGCCGGAGGGCCAATCGCGGCCGGGCTATATGGGCGCGGCGAATTACTATATGAGCGATCTGGGGATTGTGACCATCTATCCCAACGTCCGCGGATCAACCGGGTATGGCAAGACGTATCTGAATCTCGATAACGGAATGAAGCGCGAAGATTCTGTGAAGGATATCGGCGCGCTGCTGGATTGGATCAAGACTCAGCCGGCGCTGGATGCGAGCCGCATCATGGTCACCGGCGGCAGCTACGGCGGCTACATGACGCTAGCGGTGATGACGCACTACAGCGATCGCGTGCGCTGCGCCATAGAGGTAGTGGGGATCAGCAATTTTCGAACGTTTCTGGAACATACGGAAGCCTACCGGCGCGATCTGCGGCGCGTGGAGTACGGCGACGAGCGCGATCCGAAGATGCGCGATTTCTTCGAGACCATTTCGCCCTTGAACAACGCCGCTAAGATCACCAGGCCGATGTTCGTCGTGGCTGGCCGCAACGATCCTCGGGTGCCGTGGACCGAGGGGCAGCAGATGACTGAGGCGCTGCGGAAGAACAACGTTCCGGTCTGGTGGCTGGTGGCCGAAGACGAGGGGCACGGATTCGCGAAGAAGAAGAATCGCGACTTTCTGGCGGCTGCGCAAGCCGAGTTCGTGGAGCAGTACCTGGTGGGGAACTGATGGCTTCAAACAATCACAACGATCGGTCCCGGCTGATGGACATGCTGGTCGGCCGGTCTTTGAGCACGTCGGGAAATTTCACCCTGCACTCGGGCGAGAAGAGTACGGTTTACGTGGATGGAAAGCTGACCACCATGGTGGGCGAAGCGATGCCGCTGGTGGGCCGCGCGTTTCTCCAAAAGATACGCGAACGCGGCTGGAGTCCAGAGGCGGTGGGCGGCCTGACGTTGGGCGCCGATCCAATTGCGTTTGCCATCGCGCGCGAGAGCCTGGAAGCCCGGCAGTCCATCGACGCTTTTGTGGTGCGCAAGGAGCCCAAGAAGCACGGCACGCAGAAGTTCGTGGAGGGGCTGGAGGCGACCGAAGGCAAGCGTGTAGTGATTCTGGACGACGTTTGCACCAAGGGCGACTCCACCTGGCAGGCCATCGTCAAGGCTCAGGATGCCGGGATGCACGTGCTGGGCGCGATCTGTCTGGTGGACCGGCAGCAGGGGGCCACCGAGATGCTGGGCGGGAAGGGCATCGTGCTGGAACATGTGTTTACGCTGGGGGAGTTGGTGGCGCACAAAGACGGGCTGCCAGCGCGTGCGGGCGTACAATAGGGACGCATGGCGAGTCAACCCAATCCCGACGAGCGTTTCGATCAGGTGGAGTCCACCTTGAATCAGCTCGCGAACAGCCAGCGCCACCTGTTAACGGCTCAGGTGCTGATGAACGACCGTATGGAACGCGCGGAAACGGCGATCCAGAAGGCGGCGGAAATGATTCTAGCTCTCGCTGACAGCCAGAAGCATACCGACGAGAAGCTAGCTGGCGTGGCTGATAAGCTCGACGCCCTGACTGACATCGTCCGGAAATGGTATGAGCGCCACGGAAACGGTGCCGGCGGCCAGCAGACGTCGTAACCAAACGTTCAAACTCGCGTCCCTTCAAGAATTTACTTGCCCTGGACGCCGATTCGCAGGAAACTGAATTTTAGCGTCTGATTTCGGCCGCTCTATTTTCCGGAGGTAACCGCGAATTGAAACTCAGTGAAGCCACCGTCTTCGAACCAACCGAGCGGTGGACCGTCACCGACGCCAGCGAGCTCTACGATGTCGCCAGTTGGGGCAAGGGCTATTTTTCCGTCGGCGCGAACGGACACCTGTGGGTGCATCCGAGCAAGGAGCCCGCGCGCGGCATCGACCTGCGCGAGCTGATCGAAAAACTGGAGCTGCGCGGCATCGGGCTGCCAATCCTGATCCGCTTCGCCGAGATTCTCAAGCACCGTCTGGGCGAAATGTATCAGGCCTTCCAGAGCGCCATCACGGAGCACAACTACAAGGGCGATTACCGCTGCGTTTATCCCATTAAGGTGAACCAGCAGCGGCAGGTGGTGGAAGAGGTGTTCCAGTTTGGCCGGCCGTATCACTTTGGCCTGGAAGCCGGGTCGAAGCCTGAATTGCTAGCGGTTTTGGCCGTCGCCGACAACGAAACACCGATCATTTGCAACGGCTTCAAAGACGACGAATACATCGAGATGGTGATGCTGGCGAAGAAAATTGGTCGGCAGATCATCCCGGTGGTCGAAAAATACACGGAGCTGGATCTGATCCTGAAGCATTCGCAGCGCGTGGGCGTGCGGCCTACCATCGGGCTGCGATTGAAGCTCGCAAGCAAAGGGTCGGGACGCTGGAAATCATCCGGCGGTTATCGCTCGAAGTTTGGCCTGACGGTGAGCGAAGCTCTGCAGGCGCTGGATCAAATGAAAGCCGCCGGGATGGAGGATTGCCTGGAGCTGTTGCACTTCCACCTGGGCAGCCAGATCACTAACATCCGGCAGATTAAGGCAGCGGTGATGGAGGGTGCGCGCATTTACGTGGAGTTGAAGCGCGCCGGCGCCGGGCTGAAGTACCTGGACGTGGGCGGCGGCCTGGGAATCGATTACGACGGCTCACAGACCGATTTCGAATCGAGCGTCAATTACACGCTGCAGGAATACGCCAACGACGTTGTGTATCACATCCAGAACGTGTGTGACGAAGCCGAAGTGGCGCATCCGACCATTGTTTCTGAAAGCGGGCGCGCCATCGCTGCCTATCACAGCGTGCTGGTGTTCAACGTCCTGGGTGTAAGCGGATTCGGCGAGGATGCTTTTACGCCGGTGCAGGAAGACGCCGAGCAGCCGCTCATCGATCTGCAGGAAACCTATCGCTCGCTGAGCTCAAAGAATCTGCTGGAGAGTTTCCACGACGCGCAGCAGGCGCTGGATTCCGCGCTGAACCTGTTCAGCCTGGGCTATCTTCCGCTTAAGCAGCGCAGCCAGGCCGAGACATTGTATTGGGCCATCTGCCGGCGAGTGCATCGCATGGCCAAGGAGCTGGATTACTTTCCCGAAGAGCTGGAAGGGTTGGACGGCATGCTGTCCGACACCTATTTCTGCAATTTTTCGCTCTTCCAGAGCATGCCTGACAGTTGGGCCGTGAAGCAGCTCTTCCCCATCATGCCGATTCATCGGTTGAACGAAATGCCGACGCGCAGCGGCGTGCTAGGCGATATCTCATGCGACTCCGACGGAAAGATCGATCAATTCATCGACCGGCGCGATGTGAAACGTACGCTGCCGCTCCATCCGTTCAATGGCGATCCATACCTGATGGGCGCGTTCCTGGTGGGTGCATATCAGGAGATCCTGGGCGATCTGCACAACCTGTTCGGCGATACCAACGCGGTGCATGTGAGCCTGGGGCCATCGGGCGACGTGATCCTGGATGCAGTGATTCGCGGCGACACCGTGCGCGAAGTGCTGGATTATGTCCAGTTCAATTCCAAGATGCTGCTCGAAGAGTTCCGCCGCGATGTAGAAATGGCGCTGCGCGACGGAAAGATCGGCTACGAGGAATCCGGGCGGCTGCTCAAATTCTACGAAGAGGGCCTCAACGGCTACACGTACCTGGAACAATAAATTCCACGACAACCTCCGGGTAATCTTAGTTGCGCCCAGGAACCCGCTCAACATCGGTGCGGCGGCCCGGGCGATGAGCAACTTCGGATTCGCGCGGCTTCGGCTGGTGAATCCTTATCACGTAGCTTTTCAAGAAGCGCGTTCGGCGGTGCACGCTCACAAAATCCTTCTCGAGGCCCAGGAATACCCGGCACTCGCGGATGCCATTGCCGATTGCCGGCTGGTGGTGGGAACCACGTCGCTAGGGCATCGCGAATTGCAGCACACGCTGCGAGCGGTGGAATATGGCGGCCGATTGATCCGCAAGCGCCTGGCTGCCGCGCCGGTTGCGCTTCTGTTCGGCTCCGAGAAGTTTGGCTTGTCGAACGAAGACATGAGCTACTGTCATTGGCTGTTGCGCATCGGGACCGAAGGCTCAATGAATCTCGGCCAGGCCGTGGCAGTGTGTCTCTATGAGCTGGTGCGCAATCCGGTGCCGCCCACCCCTGACGAGCGGAAGGCGGCCAGCGCGGAGGAATTAGATCGGTTGACCGCGCTATTGACAGGAGTCTTGGAAAAGTCGGGTTACATGCATACCGAAGGAGCCGACGCCAAGATCCGGCGTCTGGTTCGCAGGCTGGAGCTGGCCGGGCATGACGCGGAAATTTGGCTCGGGATGATCCGGCAGATTGAGTGGAAACTGAAGAGTAAATGATATCCTGAGGACTCAAAATGACTAAGGTTCAACTGGAATACGATCTGGTTCGCGCACTAACGGATCAGGATGCGTCGGCCATAGGCGACGTGCATAGCCACTACGGCATCGAGCGGGTGCAACTCGCGCCGTCGCTCGACCGGCTGCGGGTGGAGTACGATGCTTCGCGCCTGAGCGAAAAGGACGTCGAAGCTGTCCTGCAGAGGGTTGGCCTGCCCATCCAGCGAAAATGGGCCATTCCTTAACATGCCGCATTATTCCCGCCTGTCGAGCGCTCGCGATTATCTGGCCGCACGGTTCAATGAACGGACTTCGCTGGCGGATGCCGCGGCGCATGCCGGATTGTCGCCGTTTTATTTCCATCGCCTGTTCGCGCAGGCCTTCGGCGAAACTCCGCACGAGTTCGTGACGCGCCTGCGGATTGAACACGCAAAGAAGCTGCTGCTGGCCGGCAATCACAGCGTCACCGACATCTGCCTCGATGCCGGCTACGAAAGCCTGGGGTCGTTCAGCACTCGCTTTCATTCCCTCACCGGCCTCTCGCCAGCGGCTTTCCGGCGCGAGTCGCGCCGCGTCTTCGGAACATCCGGCCGGCATTGGCCGCTTTACTACATGCCCGCTTGCTTCCAACATTTCTTCGCCGGTATTTCGTAGCGATCGCAAGATTCGAGAAGTATTTTCCAGCCCTTCGTTTTATGCTGGCTCCATGATTCAACGACTTTCCCACACCAGCATTTACGTTTTCGACCAGGACGCAGCGCGTGATTTCTATGTAAACAAGCTCGGCTTTGAGGTTCGCATGGACCAGAGTATGGACAACGGCTTCCGCTGGCTGACCGTGAGTCCCAAGGGACAACCGGATTTCCAGCTGATTCTCATGAAAGTGGATGGTCCCAACATCCAGCCCGACGTCGCTGCCACTTTGAAAGGTCTCATGGAAAAGGGCCGGCTCGGTGGCGGGGTGCTCCAAGTGGATGACTGCCGCGCCACTTATGAGGAGCTAAAGGCCAAGGGCGTCGAGTTCCTGTCGCCGCCGGCTGATCGTTTCTATGGCGTGGAAGCCGTGGTGAAAGACAACTCCAACAATTGGTTCAGCATGACGCAGGCCACGCCGGCGAAATGATGTAATGGACTGGTGCTCCTGCGCGCTCCAAAACTCATCTGCCTTTGGCTATTAGCGCTCCTGGTCTACGCCTCAGGGCCGGGGTTCCGTTCGCGGGCGCAACTAGACGAGCATTTCGCCAAGCATGGCGCCGAGTTTGGTGCCATCAGCAAGGCCGAATATCTCCGGCGGGCCCAAGAACTGAGGGACACTCCGCCGGGCGGTCCCATTCTCGAAGTGCGGCGTCCAAAGGGCGAGTTCAGCCGATTCGATCGCCGGCACGGCTACTTTGGCGCCTACAATCCCGATGGCACCATCCGAACCTTCTTCGTCCCGAATAACGGTGAGCGGTATTTCCAGCGGCAGGCACGTAGGCCATATGACTGACGAGGAAATGGGCGCATACCTCCGCGAGAACGGTTATCCAGAACACATTGTTCGCGCCGGGCGCGCTGGTTTGATCGAGCGCTGGGGCAAGTTCGTCGCCGAGGTGGAGCGCGGTTACAGGTTCGGGCTGGAAGACTACCGCAACGACCTGGATCTGCGCGGAATCATCGCCATGCTGGGCCTGGACGCAGAGGTGAGCGAGCCGGACCGGCGCTTCGAAGCCATGCTGACGAATCGAGACAAACGCGTATGGGAAAGCTCCGCCGCCGACCCCTTCTGGGACTTTGGTTATCCTAGTAGTACTGGTAGGCGATTTATGGAAGATATTACAAAAGAAGGACTTATATAGCACCTACCGAATCTCAATAGACATTGGGGGGATTGTTTGATATCCTGACTCCTGCTACACTTTCCTCCTATGTCGCAGCTCGGCCACTTGCGATTACTCGAAGCCGAAAGCATTCACATTATGCGTGAAGTGGCTTCCGAGTTCCAGCGCCCGGTGATGCTGTATTCCATCGGCAAGGACTCGTCGGTTTTGCTGCGGCTGGCGCAGAAAGCTTTCCATCCGGCGCCGATTCCCTTCCCGCTGCTGCACATCGACACCACCTACAAGTTTCGCGAAATGATCGAGTTTCGTGACCGCTATACGGCCGAGATCGGCGCCAAGCTGATCGTCTATACCAACAACGAAGCCATCGGCGATGGAGCAAATCCCTACAAGCTGGGCACCCAGCGCTGCTGCGGATTGTTGAAGACCAAGGCGCTTCTCGATGGCCTGCGCCAGGGCGGCTTCGATGCGGCCATCGGCGGGGCGCGGCGCGATGAGGAAAAATCGCGGGCCAAGGAACGGATCTTTTCGTTTCGCGACGAAAAAGGACAGTGGGATCCAAAGAATCAACGGCCTGAATTGTGGAACCTCTTCAATGCGCGCATTCATCCCGGCGAAAGTCTCCGCATCTTCCCCTTGTCCAATTGGACTGAGATGGACATCTGGCAGTACATCCATGCCGAGAACATTCCGATCGTCCCGATGTATTTCGCCCAGGAGCGCGAGGTGTTGGTGCGCGGCGATTCTCTGCTCCTGAAGGAGCAGCCGTTCATTCCTATGTTGCCGGGCGAAAAGCTGCAAAAGGTGCGCTGCCGCATGCGATCGCTAGGCTGCAGCCCGTGCACGGGCGCCATCCGGTCCGACGCAGACACCATTCCGAAGATTATCGAAGAGCTGGTGTCGTTCCGCAGATCGGAGCGGGAAAACCGCGTCATCGATCACGACCAGGACGGTTCCATGGAAATTAAGAAGCGCGAGGGATATTTCTGATGTCCGCTCTCGCGAAGCCCGTCGAGTTCCAGATTGAGGATTTTCTCGCCGCCGAGCAGGCCAAGGACCTGTTGCGATTTACCACGGCGGGTAGCGTGGACGACGGCAAGTCCACTCTGATCGGCCGTCTGCTCTACGATTCGCAGAGCGTTTACGAAGATCAACTCAAAGCGGTGACCAAGGCCAGCGTCAACCGGTCCGCGGGCGCTATCGATTTCTCGCTTCTCACCGACGGCTTGCGCGCCGAACGGGAGCAGGGCATCACCATCGACGTGGCGTATCGCTACTTCGCCACCGCGCGGCGCAAGTTCATCATCGCCGATACGCCGGGGCACGAGCAGTACACGCGTAACATGGCCACCGGCGCGTCCACGGCCGACCTGGCGGTGATCCTGATCGACGCGCGCAACGGCGTTTTGCAGCAATCCCGAAGACATGGTTTCATCGCGTCGCTGCTCGGTATCCCGAATTTCGTGATCGCGGTGAATAAAATGGACGCCGTGGGTTACGACGAAGCTGTGTTCCGGGCCATCGAAACGGAATACCGCGAGTTCGTGGGACGGCTTGGGTCGTCACAAAATTCCGCGCATGTTTACTTCCTGCCCATCAGCGCACTCGAAGGGGACAACGTGGTCCGCCCGAGCAGGAACATGCCGTGGTTTCAAGGCCCGTGTCTTCTGGAGTTTCTGGAAAGCGTTCCGGTTCACCATCGCGCTCGCGCCACTGCGTTTCGATTTCCGGTGCAGCGCGTAATCCGGCCGGATCAAGACTTTCGGGGTTATGCGGGACAAATCGTTTCCGGCACCGTTCGGCCCGGCGATGGAATTCTGGCGCTGCCCTCGGGCCGCCGCTCCCGCGTCAAGAGCATTGAGACCTTTGACGGCCAGTTGGAAGAAGCCATTGCGCCGATGTCCGTCACGCTCACGCTCGAAGACGAAGTGGATATCAGCCGGGGCGACATGCTGTCCTCCTCCCAGAAGCCGCCCGAAGCAGCGCGCCTGTTCGACGCCAGCATAGTGTGGCTGAACGAACAACCGCTCGACCTTACGCGGCGCTATGTGTTGAAACACACCACACAGACGCTGCCCGCGGAAGTGAAGGCGGTAAAGCATCGCGTCAATATTAAGACGCTGGAACACGAAGCGGCCGATCGCCTGGAGATGAATGGCATCGGCGTATTGCGCATCGAGACCAGCCGTCCCATTTATTTCGACGCCTATACCCAGAACCGGTTTACCGGCAGCCTGATCCTGATCGATCCAGAGACCAATGCCACGGTCGGCGCGGGCATGATTCTGGCTCCGGTGATCGTGGAACGCGACCGATCGAAACTGGCGGCGCTCGATCTGCGGCACGAACGAGTGACGCCGGTGGAACGGATCGCGCGCTATAGGCACGGCGGCCAAACGGTATCGCTCGGAGACAGAAAAGCGCTGGCGTGGTTGTTGGAACGCAAGCTTTTCGATCGCGGATGCGTGGTCACGGTGATTGAGCACGCTGCGCCGCAAACCTTGGAAGCGATGGAACAGGCCGGTCTGCTGGTGTTGCTGGTTTCGAGCAAAGCCGCGGATTGGGATTTGCCGCGAGACGATTCTGAAGCTGCTGACCGGGTGATCGCATCTTTGGAAGAGACGGAGATCCTGCTGCGGAACGAATCGCTGACCGGCGGCGAAGGGATTTAGGCATGAGGGCGACAACCGTGACGTTGGACCAAAAGATCGATAGCGCGAGAGCGTTGATCCGCGAAGTTTTCGCGGAGCATGGCGGCGCGGCGTGCGTCACCTCCAGTTTTCAGACGGAGTGCATGGCGCTGGTGGATCTGGTGATCGAGCAGCGGCCGGACATCCCGGTGCTGTTTCTGGATACCGGTTATCACTTCCCTGAGACTTATATTTACCGCGATCAAATGATGGATCTCATGCATTTGAACCTGGTGAATCTGGCGGCGAAGATGCCCGTGGCCGAACAGGAATCGCGCTTCGGAATCCTGAACCAAACGGCGCCAGACCGCTGCTGCGCCATCCGCAAAGTGGAGCCGTTGTTCCGGGGCCTGGCCGACTACGGTGTCTGGTTCACGGCGCTGCGCCGCGAACAATCTCCCACCCGGGCGAATCTGCAGCCGGTGGATCATTTCAAATTGCCCACCGGGCATCAATTGTTGAAAGTGAGCCCACTCGCGGACTGGACGAATTCAGACGTGTGGGCCTACTTGAAGCGCCGCGGCATTCCCGTGCTGCCGCTGTATCATCAGGGCTACACCAGCATCGGTTGCGCGCCTTGCACCACACCGCCGGTGGATCCTGATAATCCGCGCTCAGGCCGCTGGAGCGGCCACAAAGTGGAGTGCGGAATCCACATTCAAAGCGAGTAAGCGCATGGAGATTGTTCTCGGGTTCATTATCGCGGTCGCCATCGGAATTACCGGTGTCGGCGCGGGGGTGATCACGGCGCCGGTTTTGATTCTGTTCATGCATGTGCCTCCAGCGCATGCGGTCGGCACGGCGCTGGCGTTCAGCGTAGCGGTGAAGATCCTGGTTGTTCCCATGCAGATTTATCGCAAACAGGTGGACTACAAGGTGCTGGGCTACCTGCTGGCGGGTGGGCTTCCCGGCGTGCTCACAGGTTCCTATGTTCTCGCGAGGCTCAATACCAAAGGTTCGCAAGGAATTCTCTACGCTGCTTTGGGGACCACGGTGGTGGTTATGGCGGTCGCGAATCTTTACCGCTTGTGGCTGCATCCGGCTCGCTCGGAAGGCAAGGATTTATCTCGCTGGCTTCCTTTGATTGCTTTGCCGATCGGCCTGGAGGTTGGTTTTTCTTCGGCCGGCGCGGGCGCCATCGGATCACTGGCGCTGCTTTGGCTCACGCCCCTTTCGGCCGCGCGCGTGGTGGGAACGGATCTGTTCTTCGGATTATGCCTGTCGATGATCGGGGGCGGCGTCGCGGTGAGCGCCGGCAATTACGATTTGGCCATTCTGACCAAGCTGGTGATTGGCGGCGTATTCGGCGCTTTCGCCGGCACCTACGTTGCGGCCATCACTCCGCAAAAAGCTTTCCGCATCGCTCTTTCCATTTGGCTCATTACGCTCGGCGTCCAGTTGGCGTGGAGCGGCGTGCATCAGCTCTAGGCCGTTGCGCCAGCCAAATGCTGGTTGAAAAACTCCAGCGTGAGGGCCCAGGCCTGCTTCGCGGCCACGGCGTTGTAGCTGGCGCGGGCATCGCAGAAGAAGCCATGATCGGCATTTGAGAACACCACGTTCACGTAGTCTTTCTTAGCCGCGGTGAGCGCGCTGGTTACGGCCTGCACCGCATCCGGACCGATGTGGGCGTCCAGCCCACCCCAGAAAAATAGCGTCGGAGGCTTCAGATCTTTCAGACGATCGGCCAGACTGGGGAACATACCGCCGGGCGCGATGCCTCCGCCATAGTAGGAGGCGGCGCACTGAATGGGAACCGTGAGAGCAGCGTGAATCGCGGTGCGTCCACCCATGCAGTATCCGGTTGCGCCCACGGGCAAGGTCTTCGCCTCACCGTTCTTCAGCCACTGGTGCGCAGCCTCGATGTCGGCCGCCAGACCCGCGTCCGTCAGTGCCTGCATATGGGGCATCACGGCGGGGAAATCCGTGTAGCCTGCTTCCAGGCCGGGCGCGGTGCGATGAAACAGCTCGGGCGAAATGGAGAGATAGCCCTCTCCGGCGAACCGTTCGGTGACGTCGCGGATGTGAGCGTTTACGCCGAATGCTTCCTGGAACACCAGCAGGCCCGCGCGCGGTTTGCCCGCCGGATGAGCAACATAAGCGCGCATGGAAGTTCCATCGCTCACGGAGAGTGTTACATATTCTGTTTTGGTCATATTTTGCCTTCACATAATAACGCAACGGGTGTAAGAAGATCACGAACCATTCGCCTGCATTGTGCATCTAATTTGCAGGTGGTTAGTCGTGAATCTTGGCGGAGGAGATTGGGCGGACGGTCTTTCAATCGGTTCGAAGTGGAGCTGGTTCGGATGGCTGCAGAACAAGCGCGTCCAGCGCATAGCCGTCGCCGCGGTGGCGGGCGTAACCATTGTTACCGCCGTTGCATTGGAGTTAAGAAACTCCTGGATTGAATCGCGGGTCTTTCGCGAAGCGGATCGTCATCTTTCTTACCGGCTGGCCGAAGGCAAGAGCGCGTCCATCCATTACCCAGGCGACGGCCCTTACGATTGGACGCTCGGATACGCGCGCATTCCTGAGTTTCTCCCGCGCCTGGAAGCGCATGGCTACCGGGTAGAGGCGCAAGCGCACAGTTCAGAGCTGCTCGCGTCGTTCTCCGGCATCGGGCTTTATCCGGTGTACCAACAGAAGGACCAGGCAGGACTGCAAATTGTAGATCGAGACGGACGCGACATGTATTCGTTCGACCGTCCGGAGCGCGTTTATCCGACTTATTCGAGCATCCCGCCGCTGGTGGTTCAAACGCTGTTGTTCATCGAGAACCGGCACATGCTGGATTCGAAGCACCCCACGCGCAACCCGGCGGTGGAATGGGATCGCCTGGGCAAAGCGGTGATCGACTATAGCTTGCACAAGGTGGATTCCAAACATCCCGTGGTGGGCGGAAGCACGCTCGCCACGCAGCTTGAGAAGCTGCGGCATTCGCCGCGCGGCAGGACCAGCTCGCCGGTGGATAAGCTGCGCCAAATGACATCGGCAACTCTGGCGGCTTATCAGGACGGCAGCACCACTCTCCACGCGCAGCGCGACATCGTTCGCGATTACATCAATTCCATTCCGCTGGCTGCGTCGCCTGGGTACGGCGATGTTCAGGGCCTGGGCGACGGACTGTGGGTTTGGTACGGCAGCGACGTTTCGAAGATCGATCCGCTTCTGAGCGCAACGGAGGCTTCGCTAAGCCCACGGGAAATGCAGGCGCGGGCGCGCGGGTATCGTCAGACGTTATCGTTGCTGCTGGCGCTGAGATCGCCGCACGTTTACCTGGTGGAAGATCCCAAGGCGCTCGAGGCCCAGACCGATCGTTATCTGCGCGCGCTGGCCGAGCGTGGAGTGATTTCACCTCGCCTGCGCGATCTTGCGTTGCAGGAAAGCATCGCTCCGTTCAAGCGCGCCCCTGCGCACGCGGCTGAAGACTACGTGGAGAATAAGGCGCCGAATACGGTCCGAATGTCTCTGCTTCCTTTATTGGGCCTGAACAATACGTACGACCTGGACCGCTTGGATTTGACGGTGCAGACCACCGTGGATCAATCCGCGCAGCGGGGGATCACGAGGTTTTTCGAGAACATCGCCGATCCCAAGCAGGCGGCCGCTGCGAATCTCACGCAATATCAATTGCTGGAGCAGAGCGATCCGTCCAAGGTCGTTTACAGTTTTACGCTGTACGAACGGAAACCGGGCGTCAACCTGCTGCGCGTCCAGACCGACAACTTGAATCAACCGCTGAACATTAATCAAAATACGCGGCTGGAACTGGGGTCGACGGCGAAACTGAGGACGCTCATCAACTATTTGGAGATCGTGGCGGACCTGCATCAAAAATATGCGGGAATGAGTGCGGCTGAATTGAAGGCGGTCCAGATTTTACCGGACGACCGCTTAACGGCGTGGGCGGTGCAGTATCTTTCGGCGGCGCAGGATCGAAGTGAAAAGGCTATGCTCGAAGCGGCGCTCGAGCGGAAGTATTCGGGCAGCCCCGGCGAAGCATTCTACACCGGCGGCGGCGTGCATGTGTTCGCCAACTTCGAGAAGGCCGAGGATTTCGAGAGCTTCACGGTGGCCAGCGGTTTCCAGAATTCGGTGAACCTGGTGTTCGTACGATTGATGCGCGACGTTGTGAACTATTACCGCTATCGCGTTCCGGGCGCGACGCCCGCGGTGCAGCAGGATTGGGACAATCCGGCGCGGCAGCAATATCTGGCACGCTTCGCCGACGAAGAGGGCAAGGTTTACCTTTCGCGCTTCTATTCGAAGTATCGCGGTGAGACTGGCGATCAGGCATTAGAAACCCTGGTCCGTGGAGTGAATCTCACGCCGCTGCGGGCTGCGGTGATTTACCGCTCTGTTTGCCCGCAAGCCGGCGTCGATCCATTCACCGCGTTCCTGAAGAAGCATTTTCCAGCGGGCGCGCTGGTGAAGAAAAACGATCCAGCCGAGCTTTACGAAAAATATGGGCCGGACAAATTCGACCTCGCGGACCGCGGTTATCTTGCGCGCGTTCATCCGCTGGAGCTGTGGATGCTGAATTATCGGGAACAGCATCCCACGGCTGATTTCAGGGAACTCGCCGCACAGAGCGGACAGCTTCGCCAGGATGTTTATGGCTGGTTATTCCACAGCCATTACAAGCATCAGCAGGACATTCGCATTCAAACGCTCACCGAGCAGGACGCGTTTCGTGAGATCCACAAAGCCTGGAAGCGCCAAGGTTATCCTTTCGATTCGCTGGTGCCTTCCTACGCAACGGTCATCGGCGTTTCGGGCGACACGCCGGCCGCCCTGGCGGATTTGATGGGGATCATCGTGAACGATGGCGTGCGCAATCCGAGCATCAAAATCGAGCGGCTGCACTTCGGCGCGAACACTCCCACCGAAACCGTAATGGCGCGGGAAACAGCGGCCGGTGAGCGAGTAATTGCCCCCGAGATCGCGGCGCTGGTGCGGCGGCAACTGGTGGGCGTGGTGGAAAATGGAACCGCACGCCGCGCGCATGGTGGCATCGCGATGCCGGGAGGGCGGGTAATTGCGGTGGGCGGGAAAACCGGGACGGGCGACAATCGCCTGGAGAGCTTCTCGGCTAATGGCCACGTGATTGGCGACAAGGCCGTGAGCCGAACCGCGACATTTGTCTTCATGATTGGCGACCGGTTCTATGGGACGGTCGTAGCCTTCGTGCCAGGGTCGAAGGCGGCATCTTACAAATTCACCAGTGCGCTTGCGGTCCAGATTTTCAAGGACTTGGAGCCACAGCTCAGAAATCTGATGAGCGAACCTGCCCGAGAGCCGAGAGGGCTGGCGCCACTACTCTCGAAAAACGAGCGACCAATTCCAGATTCCAGCATCCAACGCTAGTGGCCTGATAAACTGGAAGCTTCCGCTCAAATGCCGATCTCTGTCGCCACTTCCGACTCGCGCCTGGTCGCGACCGACCTCCTTCAACTCATTGGAAACACGCCTCTGATCCGGCTGGAGCGGATCGCGCGGGATTTCCCAGGGGTCGAGATTTTTGGCAAGGCCGAGTTCTTCAATCCCGGCGGTTCCGTCAAGGATCGGGCCGGGTTGAACATGATCCGAGAGGGCGAGCGCACGGGCCGGTTGACGCACGAAAAGGTGCTCCTGGATGCCACCAGTGGGAACACCGGGATCGCCTATGCCATGATCGGGGCGTATCTGGGCTACCAGGTAAAGCTCTGCCTCCCGAAAAACGCGTCCATGGAGCGCAAGCACGTTCTGCAGGCCTATGGCGCTGAGATGGTATTCAGCGATCCGGGCGAAGGGTCGGACGGGGCCATCCGGCTATGCCAGGAGATTTACAAGCAAGATCCCGAGCGCTATTTTTATCCGGATCAATATAACAATCCGGCGAACTGGAAGGCGCACTACGATGGAACGGCGCTCGAAATCATCGCGCAGACCGAGGGGCGCATCACCCATTTTGTGGCGTCGATGGGAACCAGCGGAACCTTTATGGGCAACACGCGGCGCTTACGGGAAGAGATCCCGGGAGTGAAGTGCATCTCGGCCCAGCCGTCCACTGGATTTCATGGGCTGGAGGGCTTGAAGCATATGCCGACGGCGATTGTGCCGGGCATCTACGACCCGGCTCTGGCGGACGAAAACATCTGGATTGAGACGGAAGACGCGTATAGCATGTGCCGCCGCCTGGCACGTGAGCAGGCGCTGCTGGTGGGCATATCTTCGGGGGCGAACCTGGTGGCGGCGACGAAAGTGGCGCGCAGGCTGGCCGACGCTGGCGAGCCAGGTGTAATCGTCACGGTTCTGTGTGACGGGGCCTACAAATACCTGAGTGAATCGTTCTGGCATGATTAAGATCCAAAAAATGGCCTGGGATGCGATGGTGTCCCACGTCGAGAGCACCTTTCCGAAGGAAGGATGCGGCCTCATGATTGGCTCAGACGGCGTGGTGCAGGAAGCCATCCCGGTACCCAATTCGTACACCGGTCCGCAGGAAGACTTTTTCGTGATCGATCCGAAGGATCTGCATCGCGTGGATCGCGAGTCGCGCGAAAAAGGCCTGGATGTGCTCGGTGTGTTTCACTCGCACCCGGATTGCGACGCCTATTTTTCCAAGCGCGATCTGGAGCACTCCTGCCCCTGGTTCTCATACGTCGTACTATCGATAAAGAAAGGGCGTTTCGATCACGCCAATAGCTACCGTCCGGATTTCGACCAGACGGAAGCTCCCAAGGAAGAACTGATCTATGGCTAAGATTCTGATCCCCACTCCGCTGCGCCAATTTGCCGACAAGAAGGATTCGGTGCAACTCACCGGGTCCACGGTCGGAGAAGTGCTGAAGTCACTCACCAGCCAGTACGCCGAACTGCGCCGGCACTTGTACAACGACGAAGGTAAGCTGCGCAGCTTCGTGAATGTTTACGTGAACGACGAAGATATCCGTTATTTGAACAAAGAAGCGACGCCGCTAAATGAGGGCGACACGGTGTCCATTGTGCCGAGCATCGCCGGTGGATCGGCCGGAGTGGCTGCGCCGCCCGCACCGCCAGCCACCTTGTCGAAGGACGAGATTCTCCGCTACAGCCGGCACTTGATCATGCCCGAGGTCGGCATGGAAGGGCAGTTGAAGCTCAAGGCCGCGAAGGTGGCTCTGATCGGAACGGGTGGATTAGGCGCGCCGCTCGGCATGTATCTCGCCGCGGCGGGTATCGGCCGCATCGGCCTGGTGGATTTCGACGTGGTGGACTTCACCAACCTGCAGCGGCAGGTGATTCACGGGACCAAGGACGTCGGCAAGAAAAAGCTGGATTCGGCGGCCGAGACCATGCTCGACATTAATCCGTATGTCCAGATCGACCGGCACGAGGTTGCGCTCTCGAGCGAAAACGCTCTAGGCATTTTGAAAGACTACGACATCGTGGTGGATGGGACCGACAACTTCCCGACGCGATACCTGGTGAACGACGCGTGCGTCCTGCTGAAGAAACCGAACGTGTATGGTTCCATCTTCCGCTTCGAGGGCCAGGCGACGATTTTTGCCTATCCCGGTGGCCCCTGCTATCGATGCCTGTATCCGGAACCACCACCTCCGGGCCTGGTTCCAAGCTGCGCCGAAGGCGGGGTGCTCGGCATTTTGCCGGGAACGGTCGGGTTAATTCAGGCCACCGAGACCGTGAAGTTGATCTTGGGAATCGGTGAGCCGTTGATCGGCCGGTTGGTGCTATATGATGCGCTAGCCATGCGGTTCCGCGAGTTGAAGCTGCGGCGCAATCCTGAGTGCCCGGTGTGCGGCGATCATCCGACGATCACCAAGCTCATCGATTATCAGGAATTCTGCGGTATCCCGAATCAGACTCACGAGGAGAAGCCTATGGAAGGCGACATCGAGCCCACCGAAGTGAAAGCAAAGATCGATCAAGGCGACCGATTCGTGCTGATTGATGTTCGAGAACCTCACGAGTACCAGATCTGCAATATCCCGCAGGCCAAGCTGATTCCGCTCGGCGATCTGCCCAAGCGCGTGAATGAGCTCGATTCAGCCGATGAGATTGTCGCGCATTGCAAGAGCGGAATGCGCAGCGCCAAGGCGGTGGATTTCCTGAAACAGGCCGGATTCAAGAAGGTCCGCAACATGAAGGGCGGAATTCTGGCCTGGAGCGACAAGGTGGACCCGACAGTCCCGAAGTATTGAGTTACGCCACCCTGTCCAGCTAAATTACTACACGCGACGCCTTACTTGTCAGCCGGCGGCTTCGCGGCTTCTTCGCGGACGTCGCCGCTGATTTTGTGGCTGTCGTTGTGAAAGTTGGACCACTCGCCTTGCACCGGCGGCTGCAACATCACGCCATCCTCGGTACATCCCACGCTGAGCAGGGAAAAGAGTGCGACGACGATAATGGCCAAAATCCGCATACTTGGCCAATGTAACATACGGCCGGCTAGTTTCGCGCCTGTTCCTTACCTTGCCGGTGCTTGGGGAACATGAGATCGTTGGCGGTGGTGTTCATGGGCACCGCGACGTCAAAGAATCCGATCATCATTTCTTCCCAGGTTTGCTCGCCGTAATGAACTTCCTTGGCTGGATCCGGATTGAAGCGATTATTCGGCGAATTGTCGAAGTGCGCCTCACATTCGATGACCGTTCCCTTGGGCAGCTTCTTTTCGCGAGCCAGGTCGTAACTCAGTTGCCAATTGAAATCGTAATGGGGGACGCTGAGCAGCACTTCTTTCTCGCCCGTCGGATAGGTGGCGCGATACACAAAACTGCTGCCGCGGAAATGCATGTGCGGCAGGAAACTCTCGAGCGTGGCATCCCGCTGCAGCGTCATCTTCCCATTCACCTGCGTGTCGGGTGCGCCGGGCGGTATGGAGAACGTGACATTGGCGGTATTGATGGTCACCACACGCTGGGTGGGAGGCGTCTTGGAAAACACCAGCCCAACCTTGGAGATATCGACGCCGGCTGTGCCGTTCGCCGTGTAGTGCATCTGCAAAACCAAGTCCGAGCCGGCCTTGATCAGCTTGGCCTGGCCCGGTTTCATGACTTGAGGAATGGTGCCGGGTGCATAGCCCACCAGGAAATCGCCGGGAAACGGGATCCCGGGCATCTTCGCTTCGGCCTCTTCCTGCTTTTTCTGGTCTTCAGGGCTCAGTTCCGGATCTTTGGGAACATACGGCACGCCGGGCTTCGCATCCTTCAGCCAAGGGTTGCCGGGCTCGCGCACGAAAGCGATGATGTGATGCACCAGTTTGGTGTTGCCCGGCCGCGCTTCGGCCATTTGCACGTATTTGTCTTCGGTAAAGCCGGTCGGGATCACAATGTATTGATAGTCGATCGTCCCGGATTTCGGAACCTGATACTCAATCGGCATCGTGATCACGGCGTCCGGTTTGCCAATGCGCCAGCCTTCCACCCACTCCATCGGTTTGGGCGCGTCCTTGGGATCGCCTGCCGGAGCCCCTGCGTCCACCCAAGAAACCAGCGTTTGGATATCGGCGTTGGCCAGGGACCGGTCGTTCGCAAACTTACCGTAGTGGGCATCGGCGAACCACGGTGGCATCTTCTTGGTCAGCACCGCCGTCTTGATCGACTTAGCCCACGGCCGGGTGCTGTCATATGTTAGGAACGATGCCGGAGCGATTTCACCGGGACGGTGGCAGGTCTGGCAGTTTTTTTGTAAGACCGGTAACACGTCCTTGTAAAACGTGACCGGCTCTGGTCCCGTTCCCGCCGAAGCGAGAGTAACGGAGGCGAGAACGCACAAGATCAGAGAAAAGCGCATGAATCTTCTCCAGACTGGTTCTTGTTTTATGATACGGCAACGGTTGCGGGCCGGTTCGTGAAAAAAGTTTTGAACCGTGCTTTGATCCCAGGGACAAAAGATTACAAATTAGCTATCATGACCCTTACTACCACCCGATAAGGTATATAAGGCTAGCAGTTATGCACTCATCTGTTTCTTCGCAGGGGGCCCCGTCTTTGGAACTCGATCTACCCAGATTTCGAAAAAGGGCAGGCGTTTCGCTAGAGCAGATTGCCCAGAGCACCAAGATCGGCTCGCGATTTCTCGAAGCCATCGAGAGCGAGCAGTTCGAGCAGTTGCCGGGAGGAATCTTTAGCACCAGCTATCTGCGGCAGTACGCGGGGGCGATTGGGTACGACGAAGATGCGCTGGTGGCGTACTACAACCAAAAAATGAATCCCGAGGCGCCGATTTCCAAGGGTCCACAAACGGAAACCGGCAGCCGCGGACTGCTGTACCGATGGTTACGAACGGCGGCACAAGCTCCCCGTTAGACCTGCATACCTCCTCTGAAATTCGACCTTACTCCCTCCCATCGCAGGCTCCAGCGCCGATAAGAAGACAGGGAGGCAACAAGGTGAGCAAACAGCTCACCGATGAAGATACTGCAAATGAAGATTTCTGGTCCAGACCCTAAGTCCACTTCTGGATTGAAGCCCTCCCCTGGCGTCGGAGCCGGAGCGGGTTCAGCTTCGAAACCATCTGCTGCGCAATCGGTGGCAACCGATCAAGCGCAGTTTTCTAGCCTGAGCAGTTATTTGTCTTCGGCCCTGACCGGTTCTCCGACTCACTTGGCGAAAGTGAGTGAGCTGGGCGCGGCTGTATCCACCGGGCAGTATGATGTCGACTCTTCCGCGGTGAGCGGCAGCCTCATTCAGCACAGCATTGAGTTCGGCGGGGCCCGCTACTCGGCGCTCAGCACTTAGATCAAAAGTGAATACAGAAGTGCATACAAGAGACAAGAGTTGATGTCGAATGGCACCCAGGAGGTGGAGCGAGTTCGCCAAGCACGATGCATTCTGGAAAGGATGCGCGGCCGATTGCTACGGCCCACAATAGACGCTTTAGATTCCAGCGCCCGGGATTTGAACCTCGCGGTGGAATGCTTAAAGCAGCTGGATGTCAGCTTGAAATCGCCGATCTGGCAAGGGTTGGCACGGCGCAAGATCGAGGCCGAAGTTGTGGCCTTGCGGCGAGCGGTTCGATCCGTGGAAGAACTGCTCAAGAATGCCGGGAAGTTCTACGCAGGGTTGGCACGCTTGATGGCGCCCGATGACGCGCCCGCCAACTATACGGCAGCGGGAACCAGTGTCGGGTCAATGCCAATGACCGCGGGCAACGTGGTCCTCGAAGGGTAAATTGAATGGGCAGTCTCGCAGCATCTCTCATCAATGCCTCTGGCGCGCTGGATGCATATCAAGGCGCATTGGAAGTGACGGAAAACAACGTCACCAACGCGAATACTCCCGGATATGCCAACCAACTGGTCAACCTGGTAGCCCAACCCTTCGATCTCGCCAACGGCGATTCGGGAGGCGTGATGCTGGGGACTACCCAGAGTTCGCGCAGCCAACTCGCTGAACAGTCCGTGCGCACCCAGCAGAGCGCCTATTCCTACGACCAGCAGCAGGTCTCCGATCTTAGCACCGCGCAAGACTACTTTAGTCTCTCCGCCACGTCGGGCATCGGCCCGGACATGAGCGCCTTCTTCGGCAGCTTTTCCTCTTTGAGCGTCACGCCCAATGACACGGTAGCCCGTCAGACTGTATTGAACGACGCCGCCACGGTGGCGCAGGATTTCAACGACGCCGCCGATGGATTGCTCAGCCAGACCAACAATTTGCAGCAGGCCACCACCAGCACCATCACTAGCATCAACCAGCTGGCCGGCACCATCGCCCAAATCAATTCGCAAACCATTGTAGGGCCGAGCGGCGAAGTGGACGCAGGCGTGGACGCTCAACTGAATGCATCGCTCGATGAGTTGTCGCAGTACGTCAATTTCACCGTGCTGCAACAGCCGGACGGACAAACATCGGTCTACTTGGGCGGCCAAACGCCGCTGGTAGTGGGCGAACAATCCTACGCGATTCAAGGCGACTTCTCGACGCCCCAGACTGCCATCCTCAGCAGCTCGGGAACCGACATTACCGACCAGGTCGCAAACGGCCAGCTGGGCGCCGAGTTGAATGACAGCAACAACCTGCTGCCGTCGTACGTGAGCGGGCTCAACACCCTGGCGCAAAATTTCGCCGACCAGGTCAACAACGGGCTGAACAACGGAATCGATGAAAACGGAGCGGCTCCCGTCACCAATCTGTTTACCTACAACGCCACCACCGGCGCTGCAGCCTCTCTGGCCGTGAATCCGCTCACGCCAGATCAGATTGCCGCGGCATCTCCGGGCGCACCGGGTGGTAATGGCAACGCGTTGGCGCTGGCCGCGCTCGCCAACGCTCCGGTTGCAAACGGCTATACTTTCGCGCAAGCCTACGGCAACCTGGGAGGGCAAGTGGGGAGCGACCTCTCATCGGCAACCAACAACAGCACCACCGATGAAACTCTGTTGAGCCAGGCGCAGAGCTTGCGCCAGCAGATATCGGGAGTATCGCTCGATACGGAGGCTGTAAACCTCATGCAGTATGAGCGCTCCTACGACGCTATTTCCAAGATGCTGGGGGTGTTGAACACGCTCAGCCTGGATGTGGTCAACCTTCTGCCGCCGGTCAGCAATTCGTAATGCTGCCACCTACGGACGCCGAGGCAGAAAAAGGAGTTGTATGATCAGTTCTCTCGATCCGGCATCGCAGAGCTTCCTCGCGGGGGTGGATCAGATTCAGCAGAGGCTGCAAACGGCGCAAACGCAGCTCACCACCGGGCTCCAGATTAATAATGTCTCAGATGCGCCATCGGAGATCGCCGATATCTGGCAACTGAATTCGGAGTTGGACCAGACCAACCAGACGGACACCAATCTCGGCCAGGTGGCCACGGAAGTGAACACGGCGCAGACCGCTCTGCAATCGGCGGTGACGTTAGTGGAGCAAGCCGAGACTTACGGCGCCCAGGGAGCCAGCGATACATCCAGCGCCACCACGCGGCAGGACCTGGCGAACCAACTGGGCGCAATCCTGCAGCAACTGGTTTCCACCGCGAACACCACCGTCGAAGGGAGATACATTTTCGCCGGCGATGCCGATCAGACTACGCCTTATTCCATCGATCTCACGCAAACTGATCCCGTGAGCGCCTACCAGGGATCGGCCTCCACCAGGGAGATCCAAGGCCCGGATGGAACGGCTTTCCCGGTGGCTCTTACGGCACAACAAATCTTTGACAGCTCCGACGCGCAGAGCAATGTTTTCACCTCCATCACCGATCTGATGCAAGGGTTGCAAAATAACGACGACACCGCCATCAACTCAGCGCTGAGCGATGTTCAGAGTTCCGATACGTACCTCAACCAACAATTGGCGTTCTATGGAACCGTGCAAGACCGCGTGGCCAGCGCCCAAAGCTTCGGTCAAAACTACACCACACAGTTACAAACGCAACTGAGTGGAGTACAGGATGCCAACGAGGCCGAGGATATTACCGACATGACCCAAGCACAAACTCAATTGCAGGCCGCGCTACAATCGGAGGCTCAACTTCCACGAACTACGCTGTTCGATTTTCTTACTTAACTTTCTTACTTCACGTCGCCGGTGCGGTTGGCCCCAAGGCCAAACGACGACGAGATCACGTGATTGGAAGCATCCACCAGCGCCTGCGCGGTAAACGGGAACCGCCAATCGGTTAATTCAACATCGCGTGTGCCTTGCGGATATCCCGAAGTGCCGTCCAGCACGGTGACCGACCACCGAGGATATTGAGCAAACCGCAAGAACACCGCCACGGGCGAAGCTTGGCTTGCGGCCTGGATGGCCGGGCTGGGCGCCGCTTTGAAGATGGTGGTGCCCGCCGTGGGATCGAAATCTTTCAGCACGTTCACTGGGAAGTGCATCACAAACTCCGGCCGCTCAATCCAACCTTGCCATTCCAGCGGGCTCACGGCACCGGCTGGAAACGCCGCAACCCTGAGAGGCGGGCTGTCGCGATAGACTCGCGAATTTAAAATCTCGATGGCCCGCTGGTGCGAGAGGAAGCGGCCAAAATCGTAAATGAGAAAAAACGACAGCGCGAAAATAGCCATGCCGCGCCCGGTTCCGGCTTGCGCTCCGATCTCCCCACTCACCAGCTTTCCCACCAGGGGGCCCAGCCAGGCCAGCAGCAGAACCACCCAGACGAAAAGATCGAAGAGATTAATCAGGTCCAGGTGAAACCACTGGGACGAGAAAGGAAATAGCAGGCGAATGCCGTAAGTGTTCGTCCAGTCGAGAAGCAGATGGCTGGCAACGCCGATGATGGAGATACCCCACGCCGCCGCCCAGCCTCGCATGGTTCTGCCGATCGCGCAGGCCAACAGCACGGGGATTAGCGCCATCACGGGCAGCGCGGCGACGGAGTGCGTAATCCCGCGATGCTGTTCGAAGTAGTACAGCGGCCCGCGCACGATCGCCACAACATCGATGTCTGGAATATTCGCCGCGATGACCAGCAGCAGAGTGGCACGTGGGTAAAAGCGCTTTAAGCCCGCCTGGCTCAACATCAAGCCCGTTAGCGAGTGGGTGAGGTTGTCCATGCGCCGTCGTCGACACCGGCTGTGACGCTGGCAGGCCGTCGGACGTTGAAATCGGGAGGAACCAGGAGCGTGAGCGCGTTGGGAACTATCTCCACGCGCGCCGGAGCCAAGCCCGCGTACTCGCCGTCCACTTGGAGGTGGATATTCGAATCCCCGGGCGCGGAGAAGATGGCCTGGCGCGTTCGGAGGATAGTGATGCCGCGCATGGTCTGCTGCTGGTGAACCACCACCGCCAGCATATATTTCAGAAAGCCGAGCGAACTCTCACCTTCGAACAGCACCATCTCAAATTCGTCGTCTAATAAGGAAATAGTAGGCGCAATTTCCAGGTCGCCGCCATAGTTTCGCACGCGGCTCAAAAGCGCAAAGCTGGCGCGGTACTCGCGCCCCTCGGCCTGCACGGTGAACTCTGGAATGCGGCGGCCTACCTTCGAAAATCCGCCAATCCAGTACGCCACTTTTCCAACCGCTTCCTTCATTCGCGGATTCAGATTGAAGACGATATCGGCATCCAATCCGGCTCCAGCCATCAGAAGGAAATGCCGCCGGGTCTCGGTCTTCTCGCTCGATATCAGCCCCAGCGCCACTCGCTCTTTCACCGCATTGGCGAGAACGGAAGCCGCACCTTCCATGCTCTTCCCAATGCCCAGTTCATTGGCGAGCACGTTCGCAGTGCCGGCCGGAAGGATGCCCAAGGGAACGTCCGAATGGACCATGCCGTTGACGGCCTCGTTGATGGTTCCGTCGCCGCCGGCCACCAGAATCAGATCCGCACCGCGCTCCACGGCGCAACGCGCGATCTCGGCTGCGTGTCCCGGACCGCCGGTGGCGATGGAATCGACCGTGATCCCGCGCGCTTCCAGCAACTCGATGGAGCGTCGAAGCGCATGGCTTCGCCGTCGGAGTGCGCCGGCGTAAGGATTGTAAATAAGTACTGGCTGACGGAAGCTCTCGATAGCACCCTAATTATACTCGAAGGGCCTAATTATAGGAGAGCACCTGTGTTGCAGTAGACTTGGTACGGAGCCGCGTCGCGCCTGGGAAAAATCATTCAAACCAAGATTATCCCCACCCTGGTGTCCTGGGGACCCGGCGGCGTGTTCCTGCTCGCAATTGCCGATTCCACCGGGGTTCCGATGGTGGGGGGCGTGGACGCCATGATCGTCCTGATGGCGATCGTGAATCGCTCCGAGGCTTATCTGTCGGCGATAACGGCGATCATCGGTTCCCTGGTTGGAAGCTTGACCCTGTTTCTGATCGCGCGCAAAGGCGGCGACGAATATCAACGACGCCATACTTCCAGCGCCAGGGGAAACAAACTCCGCGCCTGGTTTCATGAATACGGACTGTTAACCGTCTTCGTGCCGGCGGTAGTCCCGGTTATCCCATTGCCTCTTAAGATTTTCATTATTTCCGCGGGTGCAATGCAAGAAAGTCCGGTGACATTTTCCCTGGTGCTACTGGCCGCGCGAGTTCCGCGCTATCTGTTCCTGGCTTGGCTGGGATCGCGACTCGGCCGCGATACCCTGCCTTACTTACGCCACCATATTTGGGAGTTGGTTGCTCTGGCTTGCGCTCTCTTTATCGTCCTTTACTTGTTGGTGCGCGTCGTTCACGATCGTCGAATTACTAAGTCGCAATCTACTGTCCCAAGGTGAAATGTACTTCGATAGGCGCGATCACTTCCACGGGATTGCCATTGAGCAAGGTCGGCCTGTAAATCCATTGCCGCACGGCTTCGAGCGCGGCGCGCGACAACAGCGGGTGTCCACTCACCAGCTCTAAGTCGCGAATGGTCCCGTCTTTACCGATGGTCCCAATCAGCCGTACGACGCCTGAGATGCGGGCCGATCTTGCGAGCGGGGGATACTCGGGAATCACTTTCCGCACGAGCATCGCCATTTGAACGCCCTCGCTCACTTTGAGGGGCGCGGACGGCGGCTGGTGCGTTGCGGCGATCGGCGTGGTCGGAGGAGGCGTCGCCACTGGGTTCGGAATGAAGTTTCCGAGCGCGTTTGTGCTGCCTCCCAAGCCCGTCGCAGGTCCAAGCACGGGCGGCGCGTCGGTTGTGAAATCAGCGCTGGTTGCGGGCGCAGAATTGACACTCGCCGAAGGATTCCAATGGAAGGCCCGAGGCTGCGCCACCGATGGTGTTTGATTAGCGGCGCCGTCGTGCGTGGCCTGAGGAGCAACTGGCGGTGGCGACAGCGCTGGTCCCACCACGATATCTTTCCAATGAACGGTGGGTAAGTGGTCGCTATAAAGCAGTGGAATGAGCAGCGCCAGACTGACAACGAGTAACTCGGCGCTCAGCGAAGCCAGGAAATTCCAGGGCTTCTTGGTCCCTTGATCGAGCAGAAGCGATTGTTCAAACACGCCTGTATAGACACCGCGCGTGGTAGCAAGTTCCCGCGTCGATGGGTCGGCCCTGGAAATGGCACTAAAACGGAATCCCCAGGTACAGATCGCGAATCTAAACAGGGCAGTGACCCACGAAAATCACATTGTGGCGACTGTGAGCAAGCGGCTGTAAGAGGAGACAATGGAATCAAGCACTGTGGAACAGGAAAAAGAGCTACCAGCGACCAAGCCGGATGCGCGAATCACCGAGTCGCGAAGCATGCCTCCAGCCAGAAGCTCGTCGCGAAAGTTTGCGATTCTTGGGGCGCTGCTGGTGCTGGCTGCCATTGGCGCCTACCTGTGGGTTCATTCTTTGAATCGCGTCTCCACCGATGACGCACAAGTGGACGGGCACATCGTACCCATCTCTCCGAAAATCTACGGCAAGGTGTTGGAAGTTTTGGTGGACGACAATCAGCAGGTGAAGCGGGGGCAAGTGCTGGTGCGCATCGACCCGCAGGACTATCAGGCGAAGGTGGATCAAGCGCAGGCCGCAGTGGCGGTGGCCGAAAGCCACGCGCAGGGAGCGAACGCCGGTGTGCCTCTCATTCGCGACACCACGGGCAGCAGCGTCACGGCAGCCGAAGCGCAGTTGAGCGCCGCGAAGGCCGATTACGATCAGGCGCGGGTGGAATCCGAGCGCGCTGCGAGCGCCGACATCGCGGTGGCGCGCGCCAATGTCGAGACCGCGCAAGCCACGGCGGATCACGCGCAAACGGACCTGATCCGCATGAAGACGCTGGCGGACAAAGAAGAGATCTCCAGTCTGGAGTACGATTCCTATGCCTCCGCGGTGCGGGTGGCTGCCAGTCAATTGCAGGCGGCCAAGGACAAGCTGGACGCGGTTACCAAGGACGCCGACACCAAGAAGGCCGGGCTGCTATCGGCCGAAGCCCGCATCGCTCAGGCGCAAGCAGGCATCGGGCAGGCCAAGGCTGCTCAACAACAGGTGCCTGTCCGGGTGGCGGATGCTTCATCCGCTATGGCGAGCATCGCGCAGGCGCACGCCAACCTGGAAGCCGCCAAATTGGATCTCAGCTACACCACGATTGTGGCGCCCGTGGATGGCGTGGTGACCAAGAAGAGCGTCGAAGTGGGGCAAGTGGTGCAGCAAGGGCAGGGGATGCTGATGCTGGTGCCGCTGCAGGATGTTTGGGTGACCGCGAACTTCAAAGAGACGCAACTGGCGGACGTTCGAAATGGCCAGAAGGCGGAGGTGCAGGTGGACTTGAGCGGCCAAACTTACCCCGGCCACGTGGATTCGCTGGCGGCGGCCACCGGCACGCGTATGAGCTTGTTGCCGCCGGAAAACGCCACGGGAAATTACGTCAAGGTTGTGCAGAGGATTCCAGTGAAGATCATGCTGGATCCAATCCCCGGTGGAAATCAAGTGCTGCGCCCAGGCATGAACATCGAAGCCACTATCTTTACTAAATAGCTCCGCACTAATTAGCTCCGCCTGGAAATCGATATGCCGGCAAGTCTCTTTGATCGCATTTCTGGCGGTGATCCCGCTGATGTTCCTGATGAAGAAGACCGGGCCGGCGAAGGGCGCGGTGGTCGTCGAGTAAGGCTAACGAAAAAAAGGGCGCCCGAAAGGCGCCCCGACGCAGTCCAAATTTAAAACCACAGTCCAAAATTGCCGTGCTTACTGGCGGGGAATTCCATTTGTCGGCAAAACCGGCGTGCCCTCCAACTGTACGGCCGTGAGGCTGGTGGGGCTTAGTCCCAGCGACTGAAGAATGGTGGGAGCAATCTGTAGTGTCGTCACCGGTCCGGTGATGGCAACGGGTGCGAAGCTCGGGTTGGACAGCAGGAGCATCACATTGGTATCGTCATGCGCGAAGCCTCCGTGCTCGGCCAATTTCTTGCTGCTGGAAGAGTAGGTGACGCCGATATTGGGTGTCACCAGGATGTCCGGTGTGCGCGGATCGCCGGTCGGCGGCAGCCCCGGCGGGTTGAAAAGCTGCGCGATCCCGGTGCCGAAGAAAATTTGCCCGATGCCTGCGATATTGGTCGCATCCGGCGATTGCTCTTCGAGCATGTTGACCGCCGTCCCTAAGGTGCAGCTGCTGTTCAGCCAGACCAAGGAAACGTCGTCTTCGGTGGGGCCGATTCCGGTGGGGTTTAACGGCGATTCGGAGAAAGGTATGCAGCCGCCGTTAGCCAGGATGGTAGCCGGCGATGTGGTTACCAGCCCGGATGTGGTGATCGGTGTGTAGCGGGAGGAATCCACCGGACTTTGGCCGTGCTTGGCACTGATCACGATCAGAGTCTCAGTGAACAGTCCCTGGGCCTTGAGTTCGGCTACCATTTTCCCGATTGAGGCATCCACGAACTCTATCTCGCCGAGTAACGCAGCGGTGGGTGTTCCCATTCCGTTAAGGTATCCGCCAGTTACGCCATTGCTCTTCTCGATCAATTTCTGGCCCACACTTACGGCTTGAAAGTTCATGCCGAAGAGCATCGGCACTTTCGCCGCCGTTTTGCCATTGTGCGTTTTGCCATTAATCTCATTGAGGATGGCATCCACCTTGAGCGTGTCATAGCACTCGATGTTTTCAAAGCTGTTCGTCCACGCTGTCAGGTCGGACCCGGGATCGGGTATCGTAGCGCAGGAGAGGCCGGTTGGCGTGACGATGCCCGGCAAGTTGATCACGTTCGAGTTGATTTCGGGCGAATAATAGTCGTCGATATTGTTTCCGAAACCCGGGCCTGAAACGGCCGAGTATGCGGGATGCTTGTCGGACCACGCTGTGTAGCCGCCCGCGGCGTGTATCACTCCGAAGATGGTGTTGGTACGGACAAAGTTCCAGGGATACACCGGCGCGCATCCCTTACTGGGATCGCGAATCAGAAAGTTGGGATTAATTGACTGGATGCCGCCGTCCACGCCCGCTGGCGCGCCTCCGTTTAAGAGCGTCTGATTCAGATCGATGCCCTCGTCGAATTCGGTGGTGGTGCCGGTTGGAGTGGAGAAAGGAGTGCAAGTCCCGCCGGCCAGGCCGTTACCCGTGGTCTGGGCGGGCGGCGCGAGCGAGCGGTCATAGGCGACGTCGTAAAACGCTCCCACGGTGCGAGGGGATCCTCCAGTCATCAGCGCCATAAGACCGGGAAACGAGTCGGACGGCTTCGAGGTGGATGCATTGAGGTAGTTCAATCCGTTTTGGCTCAGTGCGGCCAGCGCGGGGCAGTATGGCAAGCCGCCGTTCACGCCCGGAAGCCCGGTAGAACAGTTCGAGAAATCCACAGCGTGCATGCCATCGATGCTGACCAGCAGGACGTGGCGCACGCTTTGAGCAAAAATCGATCCAGGCAGGCTCAAACACGCTGTCAGAATGAGAGCGCGCGTGGCCCGTTGTTTGAAGAACATTTAGTTCCCTCCGGGAGGGATACTAACAACGAAATTTTTCTGCTGGTTGACAGGTAAGTGAATTACTGATTACTGGTCACCGTGACAAGTGGCGAGGAACGTTCCGGGCGCTCGCTTACTTTATGATTTCGTCTTTTTCGACTTTGCCGTCGCGCACGTGAATCACGCGGCGAGCACGATTGGCGATGTCGGCTTCATGCGTCACCAGCACTATCGTATTGCCCTGTTGCCACAGCCGCTCGAACAAGATCATGATCTCATTGCCGGTGGCGGTGTCCAACGCGCCCGTCGGCTCATCGGCCAGCAGAATGGACGGATTATTTACCAAGGCACGCGCCACCGCCACGCGCTGCCTCTGGCCGCCGGACAGCTCGTTAGGCCGGTGATTCATGCGTGATTCCAGATCCACCGCGCGCAGCGCCGCCTTGGCCCGCTCGGCCCGCTCCTGTTTGGGAACACCGGCATAGATCAGCGGCAGTTCCACGTTATGCAACCCGGAAGCGCGCGCCAGCAGATTGAAGGTCTGAAATACGAATCCGATTTCCTTGTTGCGGATGTGCGCCAGCTCGTCGTCCTGCATGTCGCTTACTAAGTTGCCGTTGAGATAATACAGGCCGCGCGTGGGTGAATCCAGGCAACCAATCAGATTCATGAGGGTGGACTTACCCGATCCGGAAGGACCCATGATGGCCACATACTCGCCGCGCCGGATCTCGATGTCCACGCCCGAAACGGCGTGAATCTCCTGGTCGCCCATCACGTAGGTCTTCCAAAGATCGTAGGTGCGGATGACGATCCCGTCGCGCTTTAGGTTTTCGCCGCGATCGACCAGGTCCTGAGTGGCAGTCGCCATGTCCTAGCTATCCGACTGCGTGGTGGTAACCACCGTGTTATTGATTTTTACCTTGGCGAGGTTCCGCAGAGTACGGATTATTTTGTAAGTACCGGTGATGATCTGGTCGCCTTCTTTCAAGCCACCGGTCACTTCGATATCCGTCGCTCCAGTGATACCCGTGGTCACGGTCAGGAATTGCGCCTTGCCGTCTCGCACCACGAAGGCGCCCTGCAGCTCTTCCTTGTTTGCCTTCTCAGTCACTGGATCGCTATTGGCCTCTACGCTGCCGCTCTTTTTCACCGGATCGAGGTCGCCTTTCTTGCGCACCGTAAGCGCCTGGATCGGGATGGTCAGCACGTGCTGCTTAGTTGCGGTAGTGATTTTACCCGTGCACGACAGTCCGGGCCGGATATCCTCGGGCGGATCGTCCAGCGCTACCACTACTTTGAAATCCTTGGCTTCCTGATCGGACGTATTGCTCTGCGATGCGGCCACGCCGCTGGAACGCAAGATCGCGGTGTCGCCGATCTCGGTCACGTGCCCATGGAACTTGCGGTTGGGGATGGCATCGATGGTCACTTCCGACACTTGCCCCAACGACACGTTCACGATATCGGTCTCATCCACTTTGACCTCGGCCGTAATCACCGACATGTCGGCGATGGTCATGATGGTGCTGGCCGCCGAGTTCTGCACTCCGGGCACCACCGTCTCGCCGGCGCGAACCGGCAAATTGGTCACGATGCCATCGATGGGCGATGTAACGTAATACTGCGACAAGATGTCCTTGTAACGGTCCAGGCCCGCTTCCATTTGTGCGATCTTCTTTTGAGCGGAAGCCAGTTGCTGGCGTGACTGCGCCTCTTGCGCCCGGGCTTGAGAAAGTCGCGCCTCAGCCTCGCCCATCGCGGCAATGGCAGTATCGTACTCAGCCTTCTTCTGATCGAAATCCTGCTTGGCCAGCAGCTTCTCCTTATACAGTTCAGCGGACCGGTCGTAGTTGGCTTTGGTACGGTCCAACTCGGCTCTGTTTTTCTCCAGAGTGGCTTGCGCGGTAGTGACGCCGTCCTCTTGAGACTTGACTGCCGCTTCAGATGCCGCCGAATCAGCCAGAGCCGTCGCGATGCTCGCGTTCTGCGCCACGACATCGGCGTTGGCCTGCACGGACTGCATCTTCGCCACCACCTGGCCCTTGCGGACCCGGTCGCCCTCCTTCACCATGATTTCGGTGATGGGAGCCGGACCCAGGGTATTGGCGCCCAGGTTGATATAGTTTTTCGGCTTGATCTCGCCGGAAGCGGTGACAGTAGCCACCAGGTCCTGCCGGACGACGCGCCCGGTCTGGACGTCTACAATACCGCGCTGGTTGTACTTGATACTGGCGAAGACACCACCGGTCACCAGCACAAGTAAACCGATCGTCAGCAGAATCTTTGAGTTTGCCTTCACTTGGGACGGGTCTCCCCAGCAGCTTTAGACGCAACTATCAAATGTTTTGTTCGATTTAATTTATTTTAGCATGTGCCCGGCACGCCCCGGTCTCAAGCCGGGTCTAAGCTTTCGGGTGGGCTTTGTCATACACCGCCATTAAATCCGCCAGCGAGACCTGCGTATATTTCTGGGTGGTAGACAGCCGGGCGTGCCCCAGCAGTTCCTGGATAGCCCGAAGGTCGGCTCCATCGCTGAGCAGATGCGTGGCATAGGCGTGCCTCAGGCTATGCGGATGAATGGAGGAATCGCCCGTGATCATGCGAGCGTAGAACTTCACGATGCCCCGTGCGCCACGATCTGTGAGCCGGCCACCGTGATGGTTTAGGAACAAGGCCTGCGCGCTGTCCTGGCCGGGCCGTCGCAGGGCCAGATAGCGCTCCAGCGCAGAACAGGCTTTACCCGCGTAGGGAACCTGCCTCTCCTTTTTACCCTTGCCACGCACGCGAATCCAGCGTTCGTGGAAATCGAAATCGTCCAGATTCAAGCCAACCAGTTCGCTGATGCGCAGCCCGCAACCGTACAGCAATTCGAAGATCGCGAGATCCCTGGCTGGATAAGGGCGCTCGAATTTATCCGCCGCCGGCGTGACGCCATCCACCAGGGCGTTGGTCTGTTCCGCCGTCATCACGGCTGGAAGCGTCTTCGGCGCCTTGGGTGTGCGCACCATACGGGCCACGTTTTTCTCTACCAAACCTTCTCGTAACAGATATTTAAAGAAAGACCGGACGGCCGCCAATTTCCGGCGCATGCTTACGGCCGTAAGCTGCTGTTCGTAGAGATGGCCCAGCCATTCGCGAATCGCCAGCGCATCGATTTGCTCCACAGCCGGCTTGGTCTGACCGGGGATGGAGAAGTAGCGGAGGAACTGATCCAGATCCGACGAGTAATTCCGCACCGTGTGATCGGATGCGTTCTGGCGCCTGAGTTCGCCTAGAAAGAGCTCGATCTGGGCGGATATTTCAGACATGTGACAAATCAGGCATAAACCGACCGATATTCGTCCAGCTTGTCGATTGCGCGGCGGCAGACTTCGGCGTGACGCGCCTTTTTGTCCCTGCGAAACTGGAGCCGGGTGGGTTCGTCCAGCGCCGGCAGCAAATCGAACGTGATGTTCGCTGGCTGGTAGTTTCGTGGGTTGGCGCCGGAGACATAAGCGCACAGCGATCCGAGAGCAGTCTCGCGCGGAAGGGCTCGTATTTGGGTGCCTGCAACCAAATCGGCCGCGTGCCGTCCGGCTATCAACCCGGTAGCAATGGATTCCACGTAGCCTTCCACGCCCGAGATTTGGCCGGCGAAGAATACCCGATCATTGGTCTGCAGCTGTAGCGTCGGCGTCAGCAGAGAGGGAGCGTTGATATAGGTGTTGCGGTGAATCTGCCCATAGCGTAGAAATTCGGCGCGCTCCAGTCCCGGGATCATGCGAAAAATACGCGCCTGTTCGGAGAAACGCATATGATTTTGGAAGCCGACCAAATTGTAACTGTCCGCTCGTAGATTTTCCTGCCGCAATTGCACCACTGCGTAGGGGCGGCGTCCGGTGCGGGGGTCGATCAGCCCCATCGGTTTCATAGGGCCGAATCGCAGCGTCTCGCGTCCGCGCGAGGCGATCTCTTCAATGGGGAGACAGGCTTCAAAAAAACGAGGATTATTCGCGGAGACATCTTCCGGGATATGCGCCGGGACAGCCTCAGCCGCGAGAACTGCGTCTATGAATCGCTCGTACTGATCGCGATCGAAGGGACAATTCACGTAATCGTCGGTTCCATCCAGCGACTTGCCGTAACGCGAAGCGCGAAAGGCGATAGAGAGATCAACCGAGTCCGCTTCGACGATCGGGCTGATTGAGTCATAGAAGAACAATCGTTCAGCGCCGGTGAGCCTGCCGATCTCCCCGGCCAGCGCGCCGCTGGTGAGCGGCCCCGTAGCGACGATAGTGATCGCTTGGTCCGCAATCGTTGTCGCCTCTTCCCGCCGCAATTCAATGCGAGGATTCTCTTCGATGGCTCGCGAAACCTCCTGGGCGAATACTTCGCGATCCACAGTCAGCGCATGGCCGCCGGGAACGCGAGCCTGCTGAGCCACGCGCAATAGCAGCGAGTCCAGTTTGCGAAGCTCTTCCTTCAATAGCCAGGGCGCGGTGTTTTCCGACTCGCTCTTGAGTGAATTACTGCACACCAATTCGGCCAGGCGATCCGTTTTGTGCGCCGGCGTGGGACGCACCGGCCGCATTTCGAACAACACGCAATCGAACCCGGAGCGGGCAATTTGCCAGGCCGCCTCGCAGCCTGCCAGGCCACCGCCGAGAATGTGGATGGGAGTCACTAGGTTCAGGATACAGGCCGCGAGAGAAGCCGCGCTAGAATAACACTGGTTTCCCGAGGAGTAATGAATCCAATCATCAACCAATGGGGTCCCGTCGCTGTCATTGTCGGCGGATACCTGCTCGGGATCTTCTTCCAGAACCGCCGTATCGACGATCTTCGCGATTCCATTAATAAGCGCTTCGAGGATCTTCGCGACTTGCTGAAGTCCGAAGTCAAACGCCTGGAGGAGCGGCTAGATCACGTGGACCAGCGCTTCGATCGTCTGGACGAACGGCTGGATCGCATCGACCAGCGCTTCGATCGCCTCGACGAACGGCTGGATCGCATGGAACGCCCCATCATTCGCCCGGCCTAGGCCCACACACCGGTAACTTACAAATTCGCCTGTTAGGCTATAATCACCGATGGACCGCTAGTTGCAAACCGGTTCATTCAACATGCGCAGTATTCTTTTGTCTGCAGTTATGCTCGCGTCCGCGGCCTACGCGGAAGAGCCTTTGGCGCCCGCCACTTCCGACGACTTGGTGGTCAAATCGGTGCGCGTTGACGGCACCAAATCGCCCGTGGATTTGAAGACACAGGTGGGCCAGATCTTCGACGCTTCCGTTGTCCAGTCCGATGTCCACCACCTCTGGGCCACAGGCCGTTTCGATGACATTCGCGTGGAATCCAAACCGGAAAACGAAGGCACGGGCGTCATTTTCCATGTGGTTGAGATGCCGCAGCTCCAGCTCCATACCTTGCACGTTGAGCCATCCACCTTTGGCCTGCAGATGAACCTGCCCGAAGGCACACCCATGAGCCGGTTGCGGGCACATCAGATCGCCAATCAAGCCCAGCAGGATCTTCGCTCGGATGGCTTCCGAACGGCTACCGTGGATTACGACCTGGTGCCTTTTGTGGGCAATAAGGTGGATCTGCACCTCAATATCGACGCGGGCGAGCGCATTCGGGTGAAAGATGTGGAATTCACCGGCGACACCGAGTTCGATACCAAGGATCTCAGCGGCACTCTGCGTTCGCTCAAAATTCGAAGGGTGACGCCGCCCATTCCCGGCATCTGGAACGGCTGGCGTCTTTATCCGGGATACAGTCCGGAAGGAGTGCAGGGCGACCTGGCTTTGCTTCGGTCGTACTACATATCCAAGGGTTATTTTGATGCGACGGTAAAGCTGGACGACGTGCAAGTGGCGCAGAAAGCCGCGAAGGTCAGTATTCAGGTGCAAGCCGGGCAGCTGTATCACGTACGCACCTGGCAGGTCTCAGGCAACGGCGTAATGCCGAAAACAGTCCACCCGCTCAACGGCTTGATGCGGTCGCAAAACTTTTGCTCCACGTTGTTTGTCGCTCGCCGCGCGGCCGAGCACGAGGGCATTCTCGATTTCACCGTGAATCTTCAAGTGCAGCCCACCGAAGCCAGCACTCCAGAAGCGCCCGAAGCGGACTTAACCGCCACCATCGACCGGGGCAATCCGTTCCACGTCGGCCGCATCGAATTTACCGGCAATCGCCATTTCTCCGAAGCGGCCGTTCGCGGCAACTTCCTGCTCGACGAAGGCGACCTTCTCGATGAGCACCTGCTGCGCAAGAGCATGGCGCGTCTGAACGAAGCGAATTATTTCGAACCCGTCAGCGAGCGCACCACCATTATCCACACAGATCCGAAGACTGGCATCGCCGATATCGATTTTCGGCTGATGGAGCGTAAAAAGGGCTCCTGGAGATTATCCGGACCGGTTGGGCCGGCCAGCTTAGCGGGGCCGCTCGAAGCGTCCATCCGTACGCGCCTGCCGGCGTGGGGATCGGGCCTGCTCGAGGCTTCCACTTATACCGTCTCGCTCAGCATGTTCGCTTTAGTCCATTCGCTTCTTCCGGCCGCCCTGGGAGTTCCGAAGATTCCCTTCATACCGATCGCTGCCCTCAACCGGCCCTATGCGCCGAGCGAAGGCTGGAAATCGGGCTTCATGATCATCCCTCAACTGGGGTGGGAATACATGGTGATGGGTTACGGAGT
>JBEKLB010000006.1:0-37939 GCA_050010415.1 Bryobacteraceae bacterium | reverse complement strand
CGACATGCCCGCCATGCTCTTCACCGTGCTGGGCCTGTGGCTGTTCCTGGCGGATCGTCATGTGGCCGCGGCGGCCGCGTGCACGGCGCTGGTGCTATCGAAGGAAACCGGCGCGCTCCTGCCGTTGATCTTCATCCTGACGCTCTATCGCGATCCAGCGCGATCCAGGTATGCGGTTTATTATCTGGCGCCCTTCGCCGCTCTCGCCATCTGGTTCTTCGAGCTCTGGCGCACCACCGGCCACATCTTCGGCGATCCGGGTTTCACCCGGTACAACACCATTTATTCGCTCAACCCCGTCCGCGCCTGCGTCTCGCTGCTGCGCCGCCTCTACTATCTCTTTATTGCCGACTTCCGCTGGCTGGGCTCCTTCGCCATCTTATTTGCCTGGAAGCAATCCGGCCTCTACGCCACTCGGGCCTGGAGGATCGCTTGGTGTTTTGTCGGCGCGCACGTCCTGATGGTCAGCCTGCTTGGAGGCGCTGAGCTGGAGCGCTATCTGCTCCCGGTGCTTCCGTTGGTCTATATCGCGATGGGTGCAGCATTTCAGATTGTTCAACCGCGCTGGCGGATGGTCGCCATCCCGGTTCTTGCCGTGGGACTGCTCGCGGGACTTTTCCTCAATCCGCCTTACCCCTTTCCGTACGAAAACAATCTCGCCCTCATCGACTTCGTGGATCTGCATCGCGACGCCGCCCGGTACCTCGAAAATTCTTATCCCGGTAAGACCGTTTACACCGCGTGGCCGCTCACTCAGGCGCTCCGCAATCCCGCATTCGGCTATGTCGGCCACTCGCTGTCCGCCGAGGAAACCTCGGATCTCCACTTCTCCACGCTGAACGCGCTCGACCCTCGATCCGTAGATATTCTGGTTCTCTACTCGCGCACCTGGGAACCGCGCTGGGGCGTTTTGCAATGGCGGCCCCTGCGACAATTTCTCAGCCGCTATTACGAATACGAACGCGAAATGACGCCCGGCGAAGTCGAAAAGCGCTTCGGTCTAGTGTCGGTTCAACGCTGGGCCCAACATGGCCAATGGGTCGAGATCTTCGCCCGGCCCTAACGGGCTGCCGTAGCCGCGGGTGCGGTCCGCGGTGGAATATCGTCGATGATCTCGCGCTTGGCAAACTTCCAGCGTCCGTCCTCGCGCTTCAGCACGTCTTCGTAGTGCCCGGCGCCCGCTACTACAGACTTGCAATCCCGGGTAACGATGGTCTGCCAATACGCTTGATCGGTAGCCGTGTCTCCGTTGATTTGGAGGGTCAGGTTGTTCACCACGTGCTCGCTTCTATGGCCGCCGGGGGGAACCGGACACGCCGACTGCGCCGCGGAGGCGGCTGCTCCCGGAGTTGGCCGCGAGCTGAAGTACTTCTCGATCGCGGATGCTCCTGTCACCTTGGTGGCTCCTCCACCCATGATCAGCATGCCATCCTTGGCGAAGAGCGCCGCATAGGCCGCCCAATCGTTCCCGTCCAGCGCCCTCGGATAATCGCCCATCAGCATTTGCTCTATGGCCTGACGATCTTCAATCTTCTGCAAACGTGCCGCCGGGTCCGCGTTCTTGCTCTGTCCGAGAACGCTCCCGATCATTCCCAGACCGGCGATCGCAACAAAACACCACTTCATAATGCGTGCCTCCTTGTCTTCCCTTGTCTTACTTTCCAACCAGATGCTCCGGCTTGTTGTTTTCGCAAACGAACTCCATCAGTTCCTCCTGCGGAGCCAGATCCAGCTTCACGTTCATGTGGAACGGCTTCACGAACGTCCCAGGATCTTCAAACGTTACCGCCGCATCCATATGGCCGAAATCCACCCGCCGGTAGCGCTCCGTCATGTGCAGCATTTCTGTATGGGGCACGTTGCCTCCACCCAGACCGCCCAACCAGCTTCGATCGTTGAAGCCGACGGTGTCCAACACCAGCGTGTCTCCGTCCCACTTACCAATCGAGTGTCCCATCCAAGTGGGATCCCAATTCGACGGATGGGCCCGCCCGTCGAGAAAAACCTGGCGAAAGCCGGGATTATCCTCGAAAAGGATCACCAGCAACGAACCGGTCTCGACAAACTTCTCGATAAACGGCGCCGAGCTCCCAGGCACCGGTGGCGGACCCGGAAGGCAGTGATTATGCGGCGCGTCCTTCCCATGATTCTCTTGCCGCTCCTCGATCAGCGCGGCCGCCCAAGGCAGTACCTGGGGCTCCTCGGGGTACGGATCGTCGATGGCCACCCAGACGCCCGATAAATCCGGCTGTCCTCCGGCCAGGCGAGGCACCGGCCGCGAGGGAATTTTCGCTCTTTTTCGCATGACATTCGCCAGCCTGCCTGGATCGTCACCCAGAGTGGTCCCATTGACCGTTTCGGCGAGCTGAATATCCAGTCGCGCGGTTTTACCAGATTCCAGCACGACGTTTCTGCTGACACTCTTGTACGCGCAGCAAGGCATCACGATGGAGAATTCATAGTCTCCGGGAACCAGCGCGAGCGCATAGCGTCCATCGGACTTGCTGCTGACCCGTGCGACGGCGCCCGTGGCTTTATTCTTCGCTTGGATCGGCGCTCCGTCCACCGCCGCGCCGTTCGGATCGGAGATGGCTCCGGTCAGGGAACCTTTCTCACTCTGGGCTGAACTGACCTGCATTGATATTGATAATGACGCGATGAATGCCAGTGTGCAGATTGCGAGCGTGAGCCGTGGCATCGATCCACCGAGCGTATCACGCCGGGCGCATGCCTGATAATCCCCAATCCAGTACTTCCTTCTCGGTAAGAGCTAAGGTCTTTTAAGACTGGAACTGCGCTCAACGTACCCTTAGCATGGTATGGAGGGGGAAACATCCCATGCGTTCGCTTGCGCTCACTGCGCTGCTCGGAAGTTGCATTGCGTCCACCAGCCTGGTAGGCCAGAGTTTGACCGAACACGCAGCCGCGGCCGCCGGCGCCACCATCGGCACTGCCGCCGGAAAGCCGCTCGGCACTGCTCTTGGAAAGGTGTTTGGCGAAGTGGATAAGAACGCGTCGACGGCTGCCACGCCCAAGACGGCGAAACCCGTGGTGGCGACCAAACCCGCGGCTGTGGCTCCGCCCGAGACTACGGCCCATGCCTCCGCTCCCGTGGCGGGTTCGAGCGGAGGTGTTGGTGACGTTGCTGGGGGCAGTGGCGGGGGCGGTGGTTCATCCCATCATTCGGCCCATCGGAAAACGGAGCCCGTTCCGCTGGAACCAGAGGCAGCCCCGCCGGTGTCGGCGGCTCCGATCGAAGCGGTTGTCATCACGCCGGTGGCCAAGGAACCTTCGGCGCAGGATGTCGCCGGTATCCAGGTCGGCGCCACCTTCAGCGAACTGCGGGAGGCGCTTGGCGCGCCGGAGTCCACGGTCAGCATTCCTGGCGACGATGGCCATTTGCTCGAGATCTGCCAGTATTGGGCGAAAGGCGAGCCCGTGGGAACCATTCGCCTGGATAACGGCCGCGTCGTCAGCGTACAAGCCAACAATTAACAGCGCGATTCAAGTTCCCATTTGATCTGTCAATTTGGCCTGTCTCCCGGCATCGCCGCGCTAAACTGATAATGTGTTCCGCTTCCTGCCGGCTCTGATCCTCCTGGCGAGCCTCCGTCCGGCTTTTGCCCTTACCGCGGCCGACTTGGGCGATGAAATCCAACACGTCTCACTCGATCCCGCCGAGTGCTATCGTGTTCTCGACCTGAACTTCAACAAAGAAGACGTGAAGGTGTATCTGGCATCCGGCTACCTGGTATTCACCAAGCCCATCCGCGGAACGCACCTGGGAGCAGTCTTTGTTGCGAGTGCCGATGGCGGCGATGCCGATGTGCTGCTGCTTCCGCCCACGCGCAGCGAGCGCTCTTCACTGGCAACTTTCACCAACTCGCCCAACCTGGAGGAGCATTTCAAATCGGCGGCCTTCGTCTTCACGGATGGAACCGGCGACGCTCTGCTTGCTCAACTCCGGAACAATCCAGCCTCCAAGAAAAGTACGGAAATGGGCGGTATCATCGCCGAAAACTGGACCTCAGTCGTCAGCAACCTGATCTCCAGTTTTGAAACGCGCGTGGTGTATGACGTACTGTCCGCCCAGCGTGACACAGGCATCTTCTACCTGGCCGTCTCCGGCAAGGAACTGGACAACTTCGACGTGTTGTATGATCCCACGGCGCAAGATCAGATCCTGGTGGGCAAGCTTGGCTACCGGGGAAATAAAACGTATTTCAATACCTGGACTGCGTTTCAGGCTCGCTCCTTCCGTAACGGAGCCCCACAGCGCGGCGATCGGTTTACCCTCGACAACATCCGCATCGAAGCCGCCATCCAGCCCGACCTGAGCATGCAGGCGGTAACGCGTGCCACGCTCACCTTGCAACAATCGCAGCCCCGCTCCGCTTTGCCGTTCAGCCTGTCCCCCAACATGAGCGTCACCTCCGCCACCGTCGACGGCCGCCCGGCGGAGGTATTCGATCGCGCTTCGCTGCGTTCTAATTTAATCCAGGCCAATGAAGACCGCCAGTTCCTGCTGGTTTCGGACTCGGCGTTCGATCCCGCCGTCCCTCACGAAATCGAGATCCATCACGAAGGCGCCGTCATCAGCGATGCGGGCCATCAGGTTTATTTTGTCGGCTCGCGCGGCACCTGGTATCCGCGGACCAGTGCCGGCTTGGCCAACTACGACTTGACGTTCCGCTATCCCAAGAACCTGACCGTGGCGGCCACGGGAACACCAGTGGAAGATCGCATGGACGGCGAGTGGCACGTCACGCACCTGAGGACGGAAACTCCCATCCGATTCGCCGGATTCAACCTCGGTAACTTCCAGTCTATGGTTCGCGAGCACAACGGGTACAGAATCGAGCTGTACGCCAATCATCAGCTCGAGAGCGCGCTCGCGCCCAAAGCTGTGATTGCAGCCATGCCGGCCGCGGAAGATCCACTTCCCCGGCGACATGCCGGTGTAGGCGCTCTGAACGAGCCGTCCGCGCCAGGGCCGCCCGACCCCGCCGCACGCATGGAGGAGCTCACCAGAAACCTTCTCGATACCCTCGATTTCATGACGGAGGAATTCGGCCCCAGCCCGATCCGTAATATAGCCGTCACGCCCATTCCCGGCGGCTTCGGACAGGGCTTTCCCGGCTTGGTTTACCTTTCCACCCTGGCCTATATAAATCCCGGCCAGTTGCCCCCTCGTTTGCGTGAGCGCGCCGAGCGCACTTTTTATTCCGAACTCCTCGAGACTCACGAGTTGGCGCACCAGTGGTGGGGGAACCTGGTGGTTCCCGCCAGCTTTCATGATGACTGGCTCATCGAATCACTCGCCAATTACTCGGCTCTGCTGCTGTTGGAACGCAGGAAGGGCGTCAAGGCCCTGAATGAGGTGCTGGATGATTACCGCACCCACCTGCTCAGCAAGACCGATTCCGGCCGGACGCTCGAGGCCGCTGGCCCCATCGTCTGGGGCTTTCGCTTGGAATCTTCGCTTACACCCGACGCCTGGCGCGCAGTCACCTATGAGAAAGGCACCTGGATCATCCACATGCTCCGCCGCAGGCTGGGCGACGAAAAGTTTCTCGCGCTGCTGCGGGAGGTGTCGAGCCATCATCATTCCATCAGCACCGAAGAGTTTCGTGACCTGGCCCGCCAGTATGCGCCCAAGTCGCCGGATGCCGATCTGAAGATCTTCTTCGATAATTGGGTGTATGGCACCGGCCTGCCCGCCGTGAAGCTGACCTACGGCTGGCGCGGCGCCAAATTGTCCGGCAGCATTGCGCAGCGGGATGTCGACGACACCTTTACCGCTTATGTTCCCGTGGAAGTGCAGACCGGGAGCAAGAGCAACGTTTATTGGCTCCCAACCGGCAGCGAGCCGGCCGCGTTTTCAATTCCCATGAAATCACCGCCCACCAAAGTAACCCTGCTCGGCGCCGATTGCCTGATGACAACTTCGAAATGAGATCGACAATTTACCCATGCCCGTTGCCAGCAAACGCAGAGTAGAAGCCCGCAAGGCCGCACCCATCGTAGCCGTTGAGCCTGAGCCGCAGCCGCAGGAGATCGATCTCCCGCCGGCCATCAAGGTGACGGCGCTGGTTTTCTCTTACGACAGCGCGCCCGCGCTGCGCCGCTGCCTGGCCGCGCTAGAAGGAAGCAACGATCGAGCTTCCATTGAAATTCTGGTTGTGGATTGCGGCTCGCACGATGAAAGCGCGCAACTCGATTCCGAGTTTTCCAGTGTCACCATGTTGCGCCTGCCGCGCTACTTTGGCCGCACCAAGGCGCTCAACATCGGCACCCGCACCGCGGCCGGCGAGTACCTGCTCTTCATGACGCCGGACGTGGAAGTGCTGCCCACCACCATTCCATCGCTCGTAGCGCGTCTGGAGTCGGACGCCGAAACCGTAGCGGTTTGCCCGCTTCTGATCGACACTCAGACCCAGCCTGCCCAGCAGTTCTTCCGCCTCCCGACACCCGCCACGGGCCTGGATCTTACGCCCGTTGCAGCCGACAAGGCTGCTGAAGTGTTTCCCGTCGAGTACGCTACGTTTCAAGCGTTTCTGGTGCGAAAGTTTTTCGTCAAAGGCCTCAACTATCTCGATGAACGCTACGGCGATTCCTGGTCTGACGCGGAGTTGTGCTACCAGATCCGCCGCGTGTCCCGAAAGACCTTGGCGCTCCCGCAGGTCACCGCGCTCTACACGCCCGGTTCGCCCTACGCCGAATCCTCCCGGACCATCCTGGCGGCGGATCGCGTCCATGGCGCCGCCGTATTCTTCGCCAAGCACTACGGCTTCAGCAGCGGCCTGCTGTTCCGTGTCAAAGCCATTCTGAAGGCGCTCTTCACCTTCCGTCTGCCGCTCTTCGCCGCCTTGATTTCCGGAGCCAAGATCGACGGCTCTCAAACCGCCATTTTGTAGATCAACCGAGCTTGATGCCGAGAGTCTTAGCCAGCGCCAGCGTGAACCGAGGCAGCAGACTCCACCGTGGCGCATAAAGCGCGGGGACTTCCGCCAGCCGCAGCAGCGTGTCTCGCAATCCCGCTCCCACCGGCACGCAGGCGTCGAGAACCACGGGCCGGCAAAACGTCATTCATGATCATCAGTTGTATAAACCTGATCGTAATCTCCGTTTTCCATGGCTTCGCGCGCCATCTGGTTGACGATTTCTTTCCGCCCTTTGTCACGGCGCTCGCGGAACCGCAGCAGATCCTCCAGGTAGATCCGGCGATGTGTTCCCACCAGATGGAATGGTATTTGCTTTTTGCCAAGAAGCTCGACCAGAAAAGGACGCGATACTCCCAGCAGATCGGCAGCCTCTTGAGTGGTGAGGTTGCGGTGCACCGGGGTGAGGGCAACTCCTTTGCCTTGCCCCATGTATCCAACGGTTTGGCGCAAAATCTCGATCACCGATTCTGGGAGTGCAATACCCGTGCCGCCCGGCGCCATCACAACGATCTGCTGGCTCGACCGCAATAGTTGATCAAGATCGTCCAGGTTGCGTTCTCTGTTCGGCGGTTGCTGAGCAGCGCTCGCCATAGCTAACACCTCGACACCATCCTATCACAAACGAAATAATCGAAACAATAGCGATAAACGAATCGAGTGTCTAGCCCTTTCCTTAGTACCTAACGTTCCGCCAGACCACTGCCGATATAGAAACCGGTTATGCAGATTGACGCCGTTCTGTGGATTCTTCTGCCGGTCTTCATCGCTGCCGGATCTGCGCTGTTGTCCTTCTATATCATGCAGGCGCGCATGGAAGTAGCTATCTCCAAGGAACGAGAGGTCTTAGCCGAAGCACGCGCCGAAATCCGCACGCAGAAGAACACCATGGAGGAGCGCGTGAAGGCCACCGAGCAAGAAGCCCGGCGCCGCGCCCTGGACGAATTCATGCAAGATTTTCGCGTGGAAGAGCGCCACTACTTCCGTGAAAACAAATCGGTTGCGGCTCGCCAGAAGTCGATGATCCTGCAGGAACGCCTTTACTTCCGTAATATCCCATTGTCGAGCTGGGTGGAGCACGAAATGGTGGTTGAGGAAGACGCCGGGGACCTCCAGCACATCGCCAAAGGCTGCTCTATTTTCAGTACCAAATCGCTGTCTGAGGACAGCAAGGCTGCCGTCTCCAGGCTGTTGGAGCAAGCGGCCGCATCCGGAAACACCGCGCAGCTTGCCGCGGTTCTAAACAACGGCCACGCCGGCTAACTTTCTATCACGGTTCCTGTCAACCAAAAATTCCGTTTGCCGTCCAAACGATATGATGGGCGCGATGGCAGATAGCCTGGAAGCCAACCTCGACACGCTGGCCGATACCCGCGAACTCGAGGCTCGATTCGCGGAATGGATGGCCTCCGAGCAGAAACGTGTGTTTTTGCTATGCCAGCGCATGCTCCAGGACCCCGAAGAGGCCGACTCCGCCGCGCAAGATACATTCCTCAAGGCCTGGCAGGCTCTGAAGCGCCCTGAAGCGAAAACCCTGGACAATCCGGGCAAGTGGCTGACCCGCATCGCGGTCAATACATGTCTAGACCGGCTGCGTTCACGCCGCTGGCAGTTTTGGCGAAAACGCCCCAAGGCCGAGGACGAATCGGCCATATTGAACTTGGCCGCGGCTACGGCTCCTAATGCCGAGGACCAGTTATTCGCTCGCCAAATCGCTCGACGGCTATCGCGCGCGCTCACACGGCTCAGCCTCCGCCAGCGCGCTGCGTTCACCCTGAGGCATTATGAAGATCGGAGCTTAGCGGAAATAGCCGAGATCCTAAAGCTGGATGTTGGAACTGTGAAAGTACACCTGTTTCGTGCCACGGAAAAGCTTCGGGAGGAGCTGCGCGATCTGTATTTTCGTGATCGGGAAGAAAATGACAAACAAAGATCAGACTGATTTTGACAACTGGCTAAGCCAGCAAACAAAAAGCTTGCCGGAACCGGAAGTGTCTTCCGAGTTCCTCGCCGCTCAACGCCGCAGCATCTATCGCAGGCTGGACTTGCCGCGGCGCAACTGGATGCCCATGCGCTGGGCTTTCTCGCTCGCGCTGCTTCTCATGATGCTGGCAGGAGGGCTCACGCTCGAGCGCCGCCACAGAACCGCACCCGCAATTTCCGACGAACAGTTATTCTCCGACCTTTCCGCGCTCGAGCAGAGCAACGAACCCAAGGCCATCCAGCCGATGCACGGCCTCTTCCAGGAGTAGGGCAGGAGGAATCAAGGTGCGGCCGATCCTACTAGCGTTGCTGCTCGCCTCGGGCCTGTGGGCCCAAATGCCACGGGGAATCTATGCCTGGTGGAGCCGCCCGCAAATCGCGCGCGATCTCAATCTCTCGCCGCCGCAGCGCGAGCAGATCCGTGCCACGGTGCAGCAATTCCGGCCGCATCTTCTGAACGTGCGAGCGGCGGTGAATCAGGCCGAACAAGCTTTGGCCGATCAATTCAATCGCAACCCGGTGGATCCCGCGAAAACCAATGAAGCCATTGAGCGGCTGGTGGACGCACGCAGCGACCTTACGCGCACCCTCACCCGGTTGAGCCTGAAGCTGCGTCTGGTGCTCTCTGAACAGCAATGGGAGGAGTTGCAGCGCCGGCGCCCGGTGCAAGGCGACCCAGCTCCGCCTGCCGAAGCACCCGATCAAAAATAGCCGCTAGCCGGACCTGCGGCTAATTCCGCGCGAAATTTCCGAGCGCCATTGTACACTGGCACTTGCACCCGCAGAAAGCCCCCACGTTGGACACTTCCACCCCGCTCAAGTACGTCAAAGGCGTTGGACCGGCCCGCGCCGAGATGCTCGAAACCAAAGGTCTGGTCACCGTCGAGGATCTGCTGGCGTACGCGCCCTTCCGTTATGAAGACCGCACCAACGTAAAGAGCATCGCCCAACTGGCGCCTGGCGAAATGGCTACCGTCATCGCGGAGGTGCAATCCGCTCATCTGCGTGGATTTCGCCGCCGCAATCTCGGGCTCTTCGAAGCCATTTTCACGGACGCGTCGAAACAGAGGCTGCTGGCCAAATGGTTTCATGGCGGCTATCTGGTCGATCGTTTTCTGCCCGGCGTGCGCGTCTCGCTCTACGGCAAGGTGGAACTCGACAGCTACACCGGCGACCTGCTGATCATGCACCCGGAGCATGAGATCCTTGTGGCTGACGATTCGGACGGTGATGCCGCGCCCGACTCCTCGATACACACCGGCCGCATCGTCGCCGTGTACGAAGGAGCGGGCAAAGTAACCACCCGCGCGCTCCGATCGCTCATGCATCGCGTGCTCGAATCCATCGATCCGCTGGAAGACCATCTTCCGTCTTCACTTCGCGACCGCCTCAAGCTGCTCGACCTGTGGACCGCCATTCGCGCCCTGCACTTTCCGGGTCCCGACAGCGACCTCCGCATGCTGAATGCTTATCGCACTCCGGCGCACTGGCGGTTGATCTTCGAAGAGTTCTTCTGGCTGGAGTGCGGCTTGTCCCTGAAGCGCTCGAAAGCCAAATTGCAGCCTGGTATTTCGTTCGAATTAAACGAGCGGGTGCGCGAAAAGATCAAAGCCATGCTGCCATTCAAGCCCACCGGCGCGCAGAAACGAGTGCTGGGGGAAATCGCGGATGACATGAAATCGCCGCACCCCATGAGCCGCTTGCTGCAGGGCGATGTCGGCAGCGGCAAGACGCTGGTAGCGGCGGAGGCCGCGGTAATCGCCATCGAGAACGGCTATCAGGCTGCCGTGCTCGCTCCCACTGAAATCCTCGCGGCCCAGCACTACATCTATTTCAAGAATCTGTTCCACAAAATGGGCTACGTCCCGGTGCTGCTCACGGGCTCCTCCACGGCCCGCGAAAAAACCCAGCTTAAGAAACTTATGGCCGAAGGCCTGGCCCACATCGGCATCGGGACGCATGCACTCATCGAAGAGGACGTCGAATGGAAGAACCTGGGCCTGGCCATCGTCGACGAGCAGCATCGTTTCGGTGTGATGCAGCGTCTGCGCCTGGTCTCGAAAGCCAGGCATCCCGACGTTCTAGTGATGACCGCCACTCCCATCCCGCGAACGCTGGCGCTCACCATTTATGGCGATCTGGATATTTCCGTCATCGACGAAATGCCGCCCGGCCGTCGGCCGATTGAAACTAAGAGTGTCGGCGACGATCGCGTCGAAAGCGTGTATAGCTTCCTGAAGCAGCAGATCGCGAAGGGCCGCCAGGCGTATGTCGTATATCCGGTGATCGAGGAAGCGGAGGCCATGAAGGCCGCGCAGCAAATGTACCAGCATCTGTCACAAAAGGTTTTCCCGGACATTCGCGTGGGACTCCTGCATGGCAAGCTCAAAGCCGACGAAAAAGAAACCGTGATGGAGCAGTTTCGCCGGGGCGAAGTAAAAATCCTGGTTTCCACTACTGTTATTGAAGTGGGCGTCGATGTGCCCAATGCTACCGTGATGGTGATCGAACAGGCCGAGCGCTTTGGCCTGGCGCAGTTGCATCAGCTTCGCGGACGCGTGGGACGCGGCGCCGAACAAAGTTATTGCATCCTGGTTACGGGCAAACTCGGCGAATCCGCGCGCGAGCGTATTCGCACTATGGTGGAATCGACGGACGGGTTCTACATCGCTGAGATGGATCTGAAGTTGCGTGGCCCTGGCGAATTCTTCGGAACCAAGCAATCGGGCCTTCCCGCTTTGCGCATCGCCAACATCATTCGCGATAAAGATGTGCTCGAACTCGCTCGCAGCGAGGCCCAGACTTTCATCGCTACTCCACCTTCACCGGAGGAACTGCGCCGCGCGGTGACCTACATTCGCGAACATTGGCAACGCCGCTATGGTCTCGTGCAGGTGGGCTGATGCGCGTAATCGGAGGAGAGTTTCGCAGCCGCCGATTGAAGAGCCTGCCCGGCTTGAACACCCGCCCCACGCCGGATCGTTTGCGCGAAACGCTGTTTAACGTGCTCGCAGCGAGTATTCCCGGCTCCGTTTTTATGGACGTCTACGCGGGCACGGGCGCGGTTGCCATCGAGGCCTTGAGCCGTGGCGCGCGCCGGGCAATCTTGATCGAGAACAATCGCGCGGCCGCGGAAGTGATCCGCGAAAATCTGGCTGCGCTAGGCCTGGAACGCCGCGCCGAAGTGCTCATGGGCAAAGCGGCTAAGGTGCTGGAACGCGCACGCGCCGACTTCGCGTTCCTCGATCCGCCTTATGAAATGTCCAAGGAATACGCAGCTTCGATGGCCGCGTTGGACCATGCCGAAACGCCACTGGTGATTGTTCAGCATTCTGCGCGCTTCACACCGCAAGAAGCCTATGGAAATTTGCGGCGCTATCGCGAAATCAAACAGGGCGACAATGTTCTAAGCCTTTATCAGCGCCAGGTTGACCAGGATCATAATCACGGACATTCCGGGCAGCACGAGCAGAGCCTTCTTTAATCGGGCGGGATCGCCGGCCGCGATGGATCCGATCACGCGTGAACTCACCGCCAGCCCAATCCAGCCGGATGTGATCGCGATTCCTATTGCAGTTCCCGTCATGCGGGGGAACAGATCGCCGATGACGGCAACGGTGGTGGGAAAGACCGGCGCCATGGACATTCCGGCTAGAAATGTCAGTATCCACGCGACGATTGGGCTTCGAGTTTGCAACACCGCGAATGTCACGATCGCCATCAGTACGGAGGCGGCCAGTGTGACGGTGAGGCCCGCGAGCGAAATCAGGAATAAAGAAGCCGCCAGACGTCCGAATAGCAATCCCAATGCGAAACCGAAAGAGAGTACATTGAGCGCCTTCACTTGCGGCACGCCCTGTGCGATCAAGTGCTGCACCAGCCAATTCCAAACGCCCACTTCGCAGGCGACATATAAAAACAACAGCAGGGAGCAGAGCCAAAGAACGGGGCGGCCCAAAACGCTTCCAATTTCCGAAAATACGAAGCTTTGAGCGCTCGTGGGCGGCGGAATGGGAGCCGACAGATTGACGGCCACCGTCACCAGGGCTAGTCCGGCTATCAGATAACAAAGCCGCGTGGAATTCTTGCGGAGCAGATTGGCGGACACGAACGGAGTGGCGAAACCGCCCAGTCCGAAGAAAATGTTCAGAAGGTTCAGAGCCGTTCCGCGATGGGCCGGATCCACGTCGCTTCCGAGGGCATTCGCGGCGGTAACGATGACGCCTCCGCCGGTACCCAGCAAAAACAAGTACGACGCGATGGCGTGAAAGCCTTTGGATCGCGGCAGCAGGGCAACCGCGAGGCCGCTGAGCGCCAGGCCCAGAACCAATCCGATTTTCTTACCCTGGTAATCGATCAACGGACCCACGCCGATGGAAGCCAGAATCAGACCCAGCGCCTGGCAAAACGCGATGCTTCCATTTTGTTTGGGAGTCAAATGAAACCGGGCCGACAAGTCCGGCAGGATAGTGCCGAGCATCGCGGCCGTCATACCGTATACAAAGATCGACAGGCTGGCGGCAAGGATCAGCATCAGCACTCAGGTATAGCAGAAAAACGCGGGTGAGCCCGCCGAGTGCGGTAGAATTGAATCTTCGGGCCGTGGCGCAGCCTGGCTAGCGCGCCTGCTTGGGGTGCAGGAGGTCCCGGGTTCAAATCCCGGCGGCCCGACCAGCCAAATAGAATCATAGCGGGGAATGCCCGGAGCCCAATCGGAACTAATCGTTTTGTGCGGCTCGGTTATGACATGTGGTCAAACGTTAGTTTTATAGCAGTATTGCTAGACGCTACTTGGACACTTTGGATGCATTGCCCCTCGCCCGGTCTACACGTACCTGGTCGCCTGCGATCACGGGTCCGATCGCACGAAATGTGTATCCTCGGGTTGCCTGGGTATCAAAAGCCGGGCTTTTCGTGAAACCGGGCCCGGCGGCGATTTCCTTCACGGCTGCGAGATCGGATGTTACGACCTTGAACAGCGCGAGATATTTTGTCGCCGCAATGGATGCGGTTGAAGGCCGCGCCAAAATCATCCGTTGTGCACTGACGAAGCCAGGAATGGCGGCCAGTTCCGGGGCGTGGTGCTCGTCGTAGAACAGGTTAAATTCAGGCTCCCGGCCCTCCACCATCGCGGTAAACACGACTTGATCATAGGTCTGCTTGGGACCCGGCTTGGCGCCCTTGGGCTCTCCTCCCACGCCTTTGATCTCCGGCCGAAAAGGCTTGTAGACGTAACTGACAGAAGTCTTGCGGTCGAAGCTGGGACTGATCACAGTTTCGCCGCTTTCGAGCCGGCGATTGACCTCTTGAAACACCACCTCCACATCGGCGGTGACAATCTTGTAGATGATGAGATATTTCGGAACCTGCAAATCGACCATGCGGTAGAGGGGCAAATCGTTCTTTACGAACCGCTGTGCGGTGACAAAGCCGGGAATCGCAACCACGTCCTGCGCGTGCTGATGATCGTACCACTGGTTGTATTCGTCTTCGTGACCTGGCACCGGATTGCTGAAAACGAAGAAGTAGTAAGTCTCAGTTGCCGCCGAACCGACTACCGCTGCGGCGAGCAGACCGATAGCGAGTGAGGTAAGCCGCTGAAGTTTCGCCATCGGCATCACGATATCACGGAAGTGGCTTCAGCGCCCGCACAAGAGTTGCCCTCGAAGATGCCCGCGGGAGTAAGATTGTTGGACACCCATGGGCCTAATCACCGTGACGTGTACGACGCCCTGAGAAAAGGGAGGCAATGGAAAATGCGACCCTCGCGGGTTTTCCCGATCGTTGAATTGGCGCTGCGGCTGACTCTGGTTGCAGGTTTCGGCACGATGGGCGCCCAAGAGGCCGAAAAGGTTGGCCGCGGCCGTCCCGGTATTCCAGCGCCTGTTAAGATCACAATTCCTGCGTTTCCCGATGGCGGGGCCATCCCGCCCAAATATGCAAACACACCCGCTGGGAGTGTTTCCCCAGCCATTGAGTGGAGCGGCGCTCCTGGGGCAACGGTGACCCTCGCAGTCATCTTGCACGACGCCGATGTCCCGTCCCGTGTGACGGGGGCCAGTGGCGCAGGCCCCGCCGTATCCGGTCCTGATGATACGCTGCACTGGGCAATTTTCAACATTCCGGCATCGGCGAGCGGACTCCCCGAAGGAGTGCCGCACGACGTCATGTTGCAGGACGGAAGCATCCAACTCAAGTATGTTGAGGGCGTGCCGCGTCTGGCGATTGGAAAGATCGGGTATTTCGGTCCCAGTCCTCCTCCCAGTCCTCTCCCGGTAACGCATCACTATATCTTCGACCTCTACGCTCTGGACGCAAAACTAGATCCCACTCTGAATTCGCGTGAGAGCTTGATGAAAGCAATGGTCGGTCATGTGCTTGCCAAGGGTGTCTATTTTGGCTTGTACGCGAACGCCGCCGCAGTGAAATAGGCTCAACACGTTCCAAGCGCTTCTGCTCTTCTCCCATGTATAATTCTTCGGTGCTCTTAGGGAGGCCATCGGTGAACGTCAAAAATGGGGCAGGCGTCGTAATCGTGCTGTGGCAGCTATGCTGGCCCGCCGCAGCGCAATGGCTCAACTATCCGACCAAGGGTACTCCCAGGACGGCCGACGGTAAACCCAACCTCACTGCGCCCGCGCCGCGAAGGTCGGACGGAAAACCCGACCTCACAGGGCTGTGGATGGGTGTGCCCAAGTACATGATCAACATCGCCGCGGACCTGAAGCCCGAGGACGTCCCCTTCCAGCCCTGGGCGGCGGCGGAATACAAACGTCGCAGGGACACCGAAAGCAAGGACGATCCCAGCTCGCTGTGCCTGCCCCTGAACATCGTACAGAAACAAACCATCACCTCGCCGTTCAAACTGGTCGACGTTCCCGCCCGGGAAGAGGTCATCATGCTATACGAAGGGGCCCGGCACCGCGAAATCTTTCTGGATGGCCGCCCGCTTCCCAAGGATCCAGACCCCGCATGGTCCGGCTATTCTGTCGGCCAATGGGATGGCGATGATCTGGTGGTCGATTCCGCCGGCTTTAACGGCAAGTCATGGATTGACATCAATGGCCACCCGACCACAGACGCGTTGCACCTTACGGAGCGGTATCATCGTATCGATTTCGGCCACATGACGCTGGAAATAATCATTGACGATCCGAAGGCGTACACTCATCCTTGGAAAGTCAAAGAATCTCAGCGGCTGCTGCCGGACACTGAGCTTTTGGAAGCGGTTTGCGAGAACAATCAGGACCCGGCGCACATGGTCGGGAAATAGGAGGAGCAAATTTCATGAATACCAAGCCTGCCGTTTACCTGACCGTTCTTGTGCTGATGGCTTCAGTGCGCCTCGGGGCGCATCACTCCTTTGCCGCGGAGTTTGATGCCAACAAGCGAGTGACTCTCAAAGGCGTGGTGACCAGCGTGGACTGGCGGAATCCCCACATTTATGTCTACCTGAACGTGAAAGACGATCGCGGCAACGTGACGCCATGGGCTTGCGAATTGGGACCTCCGAACGTATTGATGCGGCAAGGCTGGACCCGGAACACGGTAAAAGAGGGCGATGAAGTAACCATCGATGGCGCTATAGCAAAGGATGCTTCCAATCGGTGCAATACCCGTTCGGTAACCCTGGCGGGCGGGCGCACCGTGCTGGGCGGCTCATCGGAGGAAGGGGCGGCGCCCAGGCCCGGCCAGACGGTGGAAAAAATCCGTCAATTGAAGCCGGATCTGTACATGATTACAGGCGGCGGCGCCAATACCTTGATCCGGGTCACCACCGAAGGACTCATTGTGGTGGATACCAAGAATCCGGGTGACGAGAATTACAACCGCGTAATGGAAGAGATCCGGTCCGTCTCGACTTTGCCCGTTAAGTATGTCATCAACACGCATCACCACCCGGACCATGTCGGCAATAATCAAAAGTTTATCGACGCCGGCGCCCAAGTAATCGCGCTCGATGCTCTCAAGACGCGCATGGCGAACGATCCACGCACAAAAGATATTCCCGGGCTGCCCACCAGCACATTCGCCAAGGATTATGACCTGAAGTTCGGCGGCGCCGAAGTGCAGGCGCATTCCTACGGCCGCGGACACACCGGCGACGACACCATGGTGTATTTCCCGGATTTGAAAGTGGTCATGGTGAGCGACCAGATCACCGACAACACGCCGATCGTGGATTTTGCCAATGGAGGGAGCGCCGTGGAGTGGACGCAAATTCTCGATGGTGTGCTAAAGCTGGATTTCGAAATAGCGATTCCCGGCCGAGGGGAACCGAAAACCAAGGCGGATGTTCAGGTTTACCGCGCGAAATTTGCGACCGTCATTAGCCGCGCCTCGGACGCGATCAAGGCCGGGGCCACCAGGGAAACCCTCGCCACCCAAATGAAGACCGACGATCTTGGCTGGCAATTCAATCCGCAATTCTACGGCCAGCTCTACGACGAACTCACGAAGAAGTGAGATGATCCAGGACATCGGCGGCGCTGCTTCGATTTCCGTCAAAGTTCCCGCAACCAAACTTTCGGACAACTACGGGACCGGTGGCGTCAAGCCGACTGCCTTTTCAGCGACACGCAACCGTCCTTTACGCTCCCGCCTGCATTGATCCGAAGAGCGCCGCATTCTCCCGCAAGATCCGATCGGTGACCGCAGGATCGACACTCGTATCCCACACATCGCGATCGTGGGTGCCTCCCAGCAGCACCCCGTCATGTCGCGGGGTCATGTATTCCACTTCCGCCTGCGGCAGCAGAAACACCAACTGCCCCTTCACCGGCGTCAATTCCTGATCGCCGAATAGTGCCCGAGCACCGAGCCCCGTGCAGTTGTAGATGACGCCCTCGCGCAGCGCCGCGATCTCCTCCGGCCCGTGAAACTCACGAATCACAATTCGCCCGCCGGCGATCTGAAAATCGCGCACCAGCGCATTCAGATAAATCGCCGGTTCGATCAGCATCGAGTATCGCTTGCGTGCATACAGCGCCCCGAAAGGATGTTGCCCGGGCGCCAGCCGTTGCGTCTCCGGAAACAGCGGCTCGATATCGCTATACACACTCTCGGGCGGGGCCGGCGTAATCGGTCCGTTGGACGACAGCGAATACACTGGCAGCCACCGCACTCCATACGGGTCTCCCACCAGCGATTGATATCGCTGGATTGCAAACCGAGCCGCGTCCCTGAACTGCCGCCGGAACTCCGGTGTTACGCGCTCGGCGTCGAACAACGTCACCGGGTCCCAATACCCGCCGGCCACATTCGAGGTCGTCAGCGGCGGCATCTCCTTCGCGTAAATCACCGGGTTGTAGCCGCGAAGTTGCAGTAGCCGCGCCGTCGACAGTCCTACCACGCCGCAGCCTAGCACCGCGCAATCGCGCGCTTCCGACTTCGCGCCTTCCTCCACCGCGAGCTGTGCCGTGCCCCACGAGAGCGTGATCCCCGCCCCTCCGTGCCCATAGTTGTGGATGACCGTTTTCTCGTCTCGCTTTTCGCCGCGCACCACAAATCCCGACGGACGAAATGGCCGCAGCCCCGTGATGGTGCGGATGACGCGATCGGCCGACACGCGAACTCTGGCCAGCCGCGCTTCCGGCGATAACCCAGCCGGTAGGCCCCCCACGGACCTGCGCTTGGCCGCGCAGCCCGCCAGCAGGAAACTCGTTCCACCCAGAAAACTTCGCCTTGAGACTCGCATTAGCGATTATTGCGGTCGCCGGAACAGCCCCCCGTAGACCGCTTTCGCCAGGATGTGCCCCTGGATGGCCTTCATCACGTTGGCGCGAGTCTCGAACGCATCAGCGGATGGTTTCACGTCCAGCTTCGTGTCCAGGGCGTAGAGCTCAAAGACGTAGTGGTGAAACGGACCGTTCGCGCCGGCTCCCGGACCACGGTACATGGGTCCCGTGGCACTGATCTGAAAACTCCCGTCGGGGGTTGGCGATCCCTTGGGTACGCCTTCGGGCAAGCCGCTCGCGGTCGCCGGAATATTCCAAAGAACCCAGTGCGCCTGATCGTCCGTCGTCTTGTTGCGGGCGAGATCCATGTCGTGCATGTGCAGGAAGAAACTCTGCGTGCCGGCGGGCACGTTGGTCCAGCTCATTGCCGGTGATGTACCCTCACCGGGAGCAACGCCCGGAGCTGCCTGACTGAACTTGACAGGAATCTGGCCGCCGTCGGGAAATCCCGGAATGGTCAAAGTCATGGCCGGCTGCGGAGGCGCTTGAGCACTGAGCGCGAAAGTCATAGCCACAATGATTGTTGAAAAAGGAAGCAATCGCATGGGTCTATCCTAGCTGCTAATCACTCTCGATGTTCACGGCGTAGTAGGCGACCGTCTTCGTGGGGACTTCCTTGAACCAGTGGGGCGTCTTCGCCGGAATGGTAATCACGTCGCCTTTGCTCAAATGGTAAACCGTTCCGCCATCGAGCGAGGGGGCACGCATTTGATCCGGTGCGGTCCGCTTGGGGTCAACCATAGTTCCACCCACTACCAGCGTCGCCTCGCCTTCAACCATAACGAACACGTGGTTGGTATGGTCGTGGTATTCAACCGGACCGGCCTCCCGGCGCTGTGCCAAAACAACCAGGCCCGGATCGCTGACGATTGGGCCTCCTTTGGACATCACTTCCGTGACTTTGTCGTGGCCGATGTAGTGAACCGCCGCCGGGACACCGCCAGCGACTGAGCGCGAAACCTCGAACAATAAAACTGCCATCGTTAACAAGGCCGCTCGTGTTAGTTGAGTTGTCATTTTTCTTCTCCTTTTTAGTTAATGCTTTCTGGCAACCGAGATTTCCGATCTGTAGGCGCTCGCCGTACTGCCGTCTCTAACCAGGGTGAAGCGCTCGGCCTAGGGCAACCCTCCCGGCGTCAGCCTCAGGTCGACTTCATACGCCGTTGGGCTCGGTAACACCCCGCTTAATTCCCGCTGGGTTTTTGCACCTTGTCGATAACCACCACGTCGACCGCTGTCTTCGTTGTCTTCATTTGCAGACCCAGCTGCTGTTGCATCGCGGTAAACAAGTCCGGAGGAGCGTCGACATCCGGAGCCGGTGGCTGCGGATTCGGCGGGAGTGGCCCTGCACCAAAGCCTGTATTCTGCGACGGGTCTGGTGTCCACTTCAGGATGAAACTATAGCGCGTGTCGCCCAGGCCCGTCTGGTCGACAACAGGCTGATCCATAAACTGCGCCTGCATCACAGCCGCGAATTCCGCGATCGTGGCGTTGCGAACGTTGAACCCGCGTTGCGGAATCCCGCCAAATCCGGGAATGGGGACTGGAGCATTTTCTTCCTTCTTTAGTTTCTCGCCGCTCTTCGTCACGGTGATCGCATATGCCAAAAGCTCTTTCTTATCCTTGTGGAATGCAAGCGAAAAGCGGTCAGCCAGCAGCTTCTGAAGCATTGCCCTCATCTGGTCCACGCTTGGCATGCCGGGGGTGTCCGGCTTGGCGGAGACATCGAATTTCTCGGAATCGATCCATGAAGGGGCACCGATGATCTGCTTCGGATGCACCGAATACGCGAACTTAATCAGGTCTGAAAGATTCGTGTTCAGAGTAGTGAACATGCCACTTCGGTTCACTGTGATGCCCCAGCCCGGTCGCTGGGGATCGGAGGGCTTGATCGTGGCAACTTCGAACTCTGGCTTTGCTTTGATGTCCATCATCTTTGGTGGGGGCAGCGGCTCCGGGATTGTCCATGCTGTCGTGGGAGTTGCTTTGACAAGCGTGAGAGGCAGCGGTGCTCCCTGCGTCCAAGTGCCCATAAGGGTGTTCCCGTCGGCGCTGAGGCTGCCCTCATAGGCGCCGTTGATTGCAGGCACTGTGATTTTGAGACCCGAGCCGCTTTGTTTAACCGACTCAGCCGGTATGGCTTGTCCGCCCTGATCGATGCTGTACATCACTGCTTTGAGTGTGTCCTTATCGGTGGTCGAGAGCTTCATGACGATTCGCAACTCGCCATTCGGCGCTTGCGGAATCTTTAGGGCTCCTTGCCAAGTTCCGGTCAGAGTCTGAGCGAAGAGAGCGCTCGCAGATGCTCCCAGCGCGATGACAATAACTGTCAGCTTTCTCATAGATAGCCTCCTGGAACTTCGAAGTAAAACCTCTAACTCCTGCGTGCGGCTGGACCGCGCCTGCATTCGACCGTTTCGGCTATTCTACTGCTTTCCAAACGAATACTTAAATTTGACGAAATCTGATCGAGTGTTATTCCGTGGAGTCCATTTGGAGTCTAAAACCGCAAAGCTTGCTCTTGGCGTCCTCGTGGTCCTATGTCTTGGTTTTCAGAAATGACTACCTGTTTGTGCAGGAGGTTCCCGGGTTCAAACCCCGGGCAGGCCCGCCCAAATTAAGCCTCAGAATCCACCTTGCGTTTCCTGGCCTGAGAGATTTCGCCGCAGTGCCAAAACTTGTGCAAATTAACAAACGTTCATTGGTTTGGAACGGCGTCAAGATTGGGAGTAGAGCCCGGATGTCTATGCTTGTCCAGCACAAACTTCATTACAGTTCATCGTTGACAGGTTCTCAAGTGTTGGTTATACTAGTCAAACTTTCATAACTTTTTCACGGCTTCTTTATCAAGTCTAAGTAAGACGCGTAGCAGCACAGCGCTCTGAAGAGTTTGCGTGAGGCACCGGTTCGCATATGCAAACGGGTGCGAAAACGCACCGCTTTTTGGAGCAAGACATCTCCGCCACTACGGCGTTGGCATAGCTCTCCGCTGAGCATTTGGTACAAGGTCTAGCCGCTCAAAGCCTGGACCTCAGTTGCAAAAGCTGGAAGGAGAGCCGCCATGGTAGATACGAATTCGCTTCAACTCCCGATTTCTCGTTGTCCACGCCGGAACGCACGCGGAACATCGTTCTGGTGCTGGTTTTATCCCGCGCTGCTTTGTCTTTTGGGAGCCAGTGCGCTATTCGCCCAATCCACTACCGGAACGGTTGTGGGTACGGTCAAAGACCCACAAGGCGCGGCCGTGAACGGCGCAGTGGTGAACCTGACGAACACCGGAACGAACGTGAAACATTCCACCATGACCAGCGACACGGGCGGCTACCAGTTCGTGAATCTGGAAGTCGGGAACTACAAAATGACGGTCGAAGCGCCCGGCTTTCAAAAGGCGGATTTTAATCCGTTCGACTTGGGTGGGCGCGAAACGAAGCGAGTGGATGCGCAGGTTCAGATCGCCTCGCAAACCACCACGGTCAACGTGGAATCGGCGGCGGCCGTTGTTGAAACGGATACCTCGAGCATCGCGGAGACGAAAGGATCGCGCGAGCTGACGGATCTTCCCGTGGCGATTACCTCGCGTTCCACCGGCTCTACCAGCGCCATGTCAACGCTGACCGCGCAGTCTGGCGTGCAATCGGACGCCAACGGTAACATCTCCGTCGCCGGCAGTTTGCCGAGCCAGCTTTCTATAAGCATAGACGGGATTAGTTCCATGGGAACCGGTTCCGCTATCACCATCAACGCGGTGGGGGCCGTTTCCGAACTGTTCCCGTCTTTCAACGCGATTGAGGAGATTCGCATTGGGGAAACCATCAATCCGGCTGAATTTGGAGGCGTCGCCGATATTACCACCATTTCGAAGGCCGGTTCCAATCACCTTCATGGTGGGGTCTTTGAAAACTTTCAAAACAGTTACACCAACGCCTCCGACTTCTTCAGCCACGAAGTGAACGAAGTGAAGATGAACAATTTCGGCATCTATATGGGCGGCCCGGTGGTTATTCCCAAACTGTATAACGGGCACGACAAAACGTTCTTCTTCGGAAGTTTTGAAGCACTGCGGCTGCCCAAGAGTCAGACCGAAATCGAGAGCGTTCCCACGCTGGACATGCGCAACGGAGATTTGTCGGCTTATCTCACTGCCGGCGCAGGCAACCAGTTGACCGGTTACCCGGGCAATATCATTCCTGCCAGCATGCTTTCGCCTTATGCGCAAAGAGTGCTGAGCACCTTTTTCCCATTGCCCAACTACGGCGCTCCGGGTGCGATCGCGAATAACTATCTGGCGAACTTCCCCATACCGATTAACAGCGCCCAAGGCGATGCTCGGGTGGATCAGGTGATCGGTGCGAAGAACCTCATCTTTGCACGATACACCTACAAGAATCGGCGGGTACAAGCGGTGCCTAACGCGCCGGCGTATGCGAACCCAGGCTCTCCCTCATTACCCACGGTAGGCGTTAATTCGATTCCCGAGGTGGATCAAGCACTGACCGTCGCCTGGAACTACACCATCAGCCCTACTCTCGTAAACGAATTGCGCGGGGGATTTAGCCTGAGCCACCAGTCATCCAGGTACGGAATTACCGCCCAACAGTCCGCGAACGAGCTAGGTCTGACAGGTTTGCCGCAAGTTCCACCGGCAGGCGCGGACATCGTTCCCCAATTCGTCATTGCCGGGTTTGCACCCCTTGGGCTTCAAAATGAGGACGCCAACCAGGGCACCAAGCAAATATTGGAAACACTGACGTGGACGAAAGGAAAACACACCATCAAGTTTGGAGCCGATTACCGTCGTCTCCACGCCTTTTTCGACGCCGTGTTTTATAACGATCTGGAAGGCAGCTATACCTTTAACGGATCGGTGATGAGTGCGTTGCTTGGTCCCGGCGCTGGCACTCCTTTGGCGTCCTTTCTCCTGGGTTACCCGGACAACAGCACCATCGCCACCAATCTGTTGTGTTGCACTTTCGGAATGGCGCAACATTACGCTACCTTTGTCCAGGACGACTTCAAGGTTTCCAAGACTCTGACGCTCAATTACGGACTTCGCTATGAATACCATCCGACGTTCCGCGACAAGTACAACAACGTGTCGAATATCGATCTCAATCACATCAGCACGGTGAACGGGCAGACCGTGCGCGGCGCGGTGATCGTCCCGGGTCCGGGTACGTTGAGCACTATCGATCCGGGCTTTGCGGCATCGATCTACCCCACGCCGATCGTCACTGCCCAGTCGATTGGTGACCCGCCGGCGCTGCGATACTCCCAAAAGACGGACTTCGCTCCGCGCATTGGATTCGCCTGGCGGCTTTTCGGAAACGACAAAACGGTTTTGCGTGGAGGTTACGGCAAATACATTGAGGCTTTGATGAGTACAGCGGCGCTCAGCGCGTGGGCCACGCAGTCGAGCGATGTGGGCTTCTTTAACAACTCGATCGGCGCGAACGGCAAACCGACTTACCAGTTGCCTTATTCCTGGCCCTCCAACATCGCGCAACCCGGATCCCAAAGCTTCTTCCAGGTGACCGATCTGCACTACAAGGACCCCTACGTTCAGGAATGGAATCTCACCCTCGAGCGGGATCTGGGCGCGGGGTTCGGTTTTCGCGCGTCTTACGACGGAAACCACTCCAGGAATCTTGGAACGAGTATGAATATCAATCAGCCTCGTCCGAACACAATCGGATTCAGCAATATTCCTCAATCGAGTTACCCGTATCCGCTGTGGGAGGAGATCTACTACAACACCAACTATGGCTTCGGCAACTACAATGCGATGACGATAGCGGTGCAAAAGCGCCTGTCGCACGGCCTGCAATTGCAAAGCAGCTATATCTATGCGCGGAATCTGTCTAATCTAGAAGGGAACCCCGCTAGCCCGGCGGGCGGTTTCGCCGGAGAATATGGCGGGCAAATTTCCAATCCCTACCAACCGGGCATTGACTATGGGAATGTCAATTTCACACGCCGGCAGCGCTTCCTGACTACTTTTCTTTACGACTTGCCGTTCGGCAAAGGAAAGATGCTGCTGAACAGCGCTAACGGGCTGTTGGATCGGGTAGTGGGTGGATGGGAACTCGCAGGCGTGCTGCTGTTTCAAAGCGGTCCCTTCATGACGGTCTCTCAGCTCAACGATCCCTGTGGTTGCGGCTTCAACGTCTTCTCCTCCACCGGGGGCCGAGCCGACACGGTCCCCGGAGTCAATCCGTACGCCGGGCAATCCATCGCCCAATGGATCAATCCGGCTGCTTTCGCGACCCCGCCTAACGCGATTGGCCGCTTCGGAGACTCAGAGGCGGGCGGTGTAGTGGGACCAGGCACTGAGGCGGTATCCATGTCTCTCATCAAGAGCATCCCGATCAAGGAGTCCGTTCGCGCTCAAGTGGGAGTGCAAGTCGCTAATTTGTTCAACCATCCGAACTTTGCACCGCCCTCCGTGCTGACGGAGGGAGTTGCCGGATTCGGGGCACTCACTGCTCTGCAAACGGCCGAAGGAGCTGGGCCGCGGCAAATCCAGTTGACCGCGCGCATCACATTCTAGTGCAGCTCCTTCTGGTGCGGCTTCTTTCAGTGCAACCCTGATTCGTCGACGAGCGCGCTAGTGAGTGTGCGAGTGCGAGTGGGAAACCGGCCTGTCGCGCAGGTCCCCGGCGGTCACCACTTTGTGCCGCTGCTCTTCTGGCAGGTTCATCTTCTCTTGCACCCAAGCCTTGAGCTCGGGAACGCCCACGCCCGCGCGCAGATTCGTGAATAGGAACGGCCGGTCGCCGCGCATCTTGCGCGTGTCACGCTCCATCACTTCGAGCGAAGCTCCCACGTAGGGCGCGAGATCGATCTTATTGATCACCAGAAGATCGGAGCGGATGATTCCGGGTCCGCCTTTACGCGGGATTTTATCTCCGCCAGCCACGTCGATGACGTAGATGGCAACGTCGACCAACTCCGGGCTGAACGCCGCCGCGAGATTGTCGCCGCCGCTCTCGATGAAGACCAGCTCCAGGCCCGCGTGCGCCCGCTCCAAATCCTCGATGGCTTCCAGGTTCATGGACGCGTCTTCCCGGATAGCGGAGTGCGGGCAGCCGCCGGTTTCGACACCCGTTACCCGCTCGGGCGGCAAGATACCTTGACGCACCAGAAATTCGGCGTCTTCGCGTGTGTAGATATCGTTGGTGACGACGGCCAGGTTGACCGCCGGCCATAAACTCTGGCTCAGCACGTGAACCAGCGCGGTCTTCCCGCTGCCCACCGGTCCGGCGACGCCAATGCGAAACGCGCGATGTGTGTGATTGTGGCTCATGATTCAAAATAGAAAAGCTTAGAAAAGGAAATATCGCTGCGCTAGCGGCAGAACGCTGGCGGGCTCACAGGTGAGCAGCTCACCGTCGGCGCGAACTTCGTAGGTCTCCGGATCCACTTCGATGCGGGGCGTCGCGGAATTGTGAAGCATGTCGGCCTTTCCGATCTTCCGGCAATTTTGCACCGGGACCAGACGTTTGCCGAGCCCGAGTTTCTCAACCTGAGGAAATGAAGCGCTCGATATGAAGGTGGCCGCGATCGCTTGGGGCGCGGCGCCGAACGATCCGAACATCGGGCGATAAAGTACCGGCTGCGGCGTCGGAATGGAGGCGTTCGCGTCGCCCATGACGCTCCAGGCGATGAAACCGCCCTTGATCACCATCTCCGGTTTGACACCGAAGAACGCTGGGTTCCACAGCACCAGGTCCGCCAGCTTGCCAGGTTCTATGGAGCCTACTTCGTTCGAGATGCCGTGCGCAATGGCCGGGTTGATAGTGTACTTGGCAATGTAACGCTTGATGCGTCCGTTGTCGTTGCGCGACGAATCACCCGGCACAGCGCCGCGCTGCACCTTCATCTTGTGCGCAGTCTGCCAGGTGCGCGTAACCACTTCGCCGATGCGTCCCATGGCTTGCGAATCGCTGGACATCATGCTGATGACGCCCAAATCGTGCAGGATGTCTTCGGCCGCGATGGTCTCTTGCCGGATGCGGCTTTCGGCGAACGCAACATCTTCGGGAACCTGTGGATTCAGATGATGGCAGACCATCAGCATGTCCAGATGCTCGGCGATGGTGTTTACCGTCAAAGGGCGTGTGGGGTTGGTGGAGGATGGGAGAATATTCGGCAATCCGGCGATCTTGATAATGTCCGGCGCGTGACCGCCGCCTGCGCCCTCAGTGTGGTAGGTGTGAATGGTTCGCCCGCCAATGGCGGCGATGGTGTCGTCGACGAATCCTGCTTCGTTCAGGGTGTCGGTGTGGATCGCCACCTGGATATCGAATTCGTCGGCCACGCGCAGGCACGTATCGATGGCCGCGGGCGTGGTTCCCCAATCCTCATGCAGTTTCAGGCCGCAGACTCCGGCCAGAACCTGTTCCGCGAGAGGCTCGCGCGTGGCGGCATTTCCTTTGCCCAGAAATCCGAAGTTAACCGGCCACGCCTCGGCTGCGCGAAACATCTGTTCTAAGTTCCAGCGGCCCGGCATGCACGTGGTTGCATTGGTCCCGGTGGCGGGGCCCGTTCCGCCGCCGAGCATGGTCGTGGTGCCATTCGATAGCGCTTCGTAGATCTGCTGCGGCGAGATGAAATGGATATGGCTGTCAATGGCGCCGGCGGTCAGGATCTTGTTTTCGCCCGCGATCACTTCGGTGGAGGCGCCCACTACCAGATCGGGATCGACGCCGTCCTGCGTATCCGGATTTCCGGCCTTTCCGATTTTCACGATGCGGCCGTTCCGGACTCCGACATCGGCCTTCACAATGCCCCAATGATCGATGATCAACGCGTTGGTGATCACCAGGTCCAGCGCGCCATGCTCAGCCTCGCGCGTGGCCGTGGAGCTTTGGCCCATCCCGTCGCGAATTACCTTGCCGCCGCCGAAGGTGATCTCGTCGCCGTAGACGGCGTAGTCCTGCTCCACTTCCGCGATCAATTCGGTGTCGGCCAGACGAAGGCGATCGCCCTTGGTGGGTCCGTACAGATCGGCGTAGGTGCGGCGCGGGATCTTGACGCTCATTTCTTCAGCTCTCCATTCACCTTCGCGTTGTGTCCGTACACGGCGCGGCCACCAGCCAACGCGACCAGCGAAATTTCCTTTTCCTCGCCCGGCTCAAATCGGATGGCCGTGCCGGCGGCGATGTCCAACCGCATACCGTAGGCGGCTGCGCGGTCGAAATCGAGCGCGGAATTCACTTCGAAGAAGTGATAGTGGCTGCCAACCTGCACCGGCCGATCACCGCGGTTGCTCACCACAACCTGTGCCGTGGCGCGTCCGGCATTCAACTCCAACTCATCGCTATCGAGAAAGTATTCGCCGGGGTACCCGAAGTGATGCAAAGCGGTCTCTCCTATTGAATCGGATCGTGGATGGTCACCAGCTTGGTGCCGTCGGGGAAGGTGGCTTCCACTTGCACTTCGTGGATCATCTCGGCCACGCCATCCATGACGTCCTCGCGTTTGAGAATGGAGCCGCCAGAGCCCATGATATCCGCGACGCTCTTGCCATCGCGAGCGGCTTCGAGGATCTCCGCCGAGAGGATCGCCATGGCCTCCGGATAATTCAGTTTCAGGCCGCGCGCGCGTCGCTTCCTGGCCAACTCGGATGCGACGAAGATCATGAGCTTTTCCTGCTCGCGCGGGGTCAGATGCACCGGCTATCCTCCTCGGTCAAAAAAAAGTCAGTGAACTTTGCGGGGCAGCGTGGCGACTCGGCCACAAAGAATCCACTTGGCGGCTTTCCAAAATTCGACCAGTCCGCTTGCCAGAGCGCGCCCACCGATCGCGACGCCACGGATCACTAGGCCATGCGCCCTGAGCGAGGTCACCCCCCATAATATCTCAGAGCCGGAAAGTTGGTCGGCGACCACTTGCATCTTTGATTCGAACGCCTTCCAATAGCTGGCCGGCTCGCCCGCGCGACAAACATAGCACGAAGCAAAATGGCGAAAAGGTCCGAGCCTTGCGATGGAATCCAGGCGTTGAACCAGCGGCGTCAAGGTCCAGCGTTCAATCGCAATGGGCTGATTGTCCGCGATCAGCTCGAAGCGCGAAGTAAGGGATTCGAAGCGGAAGATTTCATCCGACGCCTCGCGGCCCGGCGCCACGCGATCCCACCAGATCAGCGAACCGCCGCGGTCTAGTTCTACGCGCGCGGTTTGATCGAACCGGGAGCCGGCAAACGGGATGAGCTGATCGGGCAAATATTCCAGGTACGCGTCCGATGCCACGCTCACACGCATGCTCTGCGAAGCCCGGCAATCGGGCGTTCGGCTGCGATATACACGTGTGGCGCCAGTAGAAGTTACTTGCGCTTGCGCACCCGGCCCGACTTGCACTTCAAAAGAAAGCGAGTCTCGGTCGAGTATGCCGCCCGAAACATTGTGAACATGTGCCAGCGTCTCACCAGACGCGGTGCGAAAGCCGCGCACCACACGCCAGGGTGGCCGCTGCTCGAGAACTCGAAGAATGGTTCCACCGCCGGCATCCGCTTCAAAAGCCAAACGGAGATTCGAAGATTGGGCCATGCTTCAACTCATGAACAGGCGCGTATAGAGTGTGGCATGGCGCGCGGAGGCAACATCCAGCAGAGGCGTGAAGGAACTTGCCGCCGCTGGCTCTCTCCTGCGCTCGACGGCGGCGAGAATAGCGGGCTTCAAGTCCCAAATAATCTGGTGCGCTTGCGTTTGTCCCAGAGGCAATAGTCGCTGGCACGCGGAAACCAGCGCAGTCATCGATTGCTGCAGATAAGCCGCGGCAGCGGTTGCAGGCTCAATACCGAAGACGCCCGCAACCAGGCCGAAGCAGGCCGCCAAATGAGCCTCCGCGCCGGAAGCAGACGCTCGGAGCAGGACTTCGTCGCCCGAGATAATCGCGGCCAGCCGCAGAAATCGCCTCCCCATCGCGGCGGAGCCATCACGCGACTCTCGCGCCAGTTTGCGCGCGCCGAGCTCGGCATTCCATCGCAGCCAGTGGTCAATGCTCTGGCATCCGCAACTAGCCGCGCAGTACGAGGCTTCCAGGGTTCCTGCTTCTTCCAGATAATCCAGTAAGAATGCCGCCAGGCTTTCCGTGGTGAGCAGTCCCGCTTCCACCAGCGTTTCGATGCCGAATGAATGCGCGGCGCTCCCGATGGGAAAAGCGCTGTCGGCGAGTTGTTGAAGTCGCAGTAGCGGGAGCATCACGCGAACAGGCATTGCACGGTTTCGGGAAGGGAATCGGCCGCGGCCTCCTCGTCCCAACCAAGCTCGGAGCGAACCACGTCGAAGAAGCCGCTGCGATTCACATCCTGACCTTGCAACCGGCTCGCCAGGATGTCAGCGGTGGCGAGTTTGGCGCTGGCGGCAACGTATCCGGCGTTCGAGATCAAATCGTAATTGCCCCAACGGCTGCGATACAGGCCTTTGCGATTCCATCGCACAGCCGAGTAGAGCGCTTCATTGATTCCGCTGAGCGGGAAATGCGAGCTGTAGAGCTTCGCGAGATTGCAGCAGACACGTGCCAGGTAGGTGATGTTCGGTCCATGCCAGGCCGATCGCAAAGGATCGGGGATTAGTCCAAACAGATTGGAAATGGCCAGCCGAGTGGGACCTTTGAATTTCGCGTAACTGATCATCGGACAGCCCGTGTAATCGAGCAGCATCCGAGGAATGTAACTGCACGGATCGGCGTCTCCGCCCTCATCCCAGTATGCTTCGGTGACATTGACGTATTGCGCATCGCGCTTGGCCATCACATCCGCCAGACCGGTTCGGCGCAGATATTCGGCGTCCTGCTGGCGAATCCAGGCGCGATGCTCGCGAGCCTGGGTTTCCCAATCGAAGCCGGCATTTCCAAGATTCCTTGATGAGGTATGGCCTTCGAGAATGATCGCTCGGGCGGGCAGGGCACTGAGCAAAAGATCGAGCGCTGCCGGATCGGTGTAGGTTCCTGTTGCATAGCCATGCCAGGTGACTTTGATGAGCACGCGTTCGGGCTTGCCGGCCGGCAGGATTTGTTCCAGCACGCTCGACATCCGGCCGCAATCCGGCACCGACGCGACGACTCCAGCGCCGACGGACCACGAAGCTGCGTCAGGAGCGGAACGTCGCTTCGGCGATGCGCCACGAACGGCTTCCCGCGCCCGTTTTTCGTTCCACAAGCGTGTGATGCGCTGCGTGAGCCAAGCCGTGATCGCGGGATGATCGCCCGGGGGCGCAGCCATGCTCCAGGCGCCGGCTTCCGGATGCGTGCGCTGAAAATTTTCGAGAATCACCGCAGCGTAGTCGACGTGCTCGGTTTTCCCCAGAGTTTCTGGAAGGATGATCCAATGGAGCGGACGCGCGGCGCATTTCTCCAGCGTGTGGCTCAGGGTGTGACCCAGGAACGGTTGGGCATGCCGCACAAATCCAACTTCACCGGCGCCCAGGCCGAGTTGCTCCCAAATCAGGCGCATCAATCGATAACTGTTCGCGCGGCTGCCGGCATCGCCGTGGCCGCTGGCCGCGAGGATAAGACCGATTTGTTGGGGCGATCGAGCCTCCCGCGGAATCGCTCGTGCGGCTTGATCGGCAAGAGCCTGGACCACCAAGGGATGCGTGGGGTCGACGTCGTCGTGATGAATGGTGAGTTGCGGGCAGGCTCGCCGGGCCTCAGCGATCGCATGTCCAAGAGCCTCGCGTTGGAGGAGATTGAAATCGAGAGCCGTAGGCAGAACAAAGATCTCGCCCTGGTCCTGGCGAGAAATCGCGGCCGGTAATGACTCGATGGACGCCAGGTCGATAGCGGGGCGGAAACCGAGAATGGGCTCGCATGCCGAGGTTAGCGCGTTCCCGTCCACGCAGTAATCATCTGTAACGAGGATGAAAGCTGGTGTCAGCGCAGTTTCCCGCCGATCCGGCCATGCTTCGTCATGGATGCCAGCACGTCCACCATGGCACGCACGGCAACCAGCGCCGTGATATCGGAAATATCGTAGGGCGGCGAAACCTCAACCGCTTCCATCGCCGCGATGCCTTCCTTGGCGACGCCCTTCAAGATCGCGAGAGCCTCACGAGGCAGGAATCCGCCGGGCTCGGGCCAGCCGGTGCCGGGAACAAAGCCTGCATCCACGGAGTCCACATCGAAGGAAAGATAAACCGCGCTGGCGCCTTTCCACGCCACTTCCAATGCGATCTCGATGGTTTTCTCGATGCCGATGCGCTCGATATCTTGAATGGTCAGTACCGTCGATCCGCGCTCGCGGCCTTTTTTCACCCCTGGCCGCGGCACTTGCCATCCCCCGATTCCCACCTGGACCAGATTCGTCGGCGGGCAATTCGGAATGTTGGTGGCGTGGAACCAAGGACAAGTGTGCATGATCTCGTCCATGTCTTTTTCCTGGGTGTCGATGTGGCGATCCAAATGGATAATTCCGACCTTGCCTTCCACGCACTGAGCTACGCCGCGCGCGCAGGGGAAGCCGATAGAGTGGTCGCCGCCCATGATCATCGGCAGCGTTCCTTGCGACAGGATATGCGCGACGCCCTTGGTGATCTGGTCGTGGCTCTTGGTTATATTCGCGGGACAAAAAATATCGCCGACGTCGCACATCTTGAGCGATTCGCGCAGGTCCACGCCCAGTTCGAAATTGTAAGTAGTGTAGAGCGACGAAATGCGCCGGATGCCCTGCGGGCCAAAGCGCGTACCGGCGCGATAGGTGGTGCCGATGTCGAACGGAACGCCGACAAAAGCCACATCGTACTCACCCACCTTGCGCACGTCCTCCAGGTACGGCGTTTTCAGGAACGTGTTTATACCGGACCAGTGCGGCAGCTCGCCGCGCTGAAAACAACTGATCTCAGTCTTGTCCTCAATGGAATCGACACATTCCAGGCCGAATTCCTTGCCGCGCCGGACTTCGGCTTCCCATTGTCTGGATGGAATTTTGCCTTCGTCCAGAAGGGCTTTCATCCCTTCCAATTCCGGCAGTTTCACTTCTCTAGTGTGTTCCCGATGCTTCGGGGCATGGCTCTTGTAAAAAGACATTGACCTTGATTTTACTCGCTAACCTTTCTCGCGTGGGTGTTACGCTTCTGGGGCGCCGGACTGTTCGTCGTCCTCCGCGCTGCCGCTCGGGAAAGTAGTCTCTTCGATGCGGCGAACGTGAGCGGCGATCTCAAGTTCGTCGGTAGTGTCGGGCAGCGGGAGATCCAGGACGACGTTGGCGCCGTCATCCTCGCCGGCGGTACGCCCCAGCGCGATGACGCGCGTTGCCAGAACCACGGCTTCTCGCGGGTTGTGAGTTACGAAGAGAATTGTGGTGCCAGTCTCTCGCCACAGGTCTTTAATCAGCCGCTGCATTCCCGCGCGAGTGCCCGGATCGAGAGCGCTGAAGGCCTCATCCATCAGCAGAATCCTGGGCCGCATGATGAGCGCTTGCGCGATGGCCACGCGCTGCTGCATGCCACCGGAAAGCTGGTGCGGATATTTTGCAGCGTCCGATTCGCGCAGACCCATGCGACGCAAGTAGCCGATGGCCTCTAGTTGAAATTCCTGGCGGCGGACCCGGCGGGCGGGCGACAAGCTTCCGAAAATCCCGACCTCGGTGACTTCGAGCCCGAACGTTATATTCTCAAGCACCGTGCGATCGGGAAACAGAGAATACTTCTGCGGCACATATCCGCAGCGGCGATCCGGCTGTTTGCGCGCGCTCCCCTCCACCAGAACCTGGCCCTGGCACGGCATCTCTTCGGCCAGCACCAGCCGCAACAACGTCGACTTTCCACAGCCCGTTTGTCCGACGATGGAGATGAACTCGCCCGGCTGGATATCGATGTTGACGCCGTTCAGGATCCGCTTCGGGGGCTTGCCTCGCTGGCCATACTCCACCACGACATCCTGAATGCGAATCATGGCATGAGATTCCAGACTGGCTGGATCGGCCACCTTGTCCACAACCATTCGTGCGGTCGCCACAGCCGCTTACGCCTCCTGAAACCAGGGATGCAGCTTGCGGTTCATGGTTCGCATCCCAAAATCGATCAAGAAGAGCAGCAACGCCACCCAAAGAACGTACGGGATGATGGTGTCCATCCCCATGTGGCGGCGGAGCAGAGCGATGCGATACGCCAATCCGTCCTGGGAGGCGATCATTTCGCCGGCGAACAGGAACAGCATCACCGCTTTCAAATTGAGCCGGATGCTATTCAACACGCGCGGCCAGATTTGTTTGAGGACTATGCGATAGGTGATGGAAAAATCGCCCGCGCCCAGCGTGAAGCCCTTCACGATCTGCTCCTTTGGAACGCCGCGCGTGAGGTTGAACGCGTCCAGGATGATGGTCGGCGCCACTCCCACCACGATCAACATCACCTTCGCCAGTTCGTCGATCCCGAACGCGATGAACAGAATGGGCAGCAGGGAGAGCGCGACAATCTTGTCAAAGAACAGAACGAATCGCAGGAAGAAAGAACCGATATAAGGGAACATCCCCATGTGGAGCCCGAGCAGAACCGCGGGAAACAGCAGCGCCATGCTGATCAGAAAGCGGCGGCCCGTCGCCACGGTGTCCTTCCACAGCATGCTCTGCCGAACCTTGGTGAACAGGGATTCGCGATCGGCATTGGCGGCAACCTCGTCGTCTTCCGCCGGTTTCAGAGTGGCGTCGGCGAAGGCCTGACCCATTTGCCGCAAGGTGGGCATCACGCGATCGTCCGGATTCTCGATATGCCGGCCTCGGGAAACCCAGAAGTAACTCACTACTCCAATTGCGAACAAGAACCACGAGAGAATCCAGACCGTGGTGCGCGAGGGCTGCGCATGAATCTGGAGGATGCTCACAGCTTCCCCGCCGCGGCCAGTTCCATATAGGATGCGTCGAAGCGCAAACGCACGCGTTCCTTTTTGCCCTGGATGGCGCCGTCCGGGAAGCGGATAGCCACATCGTCGGGCGAAGCGGTTTTGTCGCCCAGCAGCCCATGCGTGAAGCAAAATTGCCGAACCAGCTCCATGGTCTTTTTTAGCTGATCCGATTTCGTCATCTCCAGCGCCGAGGGCGCCGTATAGAAAAGATGCGTGGTGGCGAGTTGCTCTTTGTAGGACGCCAGCGTGTCTTCGGATACTTCGGCGATTGCCGACAGCACCTTGTCGCCATCCGGACCCTGCTTGGCCATCTGGGTGGTCAGTTCGTACCAGGCGCCGGCAATGGCTTTAGCGAAGCGCTGCCCGGAGCCGTCCGGCCGGTTGAGCACTTCGGTTCGCACTACCATCAGGTCCAGAATTTCGCCCGGGATCTTCGAGGAATCGAAAATCTTGGTGATGCCTTTGCCTTTGAGGATCTGCGAGACCAGCGGCTTCCAGGTGACCGCCACATCCTGGCTTTGGTCGCTCAAGAAGGCCCCCGCGAGATCGGAATCCGAGGTGTTCACGTATTTCACGCGCTTCAGTTCGCCCGATAGATTGTTGAGAGCCATGCCGCGCTCGAACAAGTATTGCGAAACCGTTTTCTCCACCAGCAGCACACGCTTGCCAGGAATCTGGGCGAGCGTCAGATTGTGGCGGACCAGCACCGCGTCGTTACCGTTGGAATAATCGCCTACGATGATGGACGTGGTGTCCACGCCGGCGGCCGCCGGCATGTCGAGCGCCTCCATATTGGTCATCGCGCAGGCATCGATGTTCTTGGCCACGAAGGCATCGAGCGACGGAGCGTAGTCGAAGCGCTGCACCTTGATGGCGACGCCGTACTTATCCGCCCACTTCTTTAGCAGGCCGGATTTCGCCATGTACTGATAGGGGTCCCAACCGACGTAGACCGACCATCCCAGCGTGAAGGAGGGAGGGCTTCCTGCCGCGCCGAGTGAGCCAGAAAGCAGAAGAAATGCGGATAAGCTAAGTAAGAGTTTTCGCATGTAACCATCCGTGCAGTAGGGCACTAGAGGGCGACATGGCCGTTCAGACACCTCAGTATATCGCAATAAAATGGATTGAAACCGGTGCTCGCTTTGTCGTTCTCGTGCTTGTCTTTTTCGCCATGCAGGGCCTTCTCAATCGCGACGGCGAGCTCCGGGGAATCCGGCGTCACATCCGGCTCGAAGCGCTCTACGACCTTGCCTTCCCGGTCCACCAGGAATTTCGTAAAGTTCCAGTGAATGGGTCCGCCGGTGGTAGCGTTGGCCGTCTTGTCGGTGAGGAACTGATAGAGCGGCGCCATGTGTTCGCCGGCCAGGGAGATCTTTGCGAAGAGCGGGAACGTGGCCTTGTACTTTTCGGCCACGAACTTCTTGATCTCGTCGTTGCCGCCCGGCTCTTCCTTGCCGAAGTCGTCGCTGGGGAAGGCGAGAATCACCAGGCCCTGATCCTTGTATTTCTGGTACAGCCCTTCCAGATTTTGATACTGTTCGGTGAAGATGCTGCGGCTGGCCACGTTGACGATCAGCAGCACCTTGCCGCGATAAGACGCGAGCGGAACCGGCTTGCCGTCGATAGAAAGCGGAATAAAATCCAGAACCGTTGTGGCGCGCAGAAGCACGCCACTCAAGGCGAGGAGAACAAGAGCGGTTGCTGCGCTCCTAAAATTCATAGCGTAAAGCGAACTGCATCTCGCGCGGTGGCATGGTGCTTTGATATTCGCCGAACTGGCTGGTATTTTGCAACGAGAGGCTAGGTTGAATAAAGTTCACATTGTTGAACGCATTGTAAGCTTCCGCGCGGAACTGAATGCTGTGGCCTTCCCAGGGCAGCGGGAACGATTTGGCAACCGCGAAATCGAAGTTCTTCATTCCCGCCAGCCGGACCAGCGCTCGAGTTCCCGCCGCGGAACCCGGCCAGGCGTCCGCGAAACTATTTGCAGCGTTTATGTTGGCGAACACCCCTGGGTTGCCGTTGTTGTCGTAGCCATTGGTTACCTTGTACGCTCCCGTTGGAATCGCGAGAGTGCCTTGCCAGTAATTCACGTCCCAGGTTTGATTGCCTTGCACTATGCTCGGCAGACCGCTTGCAAACCGCGCAATGGTCGAAACCTGCCAGCCGCCGAAAATTTCGTTCGCCCATCCAGGAGCATTGTTCCAGAACGGCTTGCCCTTGCCAACCGGCAATTCATACACCACGTCGATATTCGCCTGATTCCGGATATCGAAATCCGACGAGCCGCGGAATTGGCCCGGGTTGAATATATTCTGGATCACCGCGCCATCCTGGCCTGAAGAGCCCTCGGCGGCGGATGCGTTGTCGATGGAATGCGAAAGCGTGTAGTTGAAATCGAAGGAGAGTCCCGAACTGAAGGCCCGCCGCAAACTCACCGTCCCGGCATCGTAATTGGCGCTGCCCGCGTTCATCCAGGTGGGCATCGAGCTGCCCTGCGGAGCGAAGAACGTGTAGCAGCCAAACTTCGTCGCGCAGGCGTTAGGAACAAATTGGCCGACAATTCTGTCAGATGCGTGCAGCATGTCCAGATAGCTGCCTCCGTAATTGCCGTAAATGCCGTAGAAGTAGTAGGCCGAGGTGCTGCCCTTGAAGATGCTCGAGTAGTTTACGCCCGGGAACATATCCTGTATGTACTTACTGTTCGGGATTAGAGAGGGGTTGGCCGCCACCATATTCGCGATGGTTGCAGGACTACAATTTTGAGTCGTCACGCCGGTGGAAGCACAGATGTTGTTGAAATCCTGACGCAGCCCGGTCATGGCTTGCAGCCAAGTCTGGCCCGACCCTGGATCGTACAGATTTTCAAGCGGCGTGTATATGTCGCCTTGCAGCAGCAGTTTACGTGAGAGCCGGCCGGCGTAGGAAACCTCCAGCGTCATTTTGCCCGGAATCTGGCGTGCAAACGAAGCGTTCAGGAGGATCGAATAAGGCGACTTCAAGTCCGGATAGATCCCCTGGAACTCGCCGACGATTCCGTTGACATCGGGCGGCGTGTAGGGAAAGCCCGTGGTGGGAGCCGCCGGAAAAGCCGGAATCGTCCCGTTATAACGCGGTGAAGTGGCGTACGTATAGGACACGGGGTTGTTCAGCGTCGTCGCCAAGCCAAACGAACCGAACTGATCGAATTCGGTGATCAGTTCACTGCCGAAACGATCGTATAGCATCGCGCCGCCCGCGCGAAAGACGCCGCCGTTTCCAAAAATCGCTTGCAGCAGACCACCCCGATCCTTCGGGCTGTACGCTAACGAGAACCGCGGACCGAAGTTGTTATCGTCGGGGTTGTACCAACTTGGCTTTCCGTTCACCGGACCATTCGGACTGTAGCTCAGAATCGCATTGGGCATGGCGTTGGACGGAACGCCGATCGATCCCAGA
>JBEKLB010000005.1:0-39638 GCA_050010415.1 Bryobacteraceae bacterium | reverse complement strand
ATTCTTCAAGCCTAGCTTTGAAATCACCGCTGACGCCACCGCGGCTTACAACAAAGCCTATCCGACGAAGTAGGTCAGCGAAGTAGGTCAGCGAAGTAAATCAGCGAAGTAAATCAGCGAAGTAAGTTTCTGGCGAAGTAAAGTAAGAGCTAAAATAAAAGTAGGATGTCCAGCTACCTGGAAGCCTACGGAGCCGCCGAGCAACACCGTGCCCGCGTCCTCGGGATCGTCAAAACCTCATCCATCGTCCTGGGCGCTGCGCTGATCCTCGGTCTTATCCTGTACGGCGTCTTTAAAAATTATCCCCAAGAACAGCGCGCTAAGACTTTTGTGAGTTTGCTCGACGCGCATAATTACCCGGCCGCCTACCAGATGTGGGGTTGTACGGATTCGCATCCCTGTCCGGACTACCCATTCGCCAAGTTCCAGGAGGATTGGGGCCCGAAGAGCGAGCACGCGAATGCAGCGGTGGCGCACATCGGACTCTCGCAATCCTGCGGTCCGGGTGTTCTGATCCAGCTGGATTATAGGTCCACCGAGGAGCCGGTTTCACTGTGGGTGGAGCGCGACGGTGGGACCATCAGTTTCGCGCCCTGGCCCGAGTGTCCGGGAAGGCATCTGCATTTCGGAGCATGGCTCAAGTCGGTATTTAGCGGGTCCTAAACGCAGCCAGTGCCTGGAGCCCCAACCCCCAATCCCGTTTGACACGCCTAGGCGTGCCAAACTACCGGTAGCCGGCGGCCTGCAGCTCGAACAATTCCGCGTAGCGTCCGCCCAAGGCCACTAGCTGCTGATGCGTGCCCTGCTCCACCAGCGCGCCATCCGCTAAAACTAAAATTCGATCGGCCATGCGAACGGTGGAGAAGCGATGCGAGATCAGCACCGCCATACGGCCGCGAGTGAGATCGGCGAAGCGCAGGAACACCTCGTATTCGGCGCGGGCGTCCAGGCTGGCGGTGGGTTCATCCAGGATCAAAACCTGTGCGTCCCGCATATACGCTCGTCCTAAAGCCACCTTCTGCCATTGCCCGGCCGATAGATCGACGCCGTTGTCGAAACGCCGGCCGAGCATCTGGTCGTAACCCAGTTTGAATTGCGCGATCAGCCCATCGGCCAGGCTTTTCCGCGCCGCGCTTTCCACGCGCGCCTGATTGCCGAGTTCCTCAATGCGCCCAAAGCCGATGTTCTCGCGCAGCAGCATGTCGTAGCGCATGTAGTCCTGAAAGATGACCCCGATTTCGGCGCGCAGACTATCGACATCGTATTCGCGCAGGTCGATGCCATCCAGCAAAATGGCGCCGCCGGTCGGTTCATAAAGGCGAGCGAGCAGCTTCACCAGCGTGGTTTTGCCCGCTCCGTTTTCGCCGATCAGAGCGATGCGCTCACCGGCATCGAACTGAAAGCTGACGCGGCGCAGCACCTGGCGCTCGGAACCGGGATATGCGAACGACACGTCGCGAAACTCGAAGCCGGATCGAATGGGGCGCGGCGCGGGCAATGCATTCGGCACCGAAACGATGCTGGGCTCAGTCTCGAAGAAATCGAAAAGATCCTTGATGTACATCGCTTGCTCGGCGATATTATTGAGGCTCGAAAATAGGGTCTCGATCAAGGAGCGCGATCGCGCGAACGCACCCGCCACGAAGGTGAGGCTGCCCACCGTCATGGCGCCTGCCATGGTCCGGATCAGGATCAGAACGTAGGCGCCGTAATAGCCCGCTGTGGGCAGCAGATTCAAAAGCGATCCGGTGACGGCGCGCTTGACGGCTAGCGCCTTGTTTTCCTCGTAGAAGCGATCGAAGAGCTTACGCGCCCGGTCGGCTAAGTGCTGGCCCAGGCCGAAGATTTTCACTTCCTTCGCGCTCTGATTGCTGGCCCCGAGCAAGCGCAGATAATCCAACTCCCGGCGCTCCGGCGTGTGGCGATACAACATGGAATAAGCCAGCATGGCGAAACGGGTTTCGCCCAGAAAGGCCGGGATGACTGCGCCCACCAGGAGCACCAGAAACCAGGGCGAAAACGAGACCACGGCAGCCAGCAGCGACAGCAAAGTGATGAATTGCTGGCCCATCCCCGCGATAATGCCCAGCATCCCCAGGCGGGCCGTAGTCTGGCGGCGGGCACGCTCCAGTTTGTCGTAAAATACTGGATCTTCAAAGGAAACCAGATCCAGCCGGTTAGCGTGTTCCATCAACCGCAGGCTGACGAAGTTCGTGAACTTGTCGCCCAGCAGGCTGTCTGAAAGGTTCACTGCACGCGATAACAGGTCGCTCAGGACAGCCAGGGCGATCTCGTAGGCCAGGTACACCCAGATACGGTGCGGGTCCGTTATACGGCCCTGGATGGCCCGGACCACCTGGTCGATAATCAGCTTCCCAACCCACAATTGCGCGACCGGGATCAGCGACGAAATCAGCCGCAGGAAAATGGTGGCGGTGGTCAGGGCCGGGCCGGTGTCCCAGACCATTCGCAGCAAAGGCGGGACGTTGCGCAGCGCACGCAGGCGTTCGCGCCAGGTTACCGGGACGTCGGCAGGCTTCGGAAGGGGAGGATGGTGCGGGAGCAAATCCTAGTGTAACGCTGGAATTCCGTTGTGTTTGATTCAGAACGGGGCCCTCAAGGGCCCCATTCGACACCATCTGCCTGAATCTGAACAGGCCCCCTGCGTTTGCAAGGGCGATGTATGGGAGAATCAGGTTCGACGGAAACGCAACCGTCAAAACCTGTTTGTGATTCAGATGATAGGGCCACGAAGGTTGCGAGTCAAGTGAAAAACTGGAACTTATCGAATCGGCTCTAACATCCTGATCCAGAATGGGTTGCAGCGAGGATTCATTTTGGAAATCCTGTGGAAGAATTCGGTCATAGGCGTAAGCGCACTCCTGGTTTGGTTTCTAAGGTAGAGAAATCCGAGGAGTTATTTGCCCTCGAGATGGAGTGTGGTCATCGACCCTTCAGCAGCTGAGTAGCCAAACTTGCGGGCCAGACGGAGGATGCCGCCAACGGCGAGTCCCGATAGTAAGCAGAAAACCAAAAGGAGGCCAGCCAGGCTGAAAATGGACAGAACCATCTTTCCGGCGCTTTCCGGCTTGAGTTCGAGCGGCTTATCGGGCGGCTTCTCGTTCATCGCCACAACCGCCTGATAGTCGATGGCATTGAGCAGCTGGGTGTTGGCCGGAGAAGCCCCGAGAGCCACCACTACCAGGGGCCCAGTGCGCTTCACGGTAGCGTTCGCAATCTTTTGAAATTGCGGTAGTTGCTGCCGGGCAAGAGAAGGCGTGGCGAAGGAAAATACGAGCAGATTGGTGGGACCCCCAGGGGTCCGATAGCGAGCCAGTTCGGCCTCGGTTCCGAAATCGAAGAGGGCATCCTGGACCGGGATCTCGGGAGCATTAGCGGACAGACCCACGGGACCGACGATGTAACGCTCCGAATTGGGAAGCAGGTTCTTGGCCGGGAAATGGGTTCCCAACGTCGGCAGGGATCCATGGGAAACGTGAGGCAAGCCAGCGTCAGCTAAGCCGGCGAGATTTTTCGGGCACTTGCCCTCGCAGGAAACGAGGTAGTTCCCAACCCGAATATCGCCCTTGGTCGAGGGATCGAGCGACGCTGCATACGCGGCCGTGACATCTTTGAATCGCAAAGCGGTGACCGAGAACGAACCGTAATCAGCTCGCTCACCGGATTCGAAGCCGTATTCTTCCGCCTGTGCCTGGCTGGCAGCCAGTGCCACCGGCGATGCCGACTTCACCTCAAACTGGCCCAGCTTCTGCGGCCAGATGGCCGCGCATGCTGACGAAACAAAAAGCGCGGCTAGAATCAGACTCCGTGGCATTTCTTGTACTTCTTCCCGCTGCCGCAGGGACAGGGATCGTTGCGGCCGGCCTTCTTGTCGGAAATAGCCTGCTTCTTCTCGGTAGCCGTGCCACTGCCGCCAACCATTTGCAGTTCGGCCATTTCCTTGTCTTTTTTGCGCTGGATGTTGCGCGTGAAATCTTCCACCGCGCTTTGAGCTGCGCGGCGCTGCTCGGAATTCGCGCCGACCAGAGCCTCGTCGTTTTCCTCGTCTTCCTCCTCTTCGTCCTCATCGGAAAAAGGCAGGACGGGCCGTGGCCTGTCGGGCAAGCCACCCGGGCCTCCGCCATTGCCGGATTCACCCGGAGGCGGACCCTGGCTCACTTGCAGGAAGAACAGATAGCGGATGGTCTCGTCTTCGATGCGATCCATCATGTCCTGGAACAGCTCGAAGGATTCCTTCTTGTATTCGATCAGCGGATCTTTCTGACCGTAGCCCCGCAGGCCGATGCCTTCCTTCAAGTGGTCCATCGACAACAAGTGATCCTTCCACTGGTTATCGATAACATTCAGCATCACCACGCGCTCGGCCTCGAGCATATTTTCCGGACCGATCAGGTCTTCTTTTTCCTTGAAGCGGCGCCCCAGCAAGTCAGTGATGTGGTCTTCAATCTCCTGCTTCAGCATCCCGCTCAACTCTTCCAGATCGATCTTCACGCCGAACTGGCTGAGTACATCGGATTGAAGTCCGGTGAGATCGTATTCGGTGGCGTGCGTTTTCTCCGGGCAGCGGACATCGCTGAAGGAGGCCACAATCCCCTGGATGATTTCTTTGATGCGTTCGGTCTGGTCCTGGCCCTCGAGCAACTGGCGGCGCATACCGTATACGGCCTGGCGCTGCTTGTTCATCACGTCGTCGTATTCGAGCAGGTGTTTGCGGGAGGCGAAGTGCTGCGCTTCCACCGCCTCCTGCGCGCTGGCGATACGCTTGGTGATCAGGCCGGATTCGATGGGTACGTCTTCCTCCATGCCCAGCCGCAGCATCAGGTTCTGCATGCGTTCTCCGCCGAAGATGCGCATCAGGTCGTCTTGGAGCGAGAGGTAGAAGCGCGAGCTGCCGGGGTCGCCCTGACGGCCGGCGCGCCCACGCAGCTGATTGTCGATGCGGCGCGACTCATGCCGTTCGGTGCCGAGCACGTGCAAACCGCCCGCCGCGACTACTTCGTCGTGTTCCACGGCAGTCTCAGCCTTAAATCGCGAGAAAACTCGGTCCCACTCGGCGCGCTCGGGAGATCCCGTGGGACTGGTCTGATAGAGATCGGGATCCTTGTTCTCTTTTTTTAGATACTCTTTGGTCAGAAACTCTGGATTGCCACCAAGGAGTATGTCGGTGCCGCGGCCGGCCATGTTGGTTGAGACCGTGACTGCGTTCTTACGGCCCGCCTGCGCAATGATGAACGCTTCGCGCTCGTGATTCTTGGCGTTCAACACTTCATGCTTTACGCCCATTTTCTTCAACAGCGCGGCTAGCCTTTCGGATTTTTCGACCGAGATGGTGCCTACCAGAACCGGCTGGCCCTTCTCGTTGAGCGTCTTGATCTCCTTGGCGGCGTTGCGAAACTTTTCTTCCTCGGTCCGGTAGACCATGTCCTGGTATTCCTTGCGGACCATGTTGCGATTGGTGGGAATCACCATCACGTCCAGCTTGTAGGTCTTTTCGAACTCGGCGGCTTCGGTTTCAGCGGTACCCGTCATGCCGGCCAGCTTTTTATACAGGCGGAAGTAATTCTGGAAGGTGATGGTGGCGAGCGTCTGATTTTCGCGCTCGATCTTGACGTTTTCCTTGGCTTCGATGGCCTGGTGCAGGCCATCGCTCCAGCGGCGGCCCGGCATCACGCGGCCCGTGAACTCGTCGACGATGATCACTTGCCCGTCCTGCACCAGATAGTCCTTGTCGCGCTGGAAGAGCACCAGCGCTTTGAGCGCCTGCTGGACGTGGTGCAGCGTAGACCAATTTTCCGGTTGATAGAGATTGCCGCAGCCCAGCAGCTTCTCAACTTTCGCGATGCCTTCTTCGGTGAGGGCCGCGCTGCGATGCTTCTCGTCGACGGTGTAATCGCCGGTAGTGTAGCTCTCGCCTGGCTCCTTGCCTTTGATCTCTTCGCCGCGCGTCAGCTTGGGGATGATCCGGTTGATCTTGTAATACTTGTCGGTGGACTCTTCGCTCGGCCCGGAAATGATGAGCGGGGTGCGCGCTTCATCCACCAGGATGGAGTCCACTTCGTCCACGATCGCGAAGTGGTGGCCGCGCTGGGCGCAATCCTCCAGGCGGAACTTCATGTTGTCGCGCAGATAATCGAAGCCGTATTCGTTGTTGGTGCCGTAGGTGATGTCGGAGTTGTAGCTGATCTGGCGTTCGTGATCGTCCAGATCGTGCACGATGATGCCGTAGGTGAGCCCCAGGAACCGGTAGATGCGGCCCATCCACTCCGCGTCGCGCTTGGCCAGGTAATCGTTGACCGTGACCACGTGGACGCCCTTGCCTTCGAGCGCGTTCAGGTAACAGGGCAGCGTGGCCACCAGGGTTTTGCCTTCGCCGGTTCGCATTTCGGCAATCCGGCCGCGATGCAGAACCGCTCCGCCGATGAGCTGCACATCGAAGTGCCGCATGTTCAGGATGCGGCGTCCGGCCTCGCGGCAAACCGCGAAGGACTCAATCAACAGGTCGTCGAGCGGCTCGCCATTTTCGATGCGCTGCTTGAATTCGACGGTTTTTTGGGCCAGTTCGGTGTCGGAGAGCTGTTGGAGCCCGGGTTCGAGGTCGTTGATGGCGGCGACCAGTGGACGGAGCCGCTTAACTTCGCGTTCGTTCCTGGTCCCGAAGATTTTCGCAAGGGTAGCGTCGAGCATGGGCGGGGGCCTAGCTTCTATTTTAGCGGATCTGGCAAATGAGGAAGCTGGATGGCGAGAACTTTACTTGTTTTCGACCGTATTGGTTTCAACCCGGGCGCGTTTCCAAATGCCCCAAAACCGGACATACGTGGCGCTGCACTTGCCGTTGTCCTTCGCCCGAAGATATTCACCAGCCAACGTAAGGTCAACCGCGCAGGCTCTGTTAAGGGCCTGGTCGGTCAGGTGAACATGATTTCTCAAGGGGACTGCAGGACCGGAAAATTGGCCGGTGATTGGTTCATCTGTCGGGCCAAGACTGTGCGCATCGCCTGCAAAATTGAGTTCGCCCGAAGCTTTCGAGAGTTCAATCGAAATTCGATCCCAGCCTTCCACCCACGTTCCCACCCAAGCGCTTCGCGGCGGATTCGCAGCTACCTCTACCGGATAAATGTCTCGTGATCGCACCCAGCCCTGCTTAGGTGAGATCATTCCCTGAAGAAAACCCCGGGGGTATCCCTCCCAATTGGTGAAATATCCACAAGTCCAATCGCCTTCCACTCGATCCACGACGACAGGATCACCGGGCTTTAAAGTCATAGAACAAGTCTGGCTAGTCCCGCAGAAGTAGTTCACTGTGATTGACTTTGCGGCTCTCACCTCCTCCAGCTTCGAATTTGTTGAGAAACCTTTAGACACGCAGGACGACTTCGAAGGCTGTCCGGAAGCGAACCCGCAGATCATTAACAGGATTGCCGGAGAGGGAAACTGCCGGATCTTTCTCACGCTAATGCCGCGCGTGGCAGCGCACCAAATCGGCGCTCGCGGGATCGGAATTCGCCCACCGCGGTAGCCAGGTCCGAAGCGGCGAAATCCGGCCACATCACTGGAGTAAATACCAGCTCGGCGTAGGCGCATTCCCACAGCATAAAATCGCTCAGGCGCTGTTCGCCGCCGGTGCGGATCAGTAGGTCGACATCCGGCGCGCCGAGCGCTTCGGAAAGAGCGTCCCGAGTAGCCCTCCCATTCAGAGCCTGCGCAGCCGCAAGAATGGCGTCGCGGGAAGAATAGTCGACAGCCAGGCGCAGATGCAGTTTCTCGCCCTGGGACGTCGCGCTCTCGCATTCCTCAATCACCGGCAGCAGCAGGCGCGGTAAACGATCCCGCCGGCCGATCACCGTGACACGCACGCCCTTGTCGACGCATTTGGCCTGCTCGCGGCGCAGGTAGGTATGGAACATCTTCATCAGCGCGGACACTTCGGGTTGGGGGCGGCGCCAGTTGTCGGAAGAAAACGCGTAGACCGTCAGCAAGGAGATTCCAAGATCCGGCGCGGCTTCCACGGTTCGGCGCAAAGCCTCAGCGCCCGCGCGGTGCCCGGCCACTCGCGGCAACCCCCGTGTAGAGGCCCAGCGGCCATTGCCGTCCATGATGATCGCGGCGTGCAGATGATCCGAAGTGCTTTGTGACATAAAGAATTTATTCCAAAAAAAAGCTAGTGTTCCCGGATGGATTGGATCAGCGCTTCCATGTGATTCAAATATTTCTCGAGCGCGCTTCGCCCGGTGTCCGTCAAACGATACTGCGTCTTCGGCATGCGGCCCTCAAACGACTTGGTGCAGACGATGTAATCGGCGTCCTCCAGCTTGCGCGCATGCACACTCAAGTTTCCATCGGTGGTGTCGAGAAGTTTCTTCAGTTCGTTAAAGGTGAGGCACGGATTCACCGCCAACGCGCTGACGATTCGCAGCCGGATGGGCTCATAGATTAAGCGGTCTAAACCCGCCAAAGCCTTGCCGGCGACCATGCGTACACCTCCCGGCTTCTGGGAAGCCGAATCCTTTCGGGCCGTATTTTGTCTAGCCACCGTACCTCCTGGCAATGACGATTCCGAACGCCAGGTGCAGTCCGCCGAATCCCACCGCAAGGAACGTGGTCCCCCAGGCGAATGGACAGAATAGTGCAACCGCTCCCAGCGACATGAAGCACAGCCCCATGACGGGAACCACGCGTACCGAGAATGCGCCGCCGGTGACCACCCCGGTTCCATATAGCAGCAGCCATGCGCCGGGGATGGCGGCCGGAAAGCCCGCACGATATAAGACAGCCGTGAGCAATCCACCCACCAGCAAGGGCGGCGCGAAGCTCAAAACGAATCGCCGGGCCGGCGCCGAAAACAACGGGCCTTTCGCCGCATTGGCTTTGCGTTTGATGGCGAGCACCGCGAGCACCATGGCGAACGCCGCTTCGAGCAGCCAGGTGGCGAGCCAGCGTTCGAGCGTCGGTTGCCGGCTGGCGATGGCAGCCGCGGCGAGCGCACTGATGCCCATGGCAACCCCTCCCCATCCGGGAACGGCGGTAAACGACCCCGCGCGCTCCATGGTCTCGCGAATGAGACGCAGATTATCCATCGCGTGGGTGCGCAACGAAACCGGTTCGGCGCGAGCGGCGCGAATGCTCCGGACTGTAGCCATACGAGCGATTATAGGCGATTCACTTTGCGTTGTAAAGTAGGAGCGGTACTGGGACCTTTGGCGAGCTGGGGGAACAAATTCAGCTGATCATTTTGCGACAGATCGGGTTGCGACAGATCGGGTTGCGACAGATCGGGTTGGTACCGCTCGGGTTGAAATGGCTCGGGCGATTCTGGCGCGCGGCCGGTGGCCAATCCATGCCGCGCACGGATACGCTCTACGCGCTCGGCGATCATATCTGGATAATGTCCCCTGAGATACGCGGCCTTTTCGAAGCGTTCCCGATAGCGGCGGACCAAATGCGGAAACCGCTCTTCGAGAAACGGCAGGAAAACTTGCGCCGAACACGGCTTCAAGAACAGCGGAGCGGCGCTGAAGGACGATGCTCCATTCCGCGCGGCCGCCGCGCAGACACCATCCAGGCTTGCTTCGCTGTCATTGATCAGCGGCATCACGGGATGCGCCAGAACGCTCACCGGCACGCCGGCTTCGGTAAGTTTCCTGACCGCGTTTAAGCGCAGAGCGGGACGTGGAGCTCGCGGCTCTATCAGCCGGGCCAACGCTTCGTCGAGCGTGGTAATGGTCAGGTGAACGCGAATCTTGTTCTTGCGCCCAATTTGGGCCATGAGATCGGCGTCGCGCGATGCGAAATCGGACTTAGTTGTGATACCGAGATCGAGGCCGCTCTCGCCGGTGAACACTTCGAGCATCTGACGCATGATCCGGAAGCGGCGCTCGGCCGGCTGGTAAGGGTCCGTGGCTGTTCCAATCCACACCGTGTCGCCGAACTTCAGCCGGCGAACCTCGGCGCGAAACGCAGCAGCCTGAAATTGTTTGGCGTAGATTTTGCGCTCGAACAGCTGGGGATCGCGCAGCTCCATGAATTCGTGCGCGTAGCGGGCGTAGCAGTATTTGCAGCCATACTCGCAGCCTCGATATGGATTGACGGTCCAAATCGACCGCATCCGGCCCGACCCCCGGCCGATAAATCGCCGCGTTTCCAGTTCCAGGTACTCCACCTCGCGTTTGGCTTCGAGCAAATCACTCGAGGCGGCCAGGCGCGCGATGCCGACGAGTTTCGGGGGAGGATCGTCATCGAAAAGCATTTGCGAAAACCAAGCTGGACGACCAGTATTCGCCTTTTCTTCTCCATTGTCAAGCCTACAACACTACCCTTGAATTTCCGTCCCTCCGCGTCACCCTCTCGCGATCCAGGTATTCGAGCAGTGGAATCGCGTACTTACGCGAGATACCGGTCCAATCCTTGAATTCTGGGACCGCAAATTGCTGTCCTTTTCTTTCGGCCAGCAATGTCCTGAGCGATTGCATGGCGGAGGCGTGAAACACCAATTCGTCGCTGACACGGATCAGCCGCTTATCGCGCAACATTAGCTGGAGGAGCGTGCGAGCGCGGGCCGGGTCCACTCCCGATTTTGCCAGCACTTCGTTAACGGCGGGCGCAGCCAGGCCGGCCGACCGAAACGCGCCTTCGATTTTCGCCGTGGCGTCTGTTTCGTCTTGTTTCAGCGCAACTTTATGAGACGAAAGGCGAATGGTTTCAGAGTCGACGGCCAGTGTCTTGGAACGGGCGAGCAGAGCGTCCATCAACCAGGGGGGCGCACCCGGCAAAAACTTGCTGCGCAGCTCTTCTTTCGAGACTCCAGCCAGCAGCGGATTCTGCCGATGGAACAGCTTCAAATGCTCGTGCATCGCGTCCAACTTACCGGCGACCCAGGCGTCATCGAGCAGCCAGAACTGCGGGGATTCGAGCAGAGTGAGCGAGGCTTGAGACGACGCTTTGCGCAGATCGCCTTCGAGCAGGCCAGTGCGCGCAACCAGCTCCGGCATTCCGATGCCATAGCGCGATTCACGCGCCAGCAGGGCGATTCGTTCCCAGAGCGGAGCAGTTTCGAGGATTCGCAAGCGGTCCGCTTGAGCCCGGCGTGGTGGAGAGATATCGAGCACCGTTCCGCCACCAATGGTGATAACGGGCGAGAACATACGCACGATGAAACGATCGCCGGGAAGAATGAGCAATGGTTCCTTCAGCACCAGGCGCACATATTCTCGGGATCCGCGCGCGATCGCATCGGCGCCCTTCCTTTCTCCCGAAAGACGGCGGATTTCCGCCTCCACTTCCGAGGTGCCCGCGTGGAAGTGCACCGGCGCACGATGTTTCAATGGTTTCGCCGATCGGAGCAATTCGAAGCTGCAGTCGATATGACTAGTAACTTGAAAACGTCCAGCCTCAGCCAGCGTCATGCCGCGGGCCAGTTCCGACGCGTCCACGCCTGCGATATTCAACGCGGTTCGTTGCCCGGCGGTAGCCTCTTCGACATCGGCGCCATGCACCTGAATGCCGCGCACACGCACGCGCTTGCGGGCGGGATGAAGCTCGATTTCCTGATCCACGCGGACGGTGCCGGAAACCAGCGTGCCGGTTACAACGGCGCCAAATCCGCGCATGGCGAAGGCGCGATCGATGGGCAAACGGAAATGCTGCGAAGCGTCCTTTTCGGGAACCGTGGCTGCCAATCTCGCGAGTTCCGAGCGCAATTCGTCGAGTCCCGCGCCGGTCGCAGCGCTGACGGCCACTACGGGCGAATCTTCGAGGAACGAACCGCGCACAAATTCGTCGGCCTCGAGCTTGGCCAGCTCCAGCAAATCCCGGTCGGCCAGATCGGCCTTAGTGAGGACTATGATGCCCTTCCGTATGCCTAACAACATACAGATATCAAAATGTTCCCGAGTCTGTGGCTTTATAGACTCATCTGACGCTATAACAAAGAGAACAAGATCGATGCCGCTTACACCAGCCAGCATATTTTTGATGAACCTTTCGTGGCCCGGTACGTCTACTAAGCCGAGGCGCACGTTCTCGGAGAGCTGGAGGTGCGCGAATCCTAGGTCGATAGATATGCCCCGCTGTTTTTCTTCCTTAAGCCGGTCGGTATCGATGCCCGTAAGAGCGCGCACCAATGCGGTTTTGCCATGGTCGATGTGGCCGGCGGTGCCGATAACGATGTTCTTCATCTCGACGATTCTCATCCTAGCGCCTCTGGGAGCTCAGGACGCTGTGCCCAACGCGGCGAAAGTGGCGCCACAAGCCGTGGAGCAGCCTGAGGAAGAGACCGCGACCTTCAAAACGGGTGTTTCGGACGTGCGTGTGGACGTCCAGGTGACAGAAGGCAACAACCTGGTCAAAGACCTCACCAAGGGCGACTTCTCCGTGGCCGATGAAGGGCAGCTGCAATCCATTGTTTCCTTTGCGCACGGCGACGAACCGCTCAATCTCGTTCTTCTATTGGACGTGAGCGGGAGCATGCAGAAGTATCTCGACGAGATTTCGGCGGAAGCTCGCGCGGCGCTGGATCATTTGCGGCCCGGCGATCGGGTGGCGCTGATGGTCTTCGCCAAGAACACGGCGCTGGCACAGGACTTCAGCGACAATCTGGCGGAAACGGCTCGCAACATCAGTGGCGCTCTGAAGGATTGGGACGTGGGATCGAGCACGATGATCAATTCCGCCGTGGTGGATGCGGCGCGGTTTATGGAGAAGAACGCGGGGCAGGGCGGACGCCGCGCGATCCTGATCCTCACCGATAATCTGAGCACCAGCTACCGGCTGACCGATGGCCAGGTGATTCGCGAGCTGAACAGAGCGGACACGGTGATGAACGCGATTATCACCGGGCGCGCGATTCGGCCGCGGCCCATGGAGCCCGGCAAGCCGGCGAATCCCGACTTTACTCCCGCGAATGTTTACGAGCTGACCGAAAAAACGGGCGGCGAGTGGGTGAAGGCGGAGAACGCGGGCGATTCGTTCAAGGAAATGATCGAACGCATCCGCAGCCGCTACATGCTCGCCTATCACGCTCCAGACGCACAGGCGGGGACATTCCGCCACATCACGGTGACGCTGGATGACGCGGCGCGGAAGCGGTACCCAGGGGCGGAGCTGCATTCACGCAGCGGATATTACGCGGAATAGCCAGGCTCCGCGCCTTTCGATCTACTGTGCGTTTGGCGGCGTTCGCAAACGTTGAGTCACATCCAGGCCACATTGTGCGTAGTGACGGCCGTTCCAGGTATAGATCGTTTCCGCTTTCGCTTTGATTGCGCAATGGGCGAGCATCGCGTCGTAGATGCCGCCTCCCACGATGCCACGCGCAGCCGACGCTTCTAACGCATCGCCGTATTCACCGCCGCTCAGGGCGATAATAGCCAGCCGCTCGCGGATGCTACCGATGAAGAGCATCGCCTGCTCGCCGCTGATGCGATGTTTGCCCGGCATCCTGGTGAGCGTGGAGTAAACCTCCGCAAGGCTATGAGCGCCGCAGCATCCAGCGGATTTGTCGAACCGGATAAATAGATCGATGCTGGGTTGATGGTGAACGTGGTCGCCGTAAAAGACCGGCACTAATACGGACGTGTCGAAAAAGGCCTTCATTCACGAGAGGCGAGATTGGTCAAATCGCGCTCCTCGCGAATCTGCTGAAGTATTTGATCGGTCGAAGATACCGACAGGGCTTGCCCGGCACGAAAAACCCAAACACCGTGCTCTTTGATGAGCGGTCCCGCGCCCCGAGCTGGGCGCAGAGTAATCTGCTCGCCCGTTGCCTCCAGCTCCAGTTCATCGCCTGCTTCCAGATGCAGTTGATCTCGTAGCGGCTTCGGAATAACGACCCGGCCAGCCTTATCGATGGGAAGGCGAGTATTCATGGCAAAAACTAATGGGCGAACCCATCAGTAAATGCCATTCTATCGCGAACGGCTGCGACCGCGCAACACGCTGCTCCGCCTAGAAACGAGCGCCTCCATCTTGCAGGATGGCCGCCAACGCGCGCATCCGGTCGGCGTCCGCCGGAGTTTTTGCCGTGGCTGCGTCTTTCGCCAAATCCGCCGCCGCGGTCTTCAGCCGGGCCACTTCCTTCGCACCGCGATGGGATGCTTCCGCTTGCCCCAGAAGAGCATTGATAGAGGCGATGCGTTCGGCGCCAAGAGCGCTGCCGCGGGTTAGCTGGTCGAGATAGGCGCGGGCAACTACGAAATTTGCTGGCCAAGTGACTTTCTGCTGATTCTGTACGTTCAGCGCATCATAGTGCACCAGGTTGGACGCGTCGATTTCGTTTTGCGTGAGGAACTTGCTTGGCGCGAGCTTGAATACGTCCACCCCGCGGGCGATCTCCGAGCCGTAAATATAGCCGTTATACCAATAGGCGGACCAAAAACCACCCAAGCCGCTTTTCGCCCCATCCAGCGGTCCACGATCGAAATAGGCGATCTCGAAAGGATGCGAGGCGTCCGTAAAATCCATCACGGAGACGCCACCCTGGTACCAGGCCTGCACGAAAATGTCCCGTCCCGGAATGGGGACGAGCGACCCATTGTGGGCTACGCAATTCTCGAATTCCGTTTGCACCGCGGGCATCTTATAGTAAGAAGCCAGTTTCAGCTTGCCCTTCGAGAGCTCGAAGATCGCATCCGCGCCCCAGTCCATCGGGTCGGTGGCGCGACACCTCGGTTGCCCGCCGCCGCCCCACTCATCGGTGAACAAAACCTTGGTGCCGGAATTGTTAAAGGTGGCCGAATGCCAGAAGGAGTAGTGCGGGTCGCTGACAGCATCGATACGGACGGGATGCGCCGGATCGTGAACATCCAGCAGGATCCCGTTTCCCGAACACGCCCCGGCGGCCAGGCCGACCGCCGAATAGACCGTGATGTCGTGGCATTTGTCGGTGCCTTCGGTAGTCTGGGTGCCTTGGCCGTGGTTGCCGCGTTTCCAGAGCCCATTGATCGCTCCGCTCTGCGAATCGGTGAAGATGCGAGGGCTGGAAACAATCTTCGCTAGTTCCGGATGGGCCACCGGCACCTGGATGATATCGATGCTGAACAAGGACGTGTTGGGCTCGGGTTTATCTTTATCCCCGTCAATGCATCCCGCGAGTTCCTCCGCCTGACGAACGTTCCCGGTGCCTGAGACATAGATATACACATTGTCCTTGCCGTTCGGATCGATCACGAGAGTGTGCGTGTGAGACCCGCGGCAGGTCTGCACCGCCGCCACTTGCCGTGGATTCGAGAGATTGCCGATATCGAAGATGCGCACGCCGCGGAAGCGGTCCCGGTTGGCTGGCGGAAGCGGATGATGTGGATACTCCGGTTCGACGCCCGGTATGACGGGAGCGGGCGTCGGCTCCGGAGGCGGCACATACCCGGCCGGAAGCGCGACTCCTTGGGTACCGCAATCCAGGCGCGCGTTCACCGCTTCGGCCGACATGAACATCAGATGACCGTACACCGAGACATCGCCCTGACCGCCGGGACAGACCAGCGAAGCCGTTAGTTTTACCTTCGCCGGATTGTCGATGTCGTAAAAGTTAATACCGTTGTAGTTGCCGACGAATACGTGATTGCCGCTGAACGCGAGATCCGAGTTCGTTGAGCCGTAGGTACCGGCGGGCGCGCGGGGAGGCTCACCCGGTTTCAACGGCTCATCCGGCGGCGGTGGCGGCTGCAAGTTGGGAAAGAAGTTGCCCGGAGCAAAGCCCGGCGGCTTGGGAAGGGAAGCCAGCTTCACCAGACCGAAAATAGCCTCGCCGGCGTCGTACAACCCGGGTTTGAGCCCGACTCGCGGATCGTCGGACGAGGCGCGTGGATTGGAGTAAACAGCGGCCGGAACAGTAGCATTGGTGGCAGCGGCCTTGGTTTGTGCCAAGCCTGGTATCGGCAACAACGCCGATGCCAGAAGCGAGAATATGAGAGTACGGCTCGACATCCGTGAAGCTAGTTGGTGGATCATTTTTTCTCCTTGAGCAGCATGCTCCGCATAATGCTAATTTCGGCTCGTTGGGTGTTGTCTACGTCGGTGGCGAAATCGAATAGGACCGCATCCTGGCCTGCTCCAGGCGTGGTGAAGAGATCCTGCACCATCACCAGCGCTCCGGTATGATGCTGAATCATCCCAGTCAGAAACAGGTGATCGAAGGACGCACCGCGGGCCTGTTCCAGGGCCATCATTTGCTGCGGAGTCAGCATGCCGGGCATCAAGGGCATGTTAGCCATGTTCATGCTCCCTTTCATGTTGCTCATGTCATGCGTGTGGCTTTGGTCCATCGACAGCGGCGCGCGGCGATCCTGAAGCCATTGCTTCATGAATTTCATCTCGTCGGTCTGCGAGATACTGATGCGCTTGCCCAGCTCCAGGAGTTCTTTGCTGTGGCTTCGAACACGCAGCAGGTCGGTCATCTGAACCGCCTGCGAATGGTGCATGATCATACCCTGCATGAAACTGACATCCACGGCCGACGGCGCCCGGGGCGGGGGCGCGGCTTCTTCCGCCGTGATGCGCTTGCTGCTTTGACCCGGCGCGCCCGGCTGCACAATCGGCGCGCTCTCGGGCTCCGGGGATGACGATTGCCCCGACGCCATGGCGGCGCTCAACAGAAGCGCGGCGGCAGTCAGGCGAACCGAGAGTCCCATAAGGTAATCCGAGATTGCACCAGAAACGACGTGGCCGGCCGAGATAGCTGCTTCTTGGCAGTGCAGAAAAGTCTAGCAGGAGAGGGCGGGGCGATGCAAACGCATGCGGTCGTCGACGCGGCACATTACATGAATGATCACTCGGGGCCGGGGGCGGCCGTCGATCATGCTGGAACCTTGACAGTCTCGCCCGGCTGAATAGTTTCGAGAGCCTCGAGGATGTCGCCCATATGGGGCACAAGATCTTCGAGTTGGTTCGTTCGGGAATGGATCACGATGATTGACAGGTTCCGGCCAGCGGAAGACTGTTGATGGGGGCATGCCCTGATCCACCGTCAACAACACATCATAGCCGGCAAGCTCTGCAGCCAGCAGCAACTCGCCATTCTTCTTGCCTTTCAGTCCCGCCCATTGAACGGTATGCATCTCATGATCCAGGAGACTGTGGCGGAAATCAAGCTAGCAGCGAGCCCTTGGCCTCCTCGAGGGCCTGAACTGCCATATCGCGCGTCACTGTTGGAAACTGCTCCAGGAACTCGCCGAGGGAATGTCCGCCCTCAAGGTAGTCGATCAGATTCTTAAACGGAACTCGCGTACCGCGAAAACAGGGCGTTCCGCTCATGACATCCGGATCGGCGATGATGACTCGCTCTTCGCTCATCTACTCCATTGTATCGTCCCGTTCCGCCATCGAAGGACTCGGCACCGGGAATTCAGCGAGCCTTCTCCAGCGTCCGCAGACTCGCAGCGGTCGTGAACACGGCGCACTTCGACCCAGCCGCCGATACGCAGAAGCGTACCTCCGCAGCATCGAACCTCTCCGTCTTTGCACGCATCCCCGCAGCTTACAATTGCGAGGTAAGAGGTCGAATATTTGAGAGGTTTCTCATTTGTAATCCTGTTATCCGCCACATCGGCAGAACTCTGCGGCCTTCAAACGTCGAGCCATCCGGAGGAGCGGCAGCTGGCATTTGACTGCCGTGATGTCGCCGAGAGAGCCGAAGAATATCTCTCAAAACATTGGGATATTCACCGAAGAGAAAACCGGCTCTCAGAGTATCGCAGTAGTGGGTGGAGAGTCCGAGCTGATACTAGGTGGAGGAGGCCGTCAAAAGCTCAGGCCATGGACCGACGTAAAAGGGAGCGACATCACCGACTTTGCGGTGTATTCGACGTACGCGGATCGGGAAGCCGGGGAGAAGTTGCCGTTGGGCTTGTGGCGCATCCGGCTGGCGCACTACCAACCACGCGGCGAAATTAGGTTGACGTTCGTCGAAGGAGGATGCGACGTAGATTTCCTCTTAAGTTTTGAAACGTGGGGAGCGAACGTCGTCGCGATTCTGCCTGCTGACTCCCATTGGGTGTATGACAGCAACGGCCGCATGGAGCGCGAGTATCTAGACGGACTTTCGGCGGCACTGGAGCAACGTAAAACCGCGCCGCACGCCCCGCAACCGTCAAATTAACCCGCGCGACCGATGGGTAACAGTCGATTGCCCACACACCTGCTACTGTAATTTCGTATGTCTACAGACCGACTCGCCGCGAACCGCCTGGTCGAGGTCCGGCGCCGTCACGCCAATGCCGAAGCGGGCGGCGGCGAAGAGCGCATGGCGCGACAGCACAAGGAAGGCAAGCTTTCAGCGCGCGAGCGCATCGATCTGTTGCTGGACGCAGGCACGTTCGAAGAGATGGACAAGCTGGTCCGGCATCGCACCACCGACTTCGGAATGGATCAGCAGGTTATCGATGGCGACGGGTTTGTCACTGGCTACGGACACATCCATGGGCGCGTGGTCTATGTGTTTGCGCAGGACTTCACGGTGCTGGGCGGATCGCTGTCGGAAGCCAACGCGCTGAAGATTTGCAAGATTATGGACCTGGCGCTGAAGACCGGTGCTCCCGTGATCGGCCTGAACGATTCGGGAGGCGCGCGTATTCAGGAGGGCGTGGCGTCCCTGGCTGGTTACGCCGATATCTTCCTGCGCAACACGCTCGCCAGTGGCGTGGTTCCGCAAATCTCGGCCATCATGGGGCCCTGCGCGGGCGGCGCGGTCTATTCGCCTGCGCTCACCGACTTCATCTTCATGGTGGAGGGCACCAGCCACATGTTCATCACCGGACCGGAGGTGATCAGAACCGTAACGCACGAGGATGTGACGAAGGAAAAGCTGGGCGGCGCCGAAACGCACAACAGCATCAGCGGCGTGGCGCATTTCCTGGCGCACGATGACGCCGAATGTTTGCGGATGATCCGGGAACTGGTGTCGTATATCCCGAGCAACAATCGGGACGATGCACCCAGTGAATCGTCGAACGACCCCATGGACCGCGCGGACGCCGCGCTCGATACGCTGGTCCCCACCGATCCGCAGATGCCTTACGACATCAAGGACATCATTCATCGCGTGGTTGACTCGGGCGAATTCTTCGAGGTTCATGAGCATTGGGCCAAGAATATAGTGATCGGTCTGGCGCGCATGGACGGCAAGAGCGTCGGAATCGTGGCCAATCAGCCCGCGTTTCTGGCTGGGTGCTTAGACATCAATTCATCGGTTAAGGGCGCGCGCTTCGTTCGATTCTGCGACGCGTTCAATATTCCAATCCTGACGTTCGAAGACGTTCCGGGATTTCTGCCGGGAACCGAGCAGGAGTTTGGCGGCATCATCCGGCATGGCGCGAAACTGCTGTATGCGTATGCCGAGGCGACGGTTCCGAAGATTACCGTGATCACGCGCAAAGCCTACGGCGGCGCCTATTGCGTGATGGGATCGAAGCACCTGCGAACGGATGTGAACTTCGCGTATCCCACTGCGGAGATTGCCGTCATGGGTCCGGAAGGAGCGGTCAATATCGTCTACCGGCGGGAGCTGACCGCTGCCAAGGATCCCGAGGCCATGCGCCAGGAAAAGATCGAGGAATTTCGCGACCGGTTTGCGAGCCCGTTCGTCGCGGCCGAGCGCGGCTTCATTGACGATGTGATTGAGCCGCATGAGACACGGCCGAAGGTGATTCGCGCGCTGCGCATGCTCCAGAATAAAGTGGACAGCATGCCGCGCAAGAAGCACGGCAATCTGCCGCTGTAAGTGGCGGTTACAAGCTGCGGACGCCCATGGCGGTGATGTCGTCCACGCGCATCATTTCCTTCACCACGAACGGCTCGCCATACTTCACGCCGATGAGGTTGCCATAGAAGCGGCCGATGGAACCCAAACGATCGCGAATTTCCTTCTGATCCGGGAACAGTTCGGAAGCTTCCGCCGTTGGCCCGTACTGCGATTGGTAGCAGAACAGCGCGGACATGCGCGGTTCAAACTGAGCGGAAATATCCACCACGAAGGACGGTGTCACGTTGGCGTAGAGCGATGAATAGAGGATCTTGTGCGGACGATGCGGCTCGCTCTCTTCGGTAAGCTTCTTCAGGCCAGCGAGAAAACAGGCTTCGAAGCCGATCTCGGACGCACGATAATGATCGGGATGCCGCGCTTCCCAATACGGCAGGATCACCACGCGCGGCCGCAGGTTGCGGATCTCAACCGCCAGGGTCATGCGCACGCTGACGGTATTTTCCAGGCGCGCATCAGGGAGCCGCAGATTGCCACGCCAGCTTAAGCGCATGGCTTGAGCCGCGGCTTCGGATTCCTGGAGGCGAATCTCGGGAGTTCCCCGGCTGCCCATATCGCCCGCGGTAAGATCCAGCACGCCGGTGCGATAACCTTGCTCAGCCATGCGAATCAACGTACCGCCGCAAGTTTGTTCCACATCGTCAGGATGGGCGGCGATGGCGAGAATGTCGAGCGGCTTTTCGATGGCCGCCGAGCCCGTATCTATCTCTTGCCACATGTTAGTTGTAGTAGCGCCAGGGCCGGGCGCGTTGCTGGCCGGGCAGCAGCATCATCAATGCCATTCCGGCCAGAAAGCCGCCGACATGCGCAAACCATGCGACCCCACCGCTCGATTCGGCCGAGTAACCCACCGATCCGATGCCGCTGAAGAACTGGATCGCGAACCAATATAAGAGCAGAACAAAAGCGGGAACGTCGATGGTGGTTATGAAAATGACGATGAATACCAGCGTCCGGATGTAGGCTCGTGGAAACTTGACCAGATAAGCGCCCATCACTCCCGCGATGGCGCCGCTCGCGCCCACGGTGGGCACCGTGGAGTTGGAGTTGAGCATCACAAAGAACAGAGCGGCCGCAATTCCACAGGCAAAGTACAGAAAAAGATATTTGGCGTGACCCAGAAGATCCTCCACGCCGCGTCCGAAAATCCACAGGAACCACATGTTGCCGGCGATATGCAGGAATCCGCCGTGAATGAACATAGAAGTGAGGATGGAAGAATAGTGCAGCCGGTCCGGCACCAGGCCGTATTGCATGATGAACCGGTTCTGCAAATTGCCCGGCATACTGAGCTGGAACAGGAACACAACCACGTTGACGGCGATAATCGCCAAAGTAACCGTGGCACGCGTATAGTGCGGCTCGGAGGATCGAAGAGGGATCATTTAGGCGTGCTGCTCAAACTCCGGGTGGGAGCAACGGTCGCCGCGGCGTAGCAAAGCCTGCGCCTCCCCGGCCGTGGCGATGTGCCCGCGAGCGCCCAGGGCGGTACAGTTCAAGGCTGCCATGGCATTGGAAAATTCGAGCGCTTCGCGCAGCGGCATGCTTTCGATCACAGCATAACAGAACGCACCATGAAACACGTCGCCGGCTCCGGTGGTATCCACGCAGTCGACGACGAAGCCGGGTGAATAAATGAAGCCGCCTTCCATGCGCGCGAGAGCTCCGTTTGCGCCTAGCGTCATGGCGGCGACGCGCATCCCGTATTCGTCTTGAATCCTGGTCAATGCGCGGAAGGGATCGGGTTCCCCGGTCCAGCGCGAGGGGAACTCGGAACTTGCTACGAGATAATCTACATTGGGCAGCACGCGGTCGAAGCCGGGATAGATGGTATCGACATCCACGGTCACAGGGATTTGATGCCGGCGCGCAATCTCAGCCGCGCGGGAAACAGCGGATGTGTCGTGTCCGTCGATGTGCAGCAGGCGCGCCGCGATGATTTTCTCAGGCGTGAGGCTATCGGGATCGATACGCAGGCAGTTGTCGCGATGCCAGAGCACCGTGCGTTCGCCCGAGGTCTGGTCCACCAGAATATAAGCGCTTTGATTCGGACAGTTCGTTCGGATTTCGATGTCGTCCAAGTTGATGCCGCTGGCACGCAGGCTTTCGAGTTGGATGACGCCACGCTCGTCGTCGCCCAGCGTGCCGATATACTTTGAGCGCAGGCCCAGCCTGGCGCAGGTCACCATGGCGCTGGCTACTTGTCCGCCCGGGCTAAGCACTTCGCGCTCGAACGGCACTTTGCCACCGTAGGCAGGAAAACGAGGGAGCAGGATCAGGGTATCGGTGGCGTTCAGGCCGACGCCGACCACGTCATAAGCGGGCGGGCCAGGCACTACTTCTTCTTGGGAGGCATCTCGTACAAGAAAATAGTGTGACCGTGGCGCTCGGGATCTTTGTCCACTAACTTCGGCTTCCAGCCTGGAACGGCGTACTCGTGCGATACCACACGCGTGCCGTTTCTGAGGTACTTTTCCAAATTCGGGCGCAGCAACTCGTTCGCGTCCGTGGCCAAGTACAAGGTAACAACGTCGGCGGGGCTCAGATCCACATCCAGAAAGTTGCCGTGGATCACTTGCGCATCGTTATCCAAGCCGAGTTTGCGGATGCGGGCGTTGGTGCTGTTCACCAGATCGTCTGAAATCTCGACGCCGACGGCTTTGGCCTTGAACCGAACAACGGCGGTGATCAGGATGCGGCCATCGCCGCTGCCCAAGTCGTAGAGTTTTTGGCCCGGTTTCAGATCGGCCAACTCCAGCATGCGATCGACTATTTCCTGCGGGGAAACCACATAGGGCGCCAAACTGTTGGCGTAATGCTTGACGTGCTGCTGGCCATAGAGCACGCTTTGAGCAAACGCCTGATTTGCCCAGAGTGAGCACACTCCCGTAAAAATAACCCAACCTGTGGTACGCATGGAACCCCTACTGGCTTGAGATGGACGAAGCCGACCTTCCGTTCCTTGATTTTACGATCTTAGCGACCATTTCCGAGACGGCAAACCACACATCGCGAGGACGGGAGATGGTGTACTCGTAACCCCGGAAAAAGTGGACGGTATGGCTGATGGCGTCCTTCCAGGGCACCGCCTGCGGATTCAGGTTGTAATTCATGTAAAATACTGGAAAATCGATGTCCGTAGCGTCCTTGAGAGCGTCTTCCGGAGGATTAGCGTCCAGCAGGATCTTTGGACCGGCGAAAACCAGCGCATCGGGATGGCCCTGGGGCCCCGGCGTCATCTCTTTGCGTACTAAGGTAGTCAGGAACTCAGTGTCTCCGTGCTTATCGCCCAGACGCTTCAGATCCACGGTGCCCAGATTCAGGGTGTTGAGAGCCGATCCCAGGGCCGGGAAATCGATCCGGCTGGCGCCATCCTGGCGGTAAATCACCCTTTGTTCCTGCATGTTGAAGGCAACCAGGGAGAACTTCCCGATGCGTGGATCGCGTGAAATGGTCCGTAGAATGGAGACCAGCGCGGTGGTGTCGAGTGGCTGGAGCGCGGCCGACAGCGAATTCTGCGGTGCGAAATTGACCAGCACCTTCACATTGAGCGGCGGATCGATGAGCGCTCGCTGCACCGGCGGCTCTTCGGTAAAATCCTCGCCGGCGGCTCGCTGGACCGCCGCTGGCGCGATCGCCAAACTCATCGGCCGGTCCCTGGACCCCAGATTGGCCTCCGAATCCCAATAGAATGAGCAGAGCCGCTCGGTCCGATCCCGCATCAGCCAGTCAATATGATAAGAACCTTCGCCGATATCGAACGCGCCTTGCAGGTAAGCGTCGCCTTTAGAATCCTCTTCGATGGGAGGAACGCGCAGATGCTGCGTGAAGTAGGACGGCTCATCGGGATGACCGTCCGGCGTGACGCGAAACACGATGCTGAGTGAATTCTCGTTGACAGCCAGTTCCTTGAGCGGCACGGAGACTTGATAGCCGGCGTGAAATTTGAGATCGAATCCGAGAGTGGGTTTACTGGGAGTAACGGTACACGGCAGATCTTTGCGTTGCTCACCGGCCTCGAGCACGGCCAAATCCGTGTTGAAGATGTTGGCGCGTTGGTGCGGCCCTGAACCGTGGATCAGAATCTGGCTGTAAACCGGCGCAGTACTCAGGACAAGGCAGGCCAGCAACCATTGGCCGCCGAGTTGAAGCAACAAGCAGGGCCTCTGCATACCCTCTCACTCGCCTCTCTTAATCACCAACGGAACTACGGACGCGGGGGCAGCTTGTTCCGACTCGGTAAGCACGCCGCCCCGTGACGTGCACTCACCCGTCTAGATTGTTCCCCATTGTACATCCAGACTGCGCGGCTGCAAGTACAAATTTGACCTAAGAGCGCAGCCGCTCGCTAAGAAGTAATCGGGTACTATTCAATTTCTCAGGAGATGAAGCGCGGCCATATTCAACACAAACAGTGAGACGCCTTTTTGAACGCGGCTGAGACAGGAATTTCTATGGTACAGTGCATGGATTATGGCATCGCGCAGCGTTAACAAAGTAATTCTGGTCGGACATCTGGGCAGAGACGCCGAGACCAAGTTCACTCCGGCGGGCGTGGCGGTCACCAAGTTTTCGGTGGCCACGAATCGCCGCTGGAAAGATCAGCAGAGCGGTGAATGGAAAGAAGAGACGGACTGGGCGAACATCGTTTTGTGGCGCCAGGAGAATCTGGCCAACTACTTGACGAAAGGGAAACAGGTCTACGTCGAAGGCCGGCTGCAGACCCGCAGCTATGACGACAAAGACGGCAAGAAGCAATATATGACCGAAGTGGTAGCCGAAGATGTCATCCTGCTGGGCGGACGCGGCGGAGAAGGTGGCGAGGATTCCGGACGCGGCGCCCCGGTGTCCATGCCGCGCAGTGCACCGCGCCAGGCTGCGGCGGCCGAGCCGATGGACCAAGGGATCACCGACGACGACGTTCCGTTCTAGACAGCCGTCCTCACGAGGATCGGGATGCGGAGGCAAACTAGCTCATTCGATGGGTAATGTGGATTGCTTACCAGATTGTCTTTGGCTCGGCGCCTGCAGCTGCCCGACTGTTTGCGTTTCCAAAGCGTTAAAAGGGCTGGCTAACGCCAACAGTATTAGAGAATTCGGCCGATAGACGGGTATGGATGCCCTTGTCGCCCGACAGGCCATCTTCGACCGCGACCGTCGTGTGCACGGCTACGAGCTGCTATTCCGCTCCAATGCCGGACAAAACGAGTTTGACGGCACCGAAGCCAGCCTCGCCACCAGACAGGTGCTCGCTAACAGCCTGTTAGTCATTGGGTTGGAAAATCTGGTCGGAACTAAGAAGGCCTTCGTCAACTTTGGCCGGGTGCCCCTGCTGCAGGGTTGGCACGCCTCGCTCCCGCGCGGGAGCACGGTCATCGAACTGCTGGAAACCGTGGAGCCGGACGCCGAAGTTCTGGAAGCTTGCCGCAGCCTGCGCGAGCAAGGCTATCAAATCGCCCTGGACGACTTTGTGTTTCGGCCGGGATTCGAATGCCTGCTGGATGTAGCAGACCTGGTGAAGATCGAGATCCAAAGCTGTCCCCGGCCGGAACAAAAACTGTTGGTCCGATCCTGCAAGTCGAGGGGCCTTCGCACACTGGCCGAAAAAGTGGAAACTCACGAAGAGTTCGACTGGGCGCGAGAAGCTGGATACGACTATTTTCAGGGTTACTTCTTTGCGCGGCCGGTGATGGTGCGTGGCCGGCAAATCCCAGCCGTCAAGGTCCATTGTTTGCGGCTGCTGCAGGAAGCACAGCGCGCAGAGCTGGATTTCGATCGCCTGGAGATGCTGATCCTGGAAGACGTCTCCCTCTCTTATCAATTGCTGCGCTATGTGAACTCGCCCTTATTCGCCCTGAGCAGCACCATCCGGTCCATTCGGCAAGCGCTGCTATTCTTCGGCGAGACTGAGTTGCGAAAGTGGATCGTGCTGGCAACCCTGACCCGAACGGCGGAAGATAAGCCGAGCGAACTGATCCGCCACTCGTTGGTTCGGGCGCGATTCTGCGAATCGGTGGCCCGCCTGGCGGCGAAGAACCTGGAACAATCGGCGTTTCTGACCGGCTTGTTCTCATTGTTGGACGCGCTGATCGACCGGCCGCTCAACGAGACGTTATCGGAAATGGGCCTAGCGCCCGAGATTGCGGCGGTGTTGAGAGGAAGTGCGGCGGAAGGCGATCCACTTGCCAGGGTGTATCAGCTAGCCAGGGCCTACGAAGTGGCCGATTGGCAGCGCGTCGAGGAACTCGGCCAGCAGCTCGGAGTGCCCGTCGCCAGTCTTGGCCAGGTTTATTGCGCGGCTGCCGGCTGGGCGCAACAGGTGATGGAACCCGTCACGGTTGCCCAGCCGGTATAGCCTGACTCGAAGACACCCTAATCCTACGCGTCCGCGAGTGCCGCGACCAAGGCGCCTTTCGCTGAGGCGTGTAAAGGGTCGGAGGCGAGGCGGATCTCATTGGAGGCGATCGGCAGGTCCGTTTCCAGCAATGCCTTCTCGAACCGGTCGCGGAAACCCTCCGGCAGCGCAGTGCCGCCGCTCAGCACGATAGGCAGTGGGCGGGTGGACTTGGGAAGATTGCGCGAGTTGGAGAAGGACTGCTTCATGCCCTGCACCAGCGACTGGATCATTTCGTCGTAGTAAACCCCCAGCACCTGCTGCAGCTTGTCGGCGAAGAAGCCGTTGAAGTGGAACGAGTCCTCTTTGACGATGCGCACCCGGTTGGCGCGCTCGCCGGTAATGGCTGCCGCGCTGGTGTCAATGTAGTCACCGGCTTTGGGAATGGAAAAGCTGAACACGGGCACCGACAGATAGGCCACGCAGACGTTGCACAACCCGCCGCCGCAACTGATGCCGATGCCGGTGTAGTTGGAGCTTTCCAGTTCCGAGTAAATCACCGCCAGGCCTTCATTGATGCTTTTCACTTCGTAGCCCAGGTCGCTCAAAATGCGGCGCACCGTAGCTTCGTGATAGGTAAGATTGTCCTCGGCGCCGAGCGGCGCGGCCGGCACGGTGAAACAAAGCTTCTGCCGGTCCTTTACCGGATCGACCAGACTCTCAACGATCTTGCGCAGCATGCCCAGACTCTCCGGCTCGGCCGGATTGAGCACACCTTTGTCCATGGTGCGGCGTGTCTCCATATTGAGCACGTCGGCAAACCGGTCCGATTCGTTGCCGTGCACCACGATATCGGCTCCGCTGACGGTGTGCGGCACCTTTTCTTTCTTGAGCACGCTTTCCGTCATTTTCGAAAATGGAATGGTGACGAAAGCATTTAACTGCGTCTCATATTGAAACTCTTCGCCCACCCGTTGCGCCAGGCAGATGCGGCTGGTGCCGACATCCAATCCCACCGCGGAATTATTCACTTTGTCGTTATGTCTCATGACGATTGTCGCTGGCGGTGGCCGCAGCCTTGAGCGCCGCCAGTATCTCCTTATATTGCTTTTGAAGAATTGCTCTGTAACGGGACACGGGGATGCCGCGCGAGGCGGCCTGCGTTTGCATCTGATCTTCGGCCAGAGCGAGACCTTGCCAGAGGCGAACGCCGGTAGCGTGCACAAAGGTGGGATCGTAGTTGAACCCAAAGGCGTAAATGCTAGGGGGCGGAACGGCGTAGTTGTCTCTCAAGCCCAGATCGCGAAACGGAAAGTTACCCGCCCAGTCTGTGTGATAACCCACCAACATGTTGTCTGGATTCACGGAAACCTGCGCATGCGTTACACAGTTCGATTGCGGAATGCGATACTTAGCGCGAAGCATCTCGGTAAGGATGCGCGCGGCGTGCACCTGGGCCGGATTGGCCGAAGGCAGATCGCCGAGCTGGGTCTGCGTCTCAAAAGCGACGCCCAGGAAACTGCTGTTCAAGTTCACAAAGATGCTATTGCCGTCGGCCCACACTGAATAACCGGCGTGATTGGCCACGTCGGTTTCGGGAACAATGCGGAACACCTGGCCAAAACGATCGATCAGGAAATGATAGCTGCGGTTCTGTTGCACCACTCCAATTACGGCCTTGCCAATCCGCTTCAGCCTGGCATTCTCGTCGGCGGTGAAGCGCGCCTGATCGCTCTCGGTGGTGTGATAGACGATGCCCGCAGGTTCGGAGCGCCACTCAGGCTGCCCCGCATCGATGGCTCCGCGTTGATAGACAGGATAAAAGATACGCTTCTGATTCGGCTTGACGTAGCGATCGTCAATCCGCAATCCATTGCTGAACGTTTCGAAATCGCGCGATTGGTCCACCACCCAGACGTTGGGAGTGGTGTCGGCTGGAATCGCGTCGGGCGTTAATACGTCCGCTCCGATGCGGAGCGCTGTGGGTGCAATTGGCCGCGGCGGCGCGGGAGCCTTTACGCTCGAAGAAGCCTTGTATTTCGGGATCAGAATGCCGCCCAACAGCAGCGCCAGACCCAGTGCCGCGAACCTTTTCATACGCCGGGACTTAGACGCGTGGAGCACCGGCTGGCCGCTCAAAGATCCCATGCTGGTCTGTAAGTAGCGCAGGCGCTGGACAGGATCCTGGATTTGCCCAGCGCGGCTTTCGACGAGCCATCCGGCCAGATTGCGAGGGATCAAACGCACGCCATGCACCCGTACTCTTATCGGCCGATCGGTACGAAAGCCTTATAGACCCTAGGGGAACATCGCGGACCAAATCGGGGAAACAACTCAGTCTGGGTGAAAGGGCGGTATGATGCGGATAGTTAGGAGCATCGATCCATGAATCGCTCTCGTATCCTATTCTCATTATTGACAATGTCCGTATCGGCCGTCACGGCTGCCGAAATCCCTCAAGGAGCCCACGTCCTGCTGCGCATGGAAAACTCCGTGAATACGCGCACGGCTCAGGCGGGCGACTATGTTTATTTGCGAACCGCCGTGCCCATTGCGAACGCTGGCGACATCGCGGTGCCGGCTGGAAGTTACGTCCAGGGCGTGGTTGCCGACTCGCAGCGAAGCGGACGCGTCAAAGGCCGGGCGCAGCTTGCGATCCGTCTGGAAACGTTGACACTTGGGAGCGGCAAAGTCTACAAGTTCTCGCCGCACTTGAGCGCGGTGGACTCGGGCGAGACCGGCCAGAAGGTGGTGGGCGGCGAGAATACCATCGAACAAGCGCCTGGGAAGGGCCAGGATGCCGAACGCATCGCGATCCTGGCGGGCAGCGGTGCCGGCATTGGGGGACTCGCCCACCGGAGCTGGAAAGGCGCTGGGATCGGGGCAGGTGTTGGCTCGGCGGTCGGACTTGCGACGGTAATGCTCACGCGCGGCAAAGAGGTGGAACTGCGGCAAGGGTCCACGCTGGATGTGGTTTTTGACCGGCCAGTGTCGTTGGAATAGACCGCCGTAGCTTCAGTTCCATTGTCTCAGTCGTCGGATCCCAGAGATCACGGGGCGGTTTATTTTCCTCTTGCGCTCCGCTGTAAATCTGCTATTATTTTGAGCGAATGCGATTCCTTCGCCGGCAAACGAACCATGCAGACCCTGTTCAACAGCGGCTATTCGGACGTAAGCACATGCTTGTGCTTGCGATGCCGGAATCGTCTTCCTTCCGCTGACATTAACGTCAGCGTTGACACCGCTCTATGCCGTAGATGTGGGGCAAGCTTTCGTTTTTCCGAGCTTGTTCAACCTTATGGGGCGACTGTCTTCGACGTATCGAATCCTCCACTCGGCGCGTCGTTCAACACGACGGCAGGCGGGTTCATCACCGGTGCGACTACGCGGTCGTCGCAGGCCTGGTTCCTGGTTCCATTCATGCTAGTGTGGTCGGGATTCAGCCTCGGTGGACTCTATGGCTCGCAGTTCCAAGCGGGGAGGTTTGATTTAGGTCAATCTCTGTTTGGAATCCCTTTCGTCCTCGGCACCATGTTATTCGGCTCCCAAGCTATTATGACGGCTTGCGGCCGTATTGCCGTCGCACGTAGCGGCGATGAAGGCACCGTTTTCGAAGGCGTGGGACCTTTCGGCTGGACGAGGCGGTTTCGGTGGTCTGATCTTGAGTCTGTAACGGAAGGCGAAGCGTCCTACGGACCACGCGGAGGCCCTAACTACCGAGTGATAACGTTAAGCTTTAGGTCCCGCGAGCGCCCGAGTTTGCAGTTCGGGACGCTACTCTCAGAAGAGCGGCGGTGGTTCTTGATTTCGGCTCTCAGCTCGCAAATCGCGAATCTGGGTTAGCGACGAACGTAGTCGGTGACCTCGGCTACCGCTTTGCCGGCGACAGCTTGTCGTGATCCGCCACGTACTCCCGCACGCGGCTGTGCTTGCGGCCGAAGGTCAGATAAATCACCATGCCGATGATCAGCCACACCACCAGCCGGATCCAGGTATTGAGCGGCAGGAAAGCCATCAGGGCGAACGAAGAGACGATGCCTAGGATCGGCACCAGCGGCACCAGGGGAGTCTTGAAGGGCCGATGCAGATCCGGGCGGCGCACCCGCAGCACCCAGACGCCGGCGCACACGATCATGAATGCCAGCAGGGTGCCGATGCTGGTCATCTCGTCCAAAACTCCTATGGGCAGAATGGCCGGGAGAAACGCGACGAACACGCCAACCACGATAGAGGAGATCCACGGAGTACGGAAGCGCGGATGCACGGCGCCCGCCCAGCGCGGCAGCAGACCGTCGCGCGACATGGAGAAAAACACGCGCGATTGGCCCAGCAACATCACCAGCATCACGGTGCTCAAACCCATGATGGTTCCGATCAGGACCAGAAACTCACCCCACTGCACGCCGGTTTCGGCGATACCCAGCGCGATGGGCGCGCCCACGTTCAAGCGCGTGTAGCTGATAACGCCCGTGAGCAGAAACGCCGTCACGATATAGAGGATGGTACATAGCGTCAGCGATCCTAAAATGCCGACGGGCATGTCCTTTTGCGGATTCTTGGCCTCCTGCGCAGCGGTTGATACGGCGTCAAATCCGATATACGCGAAGAAAATCTTCCCGGCGCCGCGCATCACACCAGACCAGCCGAACTCGCCCGTGGTTCCCTGGTTAGGTGGAATGAACGGCGTCCAGTTGGTTTTAGCCTGGGGCAGATGATGCCAGACAAACGCGCCGGCGATGGCGATGAAGACCAAAACCGTCCCAACCTTGACGAACACGATCGCGCTATTGATGGTTGCCGACTCCTGTATACCGATAACCAGGATCGTGGTGACGAGCGCAATCACGAGAAACGCAACTACATTGAAGACGGCCGTGGCGTGCGGCAGTGAAGCCACGTCTACGCCGGCCGGCAACGAAGCGACAGGTTGCCAGAAGTGGCGATAATAGGCCAGCTGGGTTCCCGGCGTGGCGATAAATTGTGGCGGGAGATCAATGCCCAGCCGCGCCAGCAACTGCACCACATTCGCAGCCCAGCCAGACGCCACGGTTGCGGCGCCGAAAGCATATTCCAGAATCAGATCCCAGCCGATGATCCAGGCGACCAACTCGCCCAAAGTGGCGTAGCCGTAAGTGTAAGCCGAGCCCGCGATAGGAATCAGCGAGGCGAATTCGGCGTAACACAGTCCGGCGAAAGCGCACGCCACGCCGGCAAATATAAACGAGAGCACGACGGCGGGCCCCGAGTTCTGCGCGGCCACCTGTCCGGTAAGAACGAAAATGCCAGTGCCGATAATGGCCCCTATGCCGAGAGCAATCAGATTGGTGGCTCCCAGGGCGCGCTTGAGAGTATGCTCGCCTACCTCGTCACACTCCTCCTTGATCATGGCGAGGGGTTTCTTGACGAGAATATCAGGCATGGTTTGTGTGCAGCGTAACACAAAGGACGTGCCGCTGTACAAGCGGGTTTCCCGGAGACCGCGCGCTAAGATCGCAGCTCTACTTCCCAAATTCCAGCAGCCCGAAGGTCCCGGGTACTACCTTGCGGCGCGGCCGTCCCTTGGCGTCGCCCTCGGCGGGAGGCAGCATTTGAACTTCGGCCAGGGCGAGATACACGCTGTGCGTCTTCGGATCGAGAGCCATGGTCCGCGCGCCCTTGGCCGTCGGCACGTTTTCCACCACCGTATATTTGTCGGGTGAATCTTCGTGAATCACGGTCAGCACACCATCCTGCCCGCAGGAATTCAAAACATATTTCGTTCCCGGATCGAACCACGTTGCGTCCACGCCGTCGCCAATGGGCACAGTGGTGACAACCTTACCCGTGTCGGCGTCCATTACCGCCATCATCTTGTTGTCGCAACCGGAAAACAGGCGCCGGGTTTTGGTATCCATCGCCATGCCGGATGGCTCTTCGCACGGCGCGAGCGGCCATTTGTGAACCACCATCAGCGTCTTGGCGTCGATATCCATCACCTCGCTCTTGTCTTCGATATTGACGTAGACGTGTCCCTTGCCATCTGGGGCCGGAAATTCCGGCTTTCCTTCCAGAGTCACCGTCCCGGCCAGTGTTCCCTTCTCGGCGTCCACGGCCGTCGCATTTCCACTGCGTCCGTTGAAGGCGAAGACCCGCTTGCTGCCTGGATCGTAAATGATCCCATCCGGATTCGTCCCGGCGGCAACCTCGCCCACTTTCGCGAGTGTGGCCATATCGAAAACTACCACTGTGTTCGCGCCGCCATCGCTGATGAAGCCATGGTGGAACTCAGGTGCGAGTGCGATGCCATGCACCAGCTTCAGGCCAGTGATTTTTCCCGCCACCTCGCCCTTCTTGCCGTCCACCACATCCACTTCCGTGCCGTGGGAGACGAAGATGCGGCCCGTGTCGGGATCGGTAATTAAGTAATCCCAGAACCCGTCGCCGGGAATTGCGATCTTTTTCACCTGGTGATATCCGCTTTGCGCGAACGCAACGGCGAGAACCAGCAGAAATAACGGAGTTTTACGCATAGCGCCATCCTACGCGGGCCGCGTGAAGATTTGCTGAAAAGCTAGCGAGACGCGCGCAGGTGGTTTTTCGTCCCTGACGTCGCCACTCCAAAGTTGATAGCGCCGGGCCCTCGCATACCCTGCACCGAAATCCGCCACAGGCCGGTCTCGGGATTCGGCACACGAAAGGTCTTGGGGTTGGTGTCCCCTGAATATCCGGTGGTGTCGGCATACGCGGCGTAATGGCGTCCGCTCGGGCTCATCAAATGCAGGTCCAAATCCGCGGGGGCTCCGGTCCAGGAAAGTGTGACTTCCAGGAGTTTCGATCCTCTGGACACGGCGATCAAATCGCTCCACCACTGCTCGATTGAAACCGTACCGGAAAACTGTCCTTCCGGGGAACTCGAGCTTGGTCCTGCCAGCGTTCGCCGTGAGCCGCAATCGCACAGCGGGGATACATTGCCCGACACGACGGTCCGATAGCCGCTGCCACGCGTCCAGTTCGGCAAATCGTCGAACTGGAATGGAACGCTCATGGACGAAATGGGAAGCGCCCGCGTCACGCTGACGTGTACGTGATAGCCGCCGCCCTCCCCGAGCGTGTAGCCGCTGTTTCCAGCGGTTGCGAGAGCTTGTCCCTGTTCCACGCGCTCGCCGTTCTTGACCACAAACGTGCCGCTAGCCAGATGCGCGTAGTGGCTATACTCGCCGTTGCCGTGGTCGATGGTGACATAGTTTCCGAACGAATGATGCCGATGATCCTGCATCAGCCCGAGATCGTGCGTGTACGCAATTCCCGCCTTCATCGCCACCACGCAGCTTCCGGCATTTAACGGACCGGAGCGCGGCGCAATGTCGAAAGCATGCAGGCTATTGCCCCAATGCGAGAACGTGCCGTACGGACCTTGCGTGACCACCCACGGCACGCCCGCCGCCGTTGGCAGTTTGTAGCCGCCGGTCGAGATCAGGAACGGCATTGGCCGGCTCATGCGCTGATCGGGGCTTTCCACAATAACCAGATATTCGTTGGCCGGCAGTCCCGCGTAGTGTACGGTCAACTGATTCGCCGTGGTATCACGCGGCTGCAAGCTCGCCAGATAGCTCCAGCCGCCGGCTTGCTTATACTGTGCGATCAGTACCAGCGAGCCGGGCTGAAAATTCTTGCCGCGCACCGTGAAGTCGATCTCTTGCGCCTGCTCGCCAGACCACGTCACGCTGGTTACCACTGGACCTCCGTTGTCGGTGTCGGCCGCAATGGTGAAAGTTCGCGAGAACGCCACTGCGCCATTCGACACCGCGCGCACCGTCCAGTTTCCAGGCTGAGACGCGGGCGCAAATCCGGCGATCGGAAGCTGTGCGGTGAAGCACAACTCGCCGGAGTTCGGCAGGTCAGGGTAATCTGCGGTGGTGGAAATCGCGCCTGTAGGATCCAGCCATTCCACGCGCAGTTGGTCGCCCGCGCGCACCTGCAATGCGACAAACCAGACAAAGGCTTGCCGGTCCACCGGCTGAAACACAGCTACCGATTTGGGAGCAACGCAGGTTTGCTCGCTTACCGCAGCCGCCGTGCGGCCGTCCTGCACAGTGAGAGCCCACGCGGAAGTGCTAACACTACTCAACAACAGGATAAAAACTGCGGACGAACGCACCTAACGATCTATCGACCATTTGGCGGCGCAGCTTGAGTAGAGTACTTACCTTACACCTGCGGAAACCGCACTCGGAACGCCGACCCCTGCCCCACTACGCTTTCCGCCTCCAGCCGCGCGTGGTGCCGCTCGGCGATCCATTGCGCGATCGACAACCCCAGCCCCGCGCCCCCCGCCTCTCGATTGCGCGACTCATCCACGCGATAGAAGCGCTCGAAAACGTGGGGCAGCGCTGCGTCCGGAATCCCGATGCCGGTGTCGCTCACCGTCACCGTGGGACCGGACGAATCGAGCGCCACCGAAACCGTGATGTGGCCGCCGGCGGGCGTATACTTCAGTGCGTTGTCTACCAGCAACAGCAGCAAACGCCTGAGTGCAGGATCGTTGGCGTCGACGTAAACCGGCTGCTCCGGCGCGTCGGTCGAAATTTCGAGCTGCCGTTCCTGCGCCAGAATCTGGCCCTGCTCGCAAACGTCGCGTACCAGCGGCGTCAATTCCACTCGATCCAACGGCCAGGCGGGCAGTCCCGCATCGGCGCGCGCCAGCGACAGCAGATCCTCGATCAAGCGCGCGGTTCGATCCGTTTCATCGATGATCTGCTTGAGAGCCTCGCGATAGGTTTCCGCGGACCGTTCGCGCCGCAGGGTCAGCTCGGCCGTGGCGCGGATCAGAGTGATGGGCGTCCGCAGTTCGTGCGACGCGTCCGCCGTGAATTGCGACAATCGTTTCACCGCTGCTTCCAGCCGCTCCAGCATGCTGTTCCAGGTTTCAGAAAGACGCTGTAGCTCATCGCCCGCTGCGGGAACCTCCAGGCGTTGCGAAAGATTCTTGATGCCGATAGTCTGCGCGGCGCGCGTGAGCGCATCCACCGGCTGGAGCGCCCTGCGGCTCATCCAATATCCGCCCAGCGAACCGATCAGCAACACCAAGGGCGTGGCCCACAAGAGCACCTCGCGCAAGCGCCGCAGCATCAATTCGGTTCCTTCCAGCGGAGCAGCCACCAGGATTCGATAGCGTCGTCCTGGCATGGTGGCCTCAGTCTGGAGCGTCCGGTAATGGTTGCTGGACGCGGTTGCGGCTTCCACTCCGCCTCCCAGCAGCACCTCGCCCTGCGAGCCGCGAACCTCAATCCACCGGCCTTCCGGCGTGGCCTCGGCGTATTCCGACAATTCTTCCCGAAGATGGTCCGGCCGCTTTGGGTTGTATTCTGTACGAAGAACCGTGGCCACACCCTTGGCCTGCGCGCCCAAGGCCTCATCGATGGTGGCGGTCAAACTATGCGTCACCACGATCCAGATCCCGGCGCCGAACAGCGCGAGCCCCGCCAGCAGCACCAGCGAATACCACAGGGTGAGCCGCGCTCCGATGGACCAACTGGATCGATGGTCGGTCAAGCTTCCTCCGCCCGCAAGCAGTAGCCCACGCCCCGCACCGTCTGGATCAGCTTCTTCTCGCCTTCGGTGTCCACTTTGTCGCGCAGCAGCCGGATGAATGCGTCCAGCGTGTTGCTGCGTACTTCCGAGTCAAACCCCCACACCGATTCGATCAGGTTTTCTCGCGTCACCACGCGCCCCGCGCGCTTCATCAACAGCTCGAGCAGCCCGTACTCGGTGCGTGTCAGGGCGATTTTTCGGCCCCCGCGCGTCACCTCGCGTACCGCTGGACTGAGGGAAAGATCGGCCACCTGCAGCACCGGCGGCTGCGCGATTGCGCCCCGCCGCGACACCGCCCGTAAGCGCGCCAGCAGCACTTCAAACGAGAAAGGCTTTACCAAATAGTCGTCCGCGCCCAGGTTCAGGCCTTCCACGATATCGTGCGTGGCGTCGCGCGCGGTGAGCATCAGGATGGGGGTCTGGTTGCGCGCCGCGCGCAACTTCTTGGCGACCGAAAAACCGTCCAGCCCCGGCAGCATCACGTCCAGTAAAATTGCGTCAAATGGATGCGACTCCGCAATCGCCAGCCCGTCGCGTCCGTTGCCCGCCAGCACCACCGAATGGCCCTCTTCCTCCAGGCCCTGCCGCAGCAGTTCCGCCATGCGACGCTCATCTTCGACAACCAGCACCTGCATGATGATGCCTTTATGCTAGCGCCGACACCTGAAGTTTTGCTGTAAGGTGTGGCCTCAGGCCGAAAAAAACATCCGCCACGTGGTGGCCACCAGCGCATGCGTCACCATGCTGGCCCGCACACTGCGCGCCCTTAATAGTGACAGCCCGCAGAAAATGCCGAGCACTCCGGCGACAATCCCGAGACGCCAGTTAGGGAATTTCTGGAACGGCAGGTGCACCAGTCCAAAAAGGGCCGCGGCAACCAACAAGCCCACGGTCTCGCTGTGCGCTCCACACGCGATCACGCGTTGCAGGAACGCACGAAAAAAGAACTCCTCGGCCAGCGAGACCACCCAGAAAATCCCCCAAAAAGTCAGCACCAGTAACACTCCGAACTGCCACCAGGGCTGCGGACGCGGATGGAATTGTCCCAGGCGTACAACATAGGCGAGCGCCGCGCCGATCGGCAGGAAATAGAGAAAATGTTGGACGCCTATGCGCCATTCCTCGCTGGTCGGGATGAGGCCGAAACGCACGCCGTCGAGGGATCGCAGGGAAAGCACCGCCATCAACCCCAGCCGGATCCACATCAGCTGGCCGAGAACCGCGAGAGAGGCGTGCGGCGCCGGGTGCCCATAAATGCGTTCGAAGGGCCTGCTCAAATAGACCGCCGCCATGAAACCGAGGAACAACAGGTCGACGAATATTGCGCGGCGCAGCCATACGTACCAGAACGCTGCCACGAAAACCATGGCGAGCAATTCCACGAAAATCACCAGATGAAAGGCCCGCGTCCCCAAGGCTTCGATGAGGTAAGGGAGCACGCCGCTGACTGTCAAGAGCGCGGCCCGCAGCGGTTTCCCTCCCAGCGCGTCGAAGCTTTTTCGCGCCCCTGGGAACCCTGGGAAAAGATAGAATGCCAACTCCAGAAGAAACGCCGGCACCACCGCCAGCGCCAGCATCGAAGATATATGCTGTTGTTGAGAGTAAACGTAGGCTGCGATGCAAGTGGCTATCCAAACCAGGGACACCGTCGTCAGGAACTGGCGCATTCGCTTCATGCTAGCATCCGCGCTCGTTTTTTCCGCCGCGTTTCCCGCGCTCACCATGGCGGAAGATCCTCCCGCGAATCTCACCCGGCTGATTGCAGCGCGTGAGACTGAAACCGCGCAGGTACAAGGCAACTACACGTATCGACAAACGGTTACGCTCGATGAGATGAATGCGAGCGGTTTGATTCAAGGCACCTACAGCGAAGTGCGCGACATTATCTTTTCTCCTGCTCAGGAGCGCTCGGAGCAGATGGTGGGCAAGCCCTTTGCCACCCTGACGCATCTGAAGCTGACCGACGAAGATTTCCACGACATGCGCGAGATACAGCCTTTTCTATTAACCAAGGACCAGGCGTTCCTGTACCAAACGCAATTTCGCGGCGAAGAGAGCATGGATGGCGTGGATTGTTTTGTCGTCCAGATTCGTCCCAGGCAAATTCTGGACGGGCAGCGATTGTTTGAGGGCATGCTATGGGTGTCGAAGAAGGATTATTCGGTGATCCGCAGCGAAGGCCAGGCAGTGCCGCAGATCCACACACTGAAGAGCGAAAATCTGTTTCCGCATTTCACCACGCTGCGTCAGAAAGTGGACGGTGATTTCTGGTTCCCGGTCACCACGTACGGCGACGATACCCTGTACTTCAAAGGCGGAGCGCAGCGGGTCAGGCTGACTATCCGGTACACCGAGTACCATCGCTTCGGCGCCGACTCGAAGATTACGTTCGACAAATAGCGGAACCAGCGCGTTAATCGCTTCGTATAGAGTGTAGAATCGAGACATTCGGAGGGCGCATGGCACAGCACGTGAAGATCTTGGGGATTCTGCACATCGTGTTTGGGGCGCTCGGTGTCTTTGCCGCGATCGTCATACTGATGATTTTTGGCGGCTTGTCTGCTTTCGTGGGATTGTCGGACCATACGCCGGAGGGCTTTCCGGCGGTGCCGATTCTGGGGGCCATCGGGGCATTCGTGTTCGTTCTGATATTGGTGCTCTCGCTGCCGGGCCTGATCATTGGCATCGGGCTAGTACAATTCAGGCCCTGGGCTCGCATGGCCGGAATCATCTTGTCGGCACTGGATCTGCTCAGCGTTCCCCTGGGCACGGCCCTCGGGGTTTATGGCTTTTGGGTTCTGCTGAATCGCGAGACCGAACAAATGTTTGGAGCCCCGCCCGCTCGCGTGGTCTGATTATTGGTGCCTGATTATTGGTGCCTGATTATTGGTGCCTGATTATTGATGGTTGTTTTCAAAGCACCAGCGCACCAGCGCCTCCGGATATGCTGAGCCATTTATGGCCTGAAGCTCTTGGATGCTCAAGCGTTGGAATTCAAACGACACTGCGCCATCGGGGCTAACGGTAGCGATCATATAACCATAGACATTCGTTTGGGCGTGCTGCGCGGGCGTGGTTTCGGGCGGAAGCTTGTAGCGCTGAGCGCCGGCCGTTCCAATGATCCAGCCGGGAAGTACCTTGTCCTTCCAGGCGGCGGTTTCAAAAATATTGTCCATGTAAAAGTGCGAGTGGCTGGCCAGAACGTACACGCGTTTGTGGCTGGAGTCGTAAACGTGCCACAGTGCTTCGTAAGCTTCGCGTCCGCTTTTTTCGCCCAGCGGGGAGTCGCTCATGCTGTGCATCCGGCTCATGCTGTCGGGTAGCGCTTCATGCATTCCCACCACGATGCTGCGAATCTCGCTGGACGCTTCATCGCGCGCCAGCACGGCGTGGAGCCATTTCATCTGATCGGGATCGAATTGCTCCGGAGTGGCGTTATCGAGCGAAATGAAATCGATGCCGCGCTCGGTCCAGTGATAGTAGGAATGCAGCTTGTGATCGGACGGATCGTCCTTCAGGCGTTGCGCGCGAAGCACGGGCGCTTCCAACCAATCGGCGAACTGCACCAGCCAGGATTCGCGCGACATGGGCGGAATCGCTTCATGGTTGCCCATCAGGAGATAAACGGGAAGAGACCCGAAAGGCACAATCTGATGGGAGATGAAATTGGGCCAGGTTTCCTTTAGATAGGTGGGGGTTTCGAGCGGGGGATTGTGCAAACCAAGATCGGCGGGCGGGGACATGTCTTCGTCCAGCCGGTAGATGGCGCGGAAGTCCCCCAAATGCCAGTAGAAAACGGCGCCGCTTTTGTGAACGCCCGCTGCGATGGCGGGCATCACGATATCGCCGCAGTTGCGCGAGTCGCCGGAGACGGCGAATTTCCAGGAGCGCTCGGACCGATTCTGCGCCGCGAGTGAGCAGGACAGCACCAACGGGAGAATCCATGTTCCAGGCATCCATATTCGACCC
>JBEKLB010000004.1:0-44845 GCA_050010415.1 Bryobacteraceae bacterium | reverse complement strand
GGCCCGCGATCTGCCCGGCGTCCTTGGTGGCCTGGCGCTGCGTATCGTTGAAGTAAGCCGGCACCGTGATGACGGCCTTGGTGACCTTTTCACCCAGATAGGCTTCGGCGGCTTCTTTCAACTTGGTGAGAATCATCGCCGAAATCTCTGGCGGTGAGTATTTCTTGCCGTTGATCTCTACGCGAGCGTCGCCGTTTTCGCCGGCGACCACTTTGTACGGAACCAGCTTCATTTCCTCGCTCACTTCATTGAAGCGGCGGCCCATGAAGCGCTTGATCGAATAGACGGTGTTCTCCGGGTTGGTGACGGATTGGCGCTTGGCCACCGTGCCCACCAGCCGTTCCCCGGCCTTGGTGAAAGCGACGACGGACGGCGTTGTCCGGCCACCCTCCTGGTTCGGAATGACGACAGCCTGGCCGCCTTCCATGACGGAAACGACGGAATTGGTCGTTCCTAAGTCTATACCTATGATTTTGCTCATTCTTCCCTCAATCTTTCGGCTGAGAATCCGGCTCTCATATTAGCCTAACGCCATTATCAAACTTTAGTGTCTCATTGTCAAGTAGCTCGACGATCCGCAGGCGCAGGCTTTCCGGTCCGCCTTGGAGCGGTCTTGTATATAATTCGGTGCCATGGCGGCAAAGAAGAAACGCAATACGTCCGGGTTCCAACGAACTGCTCGGCAAGGCTGGTGAACTGCGAAAGTATCTCGCAATCAGCTACGAATACGTCAACACACTCAAGCCAAAACCGACCACCAGGAAGAAGAGTTAAGCTGGTGGGTTGAGCTTGTGGGTTAAACTCAGGAGCTAAGCGGAGACCGGTTGAGCGCGCAGCTCCTCCAGCCATACCCTGACCAATCGAAGCTGTTCGCGATCCATATCGTTGATGCCGGTGGCTGGACGTTTTTGGGCCATCTCCCAGGCTTTGCTCCAGGTGGCTGCCGCGCCGGACAAGTTGCCTTGAGTAGCCTGCACTGTAGCGCGGGCGCGCCAATAGTCGATCGAATCCTCGCGCGGCGGCGCTTGCTCGAACAGACGCTGGGCTTCACGTCCATCGCGGCAGTGGAAAGCTTCCAGGTAAGCACGATCGATGGTCAGTGCGAGAGCCAGCTTGCTGCCGGCACGCGCCGCCTGGCGCGCTTTATCGAGCCAGGTGAGGGCCAGTTGCCAGTCGCCACCATCCAGGAAGTGCAGATAGGTCATGGCGAATGATCCAGCGGGTTCGGGAAGCTGGGCGGCGAATTCGGCGGCGCGAACCACCATGTCCTTGGGCCAGTCGCGCGGACGGAGCGCGGTGGTACGGGACAGCCCCATGTAGTGATTGGCACAATGAAAGTCGCACCAGGGGCCGCGCCGGGACATTTGCCAGAGCAGTGCTCCGTCGGAATATTGAGCTTCCGTCGCGATGGGCATCAGGTTGAACAGAAAGTCACCCCACGCAAAACCGGTGGCGAGCGCGACGGCCCGCCCTATCGCAGCCGGCCACGCGGGACCCGGAATCAAGAGGAGACAAATAGCTCCGATGGCCCCCAGCAGCGCGGACGCCAGCGGCCCACCGAGCGTGAGGATCATCACCCGCTCCCGCAGGTTCCGGGGCGTGGTGGGCACCATGGCGGTGTGGCCGCCCAACAGCTTGTCGTAGCGCATGTGTGCTCGCCAGCGTCCTCCGGCGGAGGCCCAGCTCAGCGGCCCTATGCCGAAACCGATCAGCCGGAACCGGACAATGTCGCCCAAAACCAGGTGTCCCAGCTCATGGAAGAGAATGGCGCTATAGACCGCGCCGCCCAGCGTGATCCAAAAGAGAGCTTCGGAATGGATCTGCGGCATTCCTCTGGCGGCGGTCCAATGGCTGATGGAAGTGAGAACGAAGACGCCCCACACCAGCTGGCCCAACATGAACAGCGCGCCTGACCATTTGCTGGTGCCATCGCCCTGTATCGGTTGGTGTTTACGCACAGGTAGTGCGTCGACCGGGGGATTGCGGATGAAATAGAAGATGCCCGCAATCGCCACCACGCTCCCCACCGGGAACAAGAGCAAATTAAAGATAGATGAGGCCAACAGCGACCAGCGGCCCAATGGATCGCCCCGCTCCAGCCGCCATGCGGCCAGGGCTGCCAAGGCGGCCAGCAAAACCGTGAGCCAGAAAATCTCCAGAATCGAGTGCCTTCCCAGATGCAGCCGGGGATTGGCCGCAATCACCGTGGAATGACGAAGAGTGAAAAACGCGAAGCTGAGGAAGCCCAGGGCTTCGAGCGCAAAGATCAGCCGCAGGATGTACCTGAACACACGCATCTAAGCATCGAATCGGCCCCGCCGCCGGTTTGTCCGCTAAGGCTGCTACCCGAGAACGGCCATCCAATCGACATGGGTACTTGCACCCGCGCGGATACAATAAAGCCATCATCATGTCCACGATTGAGCGGATTCGCTTGGGCGATCTGGCCGCCCGGCTGGGCTGCACACTGCATGGCGACCCTGGCATTGAGATCACCGGAGTGGCTGGCGTGGAGCGCGCCGGTCCCACTGAGGTTACTTTCCTGGCCAATCCGAAGTACGCGCCGAAAGTGAAGGAGACGCGCGCCGGAGCGATTTTAGTGAAGCAGCCGCTCGAAGCCTCACAACCGGCCAGCCTGGTATCGGCCAATCCCTATCACGATTTTGCGCGTGCGCTGGCTTTCTTTTACCAGCCGCCGCAGCCGAAACCGGGGATTCATCCGCAAGCCTCGATAGCACGGTCGGCGAAGATTGGCGAAGGAGCCTCGGTGGGAGCGTTCGCGGTGGTGGGCGAGCAGGTGATCATCGGCAGGAACGCGGTGCTGCATCCGCACGTGGTGATTTACGAGGGCGCCCGGATCGGCGACGATTTCTGTGCACAGTCTCACGCCGTGGTTCGCGAAAATTGCCGCATCGGCGACCGCGTGATTCTACAGAACGGTGTGGTGGTGGGCGCGGACGGATTCGGCTTCGCCAAAACGCGCGAAGGGACGCACTTCAAGATTGTGCAATCCGGCGTGACCGTCATCGAGGATGATGTGGAGATCCAATCCCTCACGTCGGTGGATCGCGCCACGGTGGGCGAAACTCGCGTGAAGCGTGGCGCCAAGATCGACAGCCTGGTGCAGGTGGGGCACGCGTGCGTGGTGGGAGAGGACAACATCATTTGCGCGCAGACTGGCCTGGCGGGCGGATCGGTGCTCGAGAAAAACGTCTTGCTCGCCGGACAAGTGGGCATCTCGGGTCATCTGACCATTCACGATAACGCGGTGATCTACGCGCAGAGCGGCATCGGCGGCGACGTGGCCCCAGGCGCGGTGATGTCGGGATCGCCTGCGTTTGAAGCGCGCGAATGGCTGCGCGCCATCACGGCATTTCCGAAACTGCCTGATTTGCTGAAGACAGTGAGACAATTGGAGAAGCGTTTGGAGCGCTTGGAAGGCCCTCTAACCCCGTCTTCATGATCGACGACCACTCGAATAACAGCCACCGGCCAGTGGCGTATCTGAACGAGACTTTTCTCGAAAGCCCGGACGCGCGAGGATTGCGCATCCTGTCCGAATATCTCGAGCCGCTGTCGCATTTTCGGGACGAGAAGATCCAGGACACCATCGTTTTCTTCGGCTCGGCCAGGATCAGTGAAGAAGGCGCAATGAGCCGTTACTATCGCGACGCGCAAACCTTGGCGCGTCTGGTCACCGAATGGTCGAGCAAACTGGATTCAGCCTCGCACCGTTTCGTCATCTGTTCTGGAGGCGGGCCGGGGATTATGGAGGCGGCCAATCGCGGCGCGGCGGATGCGGGGGGCAAAACTATCGGGCTCAACATAGGATTGCCGTTCGAACAGAGGCCGAATCCTTTCATCACTCCCGAATTGTCGTTCGAGTTTCATTACTTCTTCATGCGCAAATTCTGGTTTGCGTATCTGGCCAAGGCCATGATCATCTTTCCGGGCGGATTTGGAACCATGGACGAAATGTTCGAGGTGATGACGCTGGCCCAGACACGCAAGCTCGAAAGCAAGATCGTGATCGTCCTGTACGGGACGAAATTCTGGCGCGAGGTGCTGAACTTCGAGGCGCTGGTGGAGCATGGGACCATCTCGCGGGAGGATCTGAGCCTGTTTCAGTACGCCGACGATCCCGAAACGGCGCTGGGCATCTTGCAAGAGCAGTTGACCCGCTATTTCCTGGAGCCGGAAAAGCCGCTGCCGGAAGCGGCTTCGGAAACTCCGGAGATCGCCAAATCGCGCGTGTGAAGCTTTCCATCAAATCTCTTTGGAGCAAGTCCGGGAAGGTAGACAAAGCCTTCGCACTCTTCCTGTTTCTCTACCTCATTTCGTTGGCCGCCTGGCCCGGCACCGGATTTGAAGGAATCGTCGCGTTCGTCAGCTTTTGCCTGGGTGCCTGGATCGCGCTTCGTCTGTTGCGAATCGGGCTGCGCAAACTAACCTGGCGGCTGCGCAATCGGCTGATCGTCGCGTACCTGTTCATCGCTGTTCTGCCGATTCTGCTTATCCTGCTCCTGGTGGGGCTGGGCGGATACATGCTGGCCGGTCAAGCGGCGGCATACGTGGTGCGATCCGAATTGGACCGCCGGCTGATCCTGCTTCAGGCCGTCGCCGAAGATTTGAAAGCCTCCCGGGAAACGATCCAGCGCATGGCTGAAACACAGGGGCAGCGCTTTCCCGGGCTGATCCTGTGGGCCGCTCAGAATGGTACGAGCCGAAAGTGGCCGCCCGAAGCGGACGTGAATCTACCTGCCGGCTTGCCCGTTAAGGCGAGCGGCGTAGCAGAACGGAATGGACGTTATTATGCCTGGGCGGATGACATCGCAGGCGATCAGCAGACATTGGTGGTGATGCCCCTCTCGCGGCGTTTCCTGAGTGGGCTGGCGCCAGGGTTGGGCGACTTCTATTTCTTGCAGCGGGATTTTTCGGGCCCCTCGGATGCGGGCACGGTCGTCGCACCTGGCGCCGCAAGCCGGCAGAAAGTAAAAATGACCGCTGGTTCCACCAAAGTTGGTGCGCAAGGTAACGGGGACTTTCGGTTGCTGCCGGCCGGCGGCGACGCGCCGCAGGTGGCGATTCCGCCGCCTGTGAATCGGTTCGACGTGGATGTGCGCTGGGGATCGCTGATCCCGGCGGTGGAATGGGAGCATCCGAATAAAACCGATTCCGCTCTACTAGCGGTCCACACGCGGCTGTCTACAATTCTCGCGACGATCTTGAGGCCGGGCGGCGACGAACTGCAGGGCGGCGTACTGACGGTATTTTATGTCGTGGCCGTCGCGTTTCTGATCGTAGCCATCGCGGGATTGGCCATTGGGATCTCGATGTCGCGCAGTATCACCGGTGCGGTGCATTCGTTGTACCAAGGGACGCAGCGTGTGATGCACGGCGAGTTTTCACAGTTGATCCAGGTTTCGGGGCGCGATCAGCTCGCCGAGCTGAGCACTTCGTTCAACTCTATGACGCAGAATCTAGAGCGGCTGCTCGCCGTGGCCAAAGAGAAGGAGCGCATGCAGGCCGAGATCGAGATCGCGCGCGGAGTGCAGGATCAGTTGTACCCCAAGGCTCCGCCGGTTTTCGAAGGACTACGGGTGCTCGGAATGTGCGACCCGGCGCGCATGGTGTCGGGCGATTACTACGATTACCAGTTGGTGGATGGAAAACTGGCGCTCGCGCTGGGCGACGTTGCGGGCAAAGGGATTTCGGCCGCGCTGTTGATGGCGACCATTCAAGCGGCCATGCGCATGGAGCTGCGGGCTTCCTCGGAAGCAGCGGCGTCGTCGTTGGATAACACGATGAATGGGCTGCGTTTCTCGACGGCTCGCATGGTTTCGGAACTGAATCAGCAGCTCTACGCGACAACATCGCCGGAAAAATATGCCACCTTCTTCTTTGCCATCTACGATGAAGCGACGGGGTTGCTCACCTATACCAACGCAGGCCACCTGCAGCCCGTGCTCTTCCGCGATGGCGTGGCCACGCAGTTGGAAGTCAACGGCACCGTGGTAGGCGCGTTTCCTTTCTCGAAATATGAGGAGAGCAAGCTGGAGCTGCGCAGTGGAGACCTGTTGGTGTGCTACACCGACGGCATCACCGAGCCCGAAAACGAATACGGCGAGATGTTCGGCGAGGAGCGCCTCATCGAATTAGTGGCCAAGAACTCGGACCGGGATGAAGCGCAGATCATCCAGAGCGTGATGGAGCGCGTGCGCGAATGGACGGGCGTGCCGGAACTCTCCGACGACATGACCGTGCTGCTGGCGCGTAAGCGCTGACCGCCCATGCGCCGCCTTCGCAACTGGATCATCGTGCTGGGCAGCGGCGTCCTGCTCATCATTACCGGCGGAACGCTGGGGTTCGTATGGATCGAGCATTACTCGCCCTTCGACGCGTTCTACATGACGCTGATCACCGTCACCACGGTGGGTTATCAGGAGCTCCATCCGCTGAGTTTCTGGGGGCGTATCTTCAATTCGTTTCTGATATTCTTCGGCGTAACGATGATGCTGCTGGCCGTCGGCGGCATGACTCAAGTAATCATCGAGCTGGAACTCACGCAATATTTTGGAAAACGGCGGACCAGGAAAATGATTGAAAAGTTAGAGGACCATATCATCGTCTGCGGCTTCGGACGCGTGGGCCGCGGCGCGGCGCGCGAGCTGCAGCGCGCGGGGGTTCCGTTTCTCATCGTGGACAAAAGCGAGGACCGCGTGGAGTGGGCCATCCGGGACGGCATGCTCGGCGTGCTGGCCGACGCCACGGACGACGAAACGTTGATACAAGCGGGGATCATGCGCGCCAAGGGACTGATTGCCACGTTGCAGAGCGATGCCGACAATCTTTTTGTCATTCTTTCGGCCAAGGCATTGAAGCCGGGCTTGCAGGTATCGGCGCGCGTGGCGAGTGAGCAAAGCGAAAGAAAATTGCGTCTGGCGGGGGCCGATTACGTCTTCGCGCCTTACGACATGACCGGCAACCGGATGGCGCAGGTGATGCTGAAGCCGCACGTTTTTCAGTTCATCGATTTCACCACGAAGAACATGGGGCTGGACGTTGGAATCGAACAGTTCAGCGTGTCTGCATCCAGTGAATTTGCCTCAAAATCGCTGGCGGAAAGCAAGATCCGCAGCGACCTGGGGGTGATTGTGCTGGCCATCCGGAAGTCGGATGGTCAAATGTTATTCAATCCTCCGGCGGAAGCCGAGATTAACGGGGGCGACTATCTCATCGTGATGGGCGAGACCGCGAATCTGACCCGGCTGGAGCAGGTGCTGGCCGAGGTGCGCTCATGAAGGTTTTGACCGCGGCGCAGATGCGCGAAATCGACCGGCGCACGGCGGAGCTGGGTATTCCCAACATCATCTTGATGGAAAATGCGGGTTGCCGCGTGGTGGAATTCTTAGAGCGCGAATATGCGCCGCTCGCGAAGCAACGGATTGTGGTGGTGTGCGGCAAGGGCAACAATGGTGGCGACGGATTGGTTGTCGCGCGCCAGCTCTTCACGCGGGTGAAGCCGGAGTGGCTGCGCGTGATCGCTGCCGATCCCGAGCAAATGCGCGGCGATGCCTTGGAAAACTATCGGATGCTCAAAGCAGTGGGGTGTCCGGTGTGGCCTAAGATCACTGAGGAGATGCGCGGCGCGACGCTCGTAATCGACGCAGTTCTGGGAACGGGTGCGGATGGTCCCGCCAAAGGGCCGGCCGCCGAGCTGATCGATGCCATCAACCGGGATTTTCCACTGGCGGACGTAATAGCCGTGGATGTTCCATCGGGCGAGGCGGTACGTGCAAAACACACTGTCACGTTTACGGCTCTCAAGCCCAGCCTGGTGTTGCCGCCCGCGTACGAACTCGCCGGGCAGGTGCATGTCGTGCCGATCGGAACTCCGCCGGAGATGTTTGAGGGGGACCCGAGCATTCTGCTTTCGATGTCGGTTCCCTCGGATTTCGCGGTATTGTTCCGGCCGCGAGTGTCCGATTCTAACAAGGGCCTGTATGGCCACGTGTTGGTGATCGCGGGTGGACGAGGAAAAACTGGTGCGGCGGCGATGGCGGGGATCGCGGCACTGCGGGCGGGCGCGGGGCTCTCGACCGTCGCTTCGGCTGCGTCGGCCATTTCAGCGATCGCCTCCTATGCGCCAGAAATCATGACGGAGCCGCTGGCTGAGACGGACGCTGGATCCATCGCGATGCGCGCGCCAGACGATCCGGCGCTCGCGGCAATTACGGAAAAGAAAACCGTCATCGCGATCGGTCCCGGCATGGGACAGCATCCCGAAACCGTGGAATTCATCCGGCGCTTCGTCGCGGAGTCGAAGGCGCCGATGGTTGTAGATGCGGATGCCCTGAATGCAATCGCCGGCCAAAAGCTGACATTCGCCGGTCCTCGCATCTTCACGCCGCACCCTGGCGAGATGTCGCGGTTGACTGGAAAAACGATCGCCGAGATTCAAGCGGACCGCATCGGCCACGCTCGCGCCTATGCCACCGAGCACGGCGTGTACCTGGTGCTGAAGGGAAATCGCAGCGTGATCGCGTTTCCAGACGGTCCGGTGTGGATCAATCCCACTGGTTCGCCCTCGATGGCGACAGGAGGCACGGGCGATGTGCTCACCGGAATGATCGCGGGTCTGGTGGCTCAATTCCCCCATCAATTGGAGAACGCGCTCCTGGCCGCCGTTTACTTGCATGGGCGAGCGGGCGAACTGGGCGCCGAGGCGATTGGCGAAAAATCTTTCATGGCTACCGATCTGTTCGAGTTTCTGCCTGAGGCGATGAGTGAAATCGCAGATCTTTCACACTGACTCCGAGGAAGAGACCATCGCATTAGGTGAGAAGCTAGCGGCGGAACTGCCTTCACACACCGTGGTGCTGTTGATCGGACAACTGGGCGCCGGGAAAACCACGCTGGCTAAGGGCATCGTAAAAGGACTCTGCGCGGCGAGGCCAGAAGACGTATCGAGTCCCACCTTCACGCTGATTCATGAATACAGCCCGAGCGTGTATCACATCGATCTCTATCGATTGGATACCGCCGCGCAAGTGGCCACTCTCGGCCTGGACGAAATTTTCGACCGGCGCGCGGTGGTGCTGATCGAATGGGGCGAGCGATTTCCCGAACTCATGCCCAAGCAGCGCATCGAAATCAGACTGCGTGCGCTCGAAGAAAATTCCCGAGAGATCGAAGTTAGAAGTACAATGAAGTAACCCTCCCCCTGCAAGGACCTTAGATGAGTTCCGCACGGCCTTTCGTTCACCTGCATTGTCATACCGACTATTCGCTGCTCGACGGCGCTTGCGAAATCGGGCAGTTGATGGATCTGGTGGTGGAGCAGAAGATGCCCTCCGTCGCCATGACGGACCATGGCAATCTCTTTGGCGCGGTGGAGTTTTACAACAAGGCCAAAGAGAAGGGCGTGCATCCGGTGATCGGATGCGAGGTGTATGTCTCGCAGCAAGGCCTGGCCAGCCGCAGCGACACCGATCGTTACAACCATCTGGTGTTGCTGTGCGAGAACCAGGATGGTTACCGCAATCTGCTGAAGTTGGTGTCCACGGCGTTTCTCGAGGGCTTTTACTATAAGCCTCGCATCGACAAGGATCTGCTGGCTCAGCATTCCAAGGGTCTGATCGCGATGTCAGCCTGCCTGCGGGGCGACATCAACGAAACGATCATGGCCAATCGTTACGAGGAAGCCAAGCGCCTGGCCTACGGTTATGCCGACATGTTCGGTAAGGAGAATTTCTTTCTCGAGATTCAGGATCACGGCCTGGATCAAGACAAGATCGTGATTCCCGAGCTGCTGCGCCTGTCGCAGGAGACGCGCATTCCCCTGGTTGCCACCAACGATTCGCACTATATGCGCAAGGGCGACGCGCGGGCGCACGAGATTCTGCTCTGCATCCAGACCGGCAAAACCATGAGCGATCCGAATCGCATGCGGTTCACCCATCCGGAGTTTTATCTCAAGACGCGCGACGAAATGCTGGCGATGTTCGGCGAGATGGAAGATGCGCTCGATCGCCCTTGGGACATCGCGCAGCGCTGCCAGGTGAGCCTGGAAAAAGTAAAAGAACCTTTCCCGAAGTTCGATGTTCCGGCCCAGCATTCCACCGACAGCTACTTCGAATATGTAGCGCGGCAGGGCTTCGAAAAGCGGCGGGTGCGCTTAGAGGCGCTGCGCAAAGAAGGCGGATTGAAGCACGATCTGGCGGAATACGCCGAGCGCCTGGATCGTGAAATCCGCATGATCCAGCAGATGAAGTTCTCCGGCTACTTCCTGATCGTTTGGGATTTCATCCGATTCGCGAAATCGCGCGGCATTCCCGTTGGGCCGGGCCGCGGCTCGGCCACCGGCAGTCTAGTGAGTTACGCGATGGAGATCACCGATATCGATCCGCTGGAATATGGGTTGCTGTTCGAACGCTTCCTAAATCCGGAACGCATCAGCATGCCCGATATCGATATCGACTTTCACACCCGCCGGCGAGGTGAAGTCATTCAATACGTCACCGAAAAGTACGGGCGCGAGCAGGTGGCGCAGATCATCACGTTCGGTACGCTCGGCGCGCGCACGGCGATCAAGGACGTGGGCCGCGTGCTCGACATCGGCTTCGCCGACGTGGATCGCATCACCAAGCTTATTCCCACTACGCTCAACATCAAGCTGAAGGATGCGATGCAGCAGGAGCCGGCCATCGAAGAGGCGGCGCGTAAGGATCCGCGCTTGAAGGAAGTGCTGGAGGTGGCCTGCAAGGTGGAGGGGATGGCGCGCAACTCCGGAATGCACGCGGCCGGCGTGGTGATTTCCCCAGTCCCGCTGCGGGAGTTGGTCCCGCTTTGCAAAACCAGCAAAGACGAAATTGTCACCCAGTACGACATGGTGGGTCTGGAGAAGCTGGCGCTTCTCAAGATGGATTTTCTGGGGCTCACCACGCTCGATATTATTCAGGAGGCGGTGGCCCTGATCGAGCAGTATCGCGGCGTGAAGCTCGACGCCGAGAAGCTGCCGCTCGACGACCTAAAAACCTACCAGTCCGTTTTCGCCAAAGGCTTAACCAGCGGCGTGTTCCAGTTTGAATCGCCGGGAATGCGCGACATTCTTCGCCGTTATCAGCCCGATCGGCTCGACGACCTGATCGCGCTGAACGCCCTCTATCGTCCCGGGCCGATGGACATGATCGACGACTTCATCGATCGCAAACATGGCCGCAAGGAAGTCATTTACGATATCGCGGAGACGAAGGACATTCTCGAAGAATCCTTCGGCGTCATCGTCTATCAGGAACAGGTGATGCAGCTCTCCAGCCGCCTCGCAGGCTACTCATTGGGCGAGGCCGACATCCTCAGGCGCGCAATGGGCAAGAAGAAGCAAGAGGAAATGGACAAGCAGCGCGAGCGTTTCGTCTCCGGCGCCAAGGCCAAAGGTTTCCCGCAAAAGAAAGTCGAAAAAATCTTCGACCAGATGGCCAAATTCGCCGGGTATGGCTTCAATAAATCGCATTCAGCGGCGTACGCTTATCTGGCCTACGTGGTTGCGTACCTCAAAACTCATTACCCGGTCGAATTCATGTCCGCGCTGCTCACGTCGGAAATGGGCTCGACCGACAAGGTGGTGAAATACATCAATGAATGCCGCGAAATGGGCATTCCGGTGCTTCCGCCGGACGTGAATTCCAGCGGCCGGGATTTTTCCCCGGACGGGCAGGGGATTCGAATGGGCCTGTGCGCCATCCGCAACGTCGGCGCCGGGGCGGCCGACGCCGTCATCGAAGCGCGCGAGAGCGGCGGTTCATTCAAATCGCTGTACGATCTTTGCGAGCGCGTGGATTTGACCAGCGTCAACAAGCGGATTCTTGAAAACTTCACCAAGGGCGGCGCGCTCGCCAGCCTGGGCGGGAATCGTGCGCAATTGACGGCTGTGATCGAAAACGCAATGGAGAGCGGCCAGCGCGCGTGGAAGGATCGCGAGAGCGGACAAGCCGGGCTCTTCGGCATGGCGACCGGCGAGCCGGAACACACCGAGCACCCGTTGCCGACACTGCCGGACTGGACCATGCAGCAGAAGCTGTCAGGCGAGAAAGAAGTGCTCGGCATCTTCGTCACTGGCCATCCTCTGGATGAGTATCAAGACAAGGTGGCGGAACTTTCGACGCACGATACCGAAACCCTGGAAGGGCTGGAGCGCGGAGCCGAGGTGGCAATCTGCGGCATTTTGACCAATATCGTTCGCAAGCGCAACCGCGATGGAAAGCTGTGGGCAGCCATGCGAGTGGAGGATCGCAAAGGCGGAGTGGAAGCCATGGCGTTCTCGACGCAATACGATCGCCTGCTGACGGGTCTGGTGGAGGATCAAGCAGTGCTTGTGCGCGGGCTGGTGCTGCCCGAGGAAAACAGTCCGCCCAAGATCTCCATCCAGGACATCATACCGCTGCAGGTGGCGCGCGTAAACCTGCCGACTTTAATCTCGATTCGTGTGGGAGTGGGTGTGAACGGGACTTCGGGGGTAAGCGTGGACAAGGCCGAAGCGCTGAACCAACTCTTCGCGCGGAAACGCGGTGAAACCGAGGTCCGGCTGCGCTTGGAGAAACCCCGCGATTTTTCCGTTATCCTGGATGTGGCCCCGAAGGTCCGTCCCGACAAGGAATTTTGGGCGGAGGTGGAACGGATCTGCGGGCCGGAGTCCTTGGAGATTCTGGCGAGCTGAACATCCTTCATGGCAGACAGCGAAGATTCAACCGAAACGACTCCAGTTTCGAACCCCACCTGGGAACGCGTGCAACTGGCGCGGCATCCCAAACGGCCGCACGCCTTGGATTATATCAGCCGCATCTTTACCGGCTTTTCCGAGCTGCATGGCGACCGCTTCTTTGGCGATGACGCGGCGGTTATTGGCGGATTCGGGCTCCTGGACACCCGGCCGGTGATGGTGATCGGCCAGGAGAAGGGCCGCGACACGAAGCAAAAACTGCATCGCAACTTCGGCATGCCCAAGCCCGAAGGTTATCGCAAAGCCATGCGTCTGATGCAAATGGCCGACAAATTCCAGCGGCCCATTGTTACATTTCTGGACACCATGGGTGCCTATCCGGGCATTGACGCTGAAGAGCGCGGCCAGGCCGAAGCCATCGCGTACAATTTGCGGGAGATGTCGCGCCTGGGCGTTCCCGTGATCACCATCGTGATCGGCGAGGGCGGCAGCGGAGGCGCGCTGGGGCTGGGCATCGCCAACCGCGTATACATGCTCGAAAACGCCTATTACAGCGTAATATCTCCAGAAAGTTGCGCCGCGATCATCTATCGCGATTCTGGACGCGCCGCGGAGGCCGCGAAGGCGCTGCGGCTGACCGCCGTGGATCTGGAGGGTCTCGGTTTAATCGACGGCATGGTCCAGGAGCCGGCCGAAGGCGCGCATACCGATCCCGTCAAAGCCGCGGAGTTCGTGAAGGAAACCATCGAGAAAGCGCTGGCGGAATTGTCGCCGCTATCGCGCGAGGCGCTCATTGAGGAGCGCTATAACAAGTTCCGGCGCATGGGCAACTTCTTTTCGGAGCCGGCGTGAGCAAAACGGTCACCATCGGAATTGTTTTCCTGGTTGTGGTGGTGGCATTCCTGGCCTATTCCAGCATGCACATCGCGCGCTATCGCGTGGAGGTCTGCGTGGCGTTCCATGGCGGGAATCAATGCCGGACGGCGTCGGCCGATACCCAGGATCACGCGTTGCGAAGCGCGCAGTCCAATGCTTGCGCCCTGCTGGTGTCGGGAGTCACGGATACGATGCAGTGCGAGCGGGCCACGCCCACCAGTGTGAAGTGGCTGGAGACGAAGTAGGGGAAGGGAGGAAGACTGGGAATACAACGAATACGAGGAATATGTGCGTGGTATCCCTCGCATTCCTTGTCTTCCTCGTATTCCTGTTGCTTAAAAGTACTTTCCCGCCAGCTCCGGTTTGACCTGCACCGCTTGTTGCCACGAGGATCGAGCTTCTTCCTCGTGCCCCAGAGCTTCCAGTGCGTGGCCCAGATTCAGGAGCGCCTCGGCGAAGTCCGGTTTCTCTTCGGTGGCGCGACGGTAGGACCGAGCCGCGTCCTCCTGTAAGTTGGACTGTTGCAGCAGGACGCCGATATTGTAGTTCAGCTCCGCGATGCGTTCGCCCAGTTGTTCGAGCTTGGCCTCAGTGTCCAGCGCCAGCACGTAGTCGCCTTGATCGACTGCCACAGCGGCCAGCCCGCGCAGCGCGTCGGTGGACTGCGGATGCTGCGCTACTGCCTGGGTGAACGACGTCTTGGCCCCTTCCAGGTCGCCCAAACGCCGCTGGGCGACGCCCAGATTCACCAGCGCGTCCAACCAATCCGGCCGCTTGCTGACGCAGACACGGAACGGCTCGATACTCGCCGCCGAGTCCCCACGCAGCAAACGCTGGTAACCAACGCGAAACCACGCCTCCTCGCGTTCCGGATCCACTTCCACCAGCTTCTCGATGCATTTTTCGGCTTCCGAAGGATTGCCTAAACGGTCTTGCACGATGGCGAGATTCCATAAGGCGGCTGGATTGTCCGGCGCCAGCTGCAGCGCCCGCTCGTAAGCTTTGCGCGCTTCGGGCAGATCGCCGCGCTCCTGCAAAGCGGAGGCCAGGTTGGTGTATGCGAGTGCGCTGTCCGGCTTCAGCTTCAATGCTTCCGCGTAAGCTTGACCCGCCTGTTCCAGGCGATTTGTCTTCTGGTACGATACGCCCAGGTTGAACCAGGCTTCAAACGAACTGGAAGCGGTCTTCACCAGCTGAGCGCCTAATTGCGCCGCGGACTTATAGTCTCCGCGCGCCATCGCGGCGGCGATCATCCCGGAAAGTCCAGCCTGGGCGTTGGGGCGCAACTTGAGTAACTTTTCGGAGTACTCGCGGGCCCTATCGTGCTCTCCCCGTGCCAGAGCGAGACGAATCATGTTGGTGAGCAATTCGGCGTCGGTGGAGTTGTTCGGCAGCAGCTTCTGGTAGCATTCCAGCGCTTCGTCAGTTCGCTCCAGCCGATGCAGCGTCACCGCTTTTCCGTACAGCGCCCGCGTGTTCTCGGGTTGAATCTTCAGGCATTCTTCGAACGCCGCCAGCGCAGTTTCGCGGTTATTACAATGCAGCTCGGCTACGCCGACACCTACAATCGCCTCGGCGAGCTTCGGATCTAGCTCAGCCGCTTTGCGGAAGGCCTGCGCGGCTTCTTCGTGCCGCTTCAATTTTTCCAGGCACAAGGCCGCGTTGTAATTGGCGGCTTTGTGATTGGGCTGCGATTCGAGTACGTTCTGATAATCCTCCAGCGCGTTCTCGAAGTGGCTGAGTTGAAACTCCAGGTGCGCCTTCGTCCACGCCAATTCCGGCAAGTCCTCACCGCCGTCGATGGCTTCCCGAATCTGACGGAGCGCCTGTTCGGTCTTGCCGTCCATGTTGAGAGCCAGCACCTTGGCGAGTGTCCCGGATTGCACCGGCCGCTTCTCGCTCTCGACGTCCAGAACATCGGTACGCGCCAGAGCCTCAATTAACTCATTGTCTACAAACCACAGCCACTGATCGTTGGTCTTTTCCATGGAACCCTTCTTCTGTTACTTCAGGCCTCTTACTTCGCCCCGCCGCTAAGATAACGGATCGACACCGATTTCACTTTTCCGCGCTCTTCGCGTTCGTTCAGGAAACCCGCTCCGCCGATCTTCAGCTGATCGTCGGTCCAACTGTCCACCTGCTGGCCCTGGATGTAGGTTGTGAATTGGGCGCCGCGAACGTCGAGCCGAACATTGAATACGGTATCCTGCTGTACCGCAAGATCGATCGGCACACGCCCCACCTGGGTCTGCTTGCCGTTGGCCACCAGATACTTGAACAACGCTACCTTGGGAGACAACCCGGAGGACACCGTCATGAGTTTCATGGCGTAGTAGTTTTCCGGATCTGCCGCGCGGAAAACCCATCCCACGCTCTTGGCATCGATGCTGCCTTGGAACTCCAGCCGGTAATCGGACAGCTTCAGCGACGGCCGATAGATTGTGATTTGCCGGCCGGCGTGCAAACCCGTGGGATCTCCGCCCCAGCCTTCCACCCACCCGCCTTCGCCCATGATGATGCTGGGACCCGACCCATCGGCGGAGACCGACGAATTGGAAGTAGCCGATTTGCGCGGCTTGCCGCCTCCCCAGCCCAGGAAATAAGCACAAGCGATTACCAGGATCAGGATTGCGAGGCCCAACTTTACCTTGAGCGAACCGAACCATGAACTGTTGCCCGGTTGAGCGATACCGAAATGGGGTACATCGTCTTTGCTTGTTTGGTCCTCCGATGGCTTGGCCTGGCGTGGCGCAGGTTTACTCTGCGGCGCCTTGGCTGTCTCCACCGGCAGCTTCTCTTTATCTGTGGCTGCTGCCTTCTCGGTGGTTGCCGTGGTTTTTTCAGCGCTAGCGGGCGTTTTTTGGGCGGTTTCCTGCTTTCCTGAAGCGGACGGCGATTTCGACGCCTGCTCTTTCTCCACTGGAGTGACCTTGGAAGTTACGTCCTTAACATCAACAGGACTGGTCTCTTGAACTGGAGTGGGTTGCGAAGACGGACTCTTTACGGCCGGTTTGGTTGCCTCGGCTTTTGCAGGTGCCGGCTTGGGGGGCGTTGGCGTTCGCGATTCGGCAGCCTTCGTGGCAACGGGCTGCGCCGATTTCGCTGGTGGATTGGGTTGTTTGGGTTGCGTGAGACGGGCCGACGGCTTGCCGCCGGACGGCGGTTTGGCCGCGCTTGGCGAGCGCACGGCGGGAGCCCCGGGAGTAGCCTGCTGCGTCTCCGATGGGGCCGGCGCTGCGGAGGGCGGGACATAGCCGGGGGCCAGCGCCACTTTTGGCCGCAGAGGCAGAGAGTTCAAGTGTGGCAGTAATGGAGCGACATTGCTCTGCAATACGTCGCCTCCGACGAGCGAAGGTTTGGCGGGTGGAAATGTCCGGATCGAAACCTCGAACAGTTCGGTGATGAATTTGGGCGTAACCTTTTCAGCTACGGCCTCGACTTCAGCTAGGACCTCGACTTCAGCTACGGCCTCGATTTCAGCTACGGCCTCGACGACTTCAGGATCCGCGTCTGGTTTCTCGTCCAGCGTGGTTTCCGGGGGCGACGTAACCTCAACGGTCGCGGCTTGGACCACTTCCGGTGGCGCTGCTTCCACGGCGGGCGCGTCTTCGCTCCGTTGTTCCTCTGCGTTCAATTCAAGCGACAATTCCAACGGCGCCGATTCATGCTCCGCCATTTCCTGATGCAGACGGGAGAGTGCGTCGAGCGATGCTCGAGGGCTATTGTCCTCGGTTGTTGTTTCGGGTGCTTCTGGTTCCAGCTCCGTTCCCTCGTGCGCGGGAGCCGTACCGTTCTGACGGCCGCGAGCCAGCACCACCAAGTCGGAATCTTCAGCGGGAAAATCGATCGGGGTGGGCGGCAATTCCAGGAGTTCCGAATCATCCAACAGGACCGTGGTCTCAAACCCGACGGGTTGTACGAAGGTTTGATCGGCAACCGGGTCTGTAAAGTTGGGAGCGACGTCGAGCGCGATGGCGCCGCCGGTAGGCCATCGATTGGTGGCCGCCGTCTGCTTGGCCTTGGCTACCGCTGAAACAGGAGGATCTGGCGGAACGCCAACGAAAGACTGGGGCGCTAAATCGGCCGGGAAGGCGCGCTCTTGGATGCCGGATGGGTTCGGATGCAAATCGAGCGCTAACAAATCCGCCGAGGAAAGGGTGAAAACGGCTCCATTTTGCAGTTGCCATTCCGACATCGCGGGCCCAGAGGAAAGCTCCAGCCAGGATTCTACGTAGGGTGTCTCTAAGTAAGGTGTCTCTTCCGGCACAGCCGAAACTGAGGGATTTTCGAGCAGGAATCCGGCCATCTCCAGCGGCTCAGGCTCCTCACTTACTAACGCTGCTTCTTCTACCGCCTCCTCGGTGCTGGACTCTTCTTCGGCTACCGCGTTGGCGGACGCCTCCGACACTACTTCGGCCTGGTCCTCGTCGAGGGTCACCTCCATCACCGGAACGGCATCTGTTCGGCGAGGGGCTTCCTCATGAACCAGCTCCGGCGCCGGTTCCTCTAAGGCCACTGTAACGGTGGGCGGCGGTGGCGCGTTTTGAGCGGGCGGCTTTGGGGGGTCTTGCCCTTTCTTTTGAGCCTGGAGCAGCCGACTCAGCGCCAGCCGATTGTATTCTTCCTGGTAGCTTTGCTTGTGGGCATCGGAGCAAAAGTCGCCTCCCCCGGTCAGTCTCTTTAGCAGCGCCAGCTCCTTGCCGCAGTACAGGCATCGCATGAGTGAGTAATCGGCGCTTCTAGGCGATAAGTGAATACCTCCCGAGGGTGTTTCTATACGGTAAAGCACTTATCAAGCCTTTCTCAGGCGGTCGCCCTACCACTTTGAGTGAAAGCTTGAGCATTTACTACAGGCTAGGGGTTGGGGGAAAGAGGTTTAGCGGCATGCTACCCCAATGGGGAAGCGGCCGGGCGGCAAAGTGAGAAAGTAATGTGTTTGTCGGTAGGACCGCCTAAAGTTGGGGCCTTATCCAAACGATCTTAACTATTAGCGCGGGGTGCGCCGGTCTTGCACGGATCGCGAAGCGGGGACGCGCTCGGTTCGTGTCGAAAACAGCCGTGGCCCGCCAGTTGTGCGCGCATTGACCGGGAGACGTGGGTGCTCGTCAGGAGAGGATTATGGTGAAACACGAAGCTTTGAAGAATCATTTGGAGACCCTTCGCAACTCGATTCCTGAGCTGCGGGGCGTATTGCTGGCCTCCAACGAGGGGCTGCCCGTGGCGCATTCGCTGTCGAATGGCACCGATCCCAATCGGGTGGCGGCAATGGCTGCCGCTGCTTCCAGTCTCGGGCGCCGCATCAGCGAAAGCATGGCAACGGGAGGACTTTCCGAGGTGAGTATCCGCGGTGATGACGGTGTTTTGTTCGTGTATTCGGCCGGCCCCAAAGCCGTGCTCGCCGTGATTGGGCCCATGGGATCGAACGCCGGCCTGATCCATCTGGAAGCGCGCGGCATCGCCAAGGAAATCGGCGAACTGTTCTAGCAGGCTGCGGAAAAATAGACGCGCCATGTGGGGCAGTCCCCCGACTTGGTAATGAAGGCGCCGGACCGCGATAGATCCTTCAGCTTATTCTTTGGGCGCCACATCTTTTGGCGCCACATCGCGCAGCTTGATCAGCCACTGGCCGTTCGACCTGACCAGTTCGTCAACTTCGCGTCCGGCGGCAGCCACGCGGGGCGGCGTCTTCTCGCCCGCCGCGGCGAACACCGTCATCCAGTAAGCCTGCAATCGCGCGTGATCTTTGTCGACGAATTCCAAATAACTGTTCGTGATCACGTGGTACATGGCGGGTCTTTTCTCTCCGGTTTTGGCCTGATTATCGGCGGTACGCTGCCGGAAACCGTTGATCATTTTCTTCAGCGCCTCGCTCCCCTTCACCGCATTGGCGCCGGTACCGAACTGTCCATCGGGCGTAAAGACGGCGGCGTAGGCATCCGCGTTCTCCGTATCCAAGGCTCGAACGTATTGCCACATGAGTTTTTCGATCTGCGCGCGATCCTGCGCTTCCGCCGCAACAGCCGGCCAGCCCAGCAGTGCCGCACCCACCAGCGCTAGGACGCCATAAAGGCGTTTGCTAGTCATATCCGATCTCCTTTCGCTCCGGTTCATTTTATTTGATAGCCGTCGCCGGGCCTTGACGCGAATACAATCACTCATAGACAGTAGGACAGAACATGAGAAATCTCAAGATCCCCGTGGCCGTGTTCTTCGCCCTGATGGCCGCCGCGACGGCGGCACTCGCGCAATGGCCCAACTACAGCACGCCGGGCCCCAGGACCACGGACGGCAAAATCGATTTCGCCGGGCCGGCGCCCCGCATGGCGAATGGCAAGCCCGATTTCTCCGGCTTATGGGAACCCGTTCACGCGAAAGGCGGCCGGGACGGGTTGAACGGCACCGCTCCCTTGCCTTTCGCCGTTCCCACCTCACCGGACGATCCGCCAGTGGCCCAGTTCTTCAACATTGGCGCGGGCTTTAAGGACGGCCTGCTCCCGTTAACTCCTTGGGGCACACAGGTGCGGGCCCAAAGAAAAGGGAATGACAACAAGGACAATCCCGACGCGCTGTGCCTGCCGCTCGGCTTGACCCAGCTGCATATGCACCCCCAACCCCGAAAGATCGTCCAAACTGCGCGCGAGATCGTGGTCCTCTATGAGGCGAATGGCAACGTCCGGCAGATTCTCACCGATGGCCGTCCGCTCCCGAACAACGATCCCGAACCCTGGTGGTACGGCTATTCAGTCGGACACTGGGATGGCGATACGCTGGTGGTTGAGACCAGCGGTTTCCGTGATGACGTCTGGCTGGACGTGGAGGGCAGCCCTCTCACCAGCTCCGGCAAAATGACGGAGCGCTGGCGCCGGGTGAAGTACGGTTTGATGCAGATCGACATCACCATTGAGGACCCCAAGGCCTACACCAAGCCGTTCACGGTCCGGGTGAATCATCAACTGATGCCCGACACCGAACTCATGGAGTTCGTTTGCCAGGAGCGAGATGCGGTGCACTACGTTGGGAAACCCGCCGGCAAATAGGCCTGACGCATCGCTTGGGCGCCACGTGCTATTGTGCGCCGGGACGCCCTCTGGGTCCGCCTAATTCACCTTTCTCCTGTACTTGATTGTTCGATTCTCGCTGTCAGTTATTTCGAGCTCGGTTGCGGTCACGTTCACCTTACCCCTGGTGCTCATGCCGTTCATGGACCACTCCAGTTCATCGTCGTCGCTCAGCTTGTATTTGCCCTGGAGAGTCTGCCCAAAAATCGTAATTTTCGCCATGCCATCCGGGCGGAATTCGGCGGTCATTTTCATCGGTGCGTTTTCCACCTCCCACTTGCCGAGGATCAGGCTATGCGAAGTGGCGCCGCAGGCGGACAGGAACAGAGCCACAAAGGCCGCCAGCGCGATACTCAACTTCGAATTTATATTGGTGTCCATGTTTCAGCAGCGGGGAATCTTCTCCCAGATTGCAGATCGACTGCCCAGAAGTGGGACTTTAGTTGCAGACATCCGCAGTCAGGAATCCGAGCCGTCTCCGCGAGGGGCCGACATTATGAAACTTTTTTGTTGCGGCACGCTCTCGCCTTGCGCCATAGTAGAACTGGACGACAATGTAGGGCGCAGCCGAACGAATACCGCAGCAATCGAGGCTTCGCGCGCGCTCCGCAGGTCACATTTTATGGGCTCAGGCGACTCTCGATGGCGGACGACTTCCTCTTTCTCACCGAACTGCTGGGCCTCAAGATCTATGACCTGAAGGGCCGCCGCCTCGGCCTGGTCAAAGACGCCGCAATCGTTCCCCTGATCCATCCCTCCCGCGTGGACCGGTTTCTGGTCGGCGGAGGCTGGGCCTGGCTCACCATCCGTCACGATCAAATCCGTTCCATCTCGCTCGACGGCATCTACCTCAAAGACGAGCAGCTCACCCCGTATCATTCCGACGAGTACATGCTGCGGCTGGTTCGCGATTTGCTAGACCAGCAGATCATCGATGGGCAGGGGCGCAAAGTGGTGCGGGTCACCGATGTGACGTTCCGCATCCAGCAGGAATCCGACGGGCAATCCATCAACATTCTCGACATCGACATCGGTCTGCGCAGCGTGTTGCGGCGGCTGGCCCAAGGCGCGGTCCCTCCACGTTGGATTCGCCGCGTGCAGACGCTCATCCCGCCGCGCTCCATCCGTTGGGAGCATTGCAGCATTATCGAAGCAGATCCGCAGCGGCGATTGCGGCTGAACATCAGCAACAAGATTCTGGAACGAATGCATCCGGCGGATCTGGCCGACATCGTCGAAGATCTGAGCCCGGACGATCGCGAAGCGATATTTGAGACCATCGACAGCGAAGTTGCCGCCGACACGCTTTCTGAGATGGAGCCGGACGTGCAAGCCAGCATCCTGGAATCGCTGGAGACTGAGAAGGCCGCCGAAATTGTAGAAGAGATGTCGCCGCACGAAGCCGCGGACGCCCTGGCGGAACTCGAAGAACAAACGTCGGAAGACATTCTCGAAGAGATGGAAGGAGAACCCAAAGCAGAAGTAGAAGAACTGCTCGAGTATAAGGAAAACTCGGCGGGCGGCCTGATGAACACGGAGTATGTCGCGCTGCCGGAGGACACCACGGTGGCCGGCGCCATGGAAGCCCTGAAGGTTCACGAAGAGGTTCTGGAAAGCTTGAACACGCTGTTCCTGGTGGACGCAAGCGACCAATTGAAAGCAGCCATCCCGCTGGCGAGGCTGTTTACCGCCGCCGGCGCCACGCCGCTGAAGGATCTCGCTCCCGAGACTCTGATTCACGTGGATGTGGAAGAGCGGCAGGACCGCATCACGGAGCTGTTCGACAAATATAATCTGCTAACGCTGCCGGTGATCGATGCCGAGGGCAAGCTGGCAGGCGTGATCACCGCCGACGAAATCATCTCGCTGCTGAGGGAAAAGTAATCCCGGTGCTGAAAAAATTTCGTTATCAGATCGCCATTTTTCTGTCGGTCATCGGCCCTGGCCTGATTACCGCCAACGTGGATAACGATTCGGGCGGCATTTTCACCTATTCGCAGGCCGGCGCGAAGTATGGCTATCTGCCGCTCTGGACCCTGATTCCCATCACGCTGCTCCTGATCGTGACGCAGGAGATGTGCTCGCGCATGGGTGCGGTGACGGGTAAAGGCCTTTCCGATCTGATCCGTGAAGAATTCGGTTTACGGACCACCTTCTTCATGATGATCGCGCTGGTGCTGGTGAACTTCACGAATGTGATCTCGGAGTTTGCCGGCATCGCCAGTTCGCTGGAGCTGTTTCACATCAGCCGCTACATTTCGGTTCCCATCTGCGCGGTCGGGGTGTGGCTCCTGGTGGTCCGCGGCAACTACCGCAGCGTCGAAAAAATCTTTCTGGTCGCGTGTTGCCTGTACGTTACCTACATCATCTCCGCACTCCTGCTCAAACCGGATTGGAAGGAAGCGGCCATCTACAGCGTGAAACCCATCTTGATGTTCGACACTGACTACATCTCCATGCTCATCGCGATGGTCGGCACGTCTATCGCCCCCTGGATGCAGTTCTACTTGCAATCGGCCATCGTGGAGAAGGGCATCACGGCCAAGGAATACGTGCAATCCCGAGTGGAAGTGATCGTGGGCTGCATTCTGACGGACGTGGTGGCGTTCTTCATCATCGTGTCATGCGCCACCGCAATTTGGGCGCATGGCCCGAAAGATATCAATGACGCTTCCGAGGCCGCGGTAGCGCTCAAGCCATTCGGACAATACGCCTATCTGCTGTTTAGTGCCGGGCTGTTCAACGCGTCGTTCTTTGCGGCGTGCATCTTGCCGCTGTCGACGGTATTTACCGTTTGCGAGGGATTGGGTTTTGAATCGGGTGTGGACAAGCGCTTTCATGAAGCGCCGGAGTTTTACTGGCTCTACACGCTGCTGGTGGGGATCGGCGCGGCCGTAATCCTGTGGCCGAATTTTCCGTTAATCAAGATGATTCTGGCGTCGCAGGTGCTGAATGGCGTGCTGCTACCGTTCGTGCTCATCTACATGGTGATTCTGATCAACAAGAAGGATCTCATGAAGGAATGGACGAATTCGGCGGCCTACAACGGCATCGCCTGGATCTCGGTAGCCATCATGATTGGCTTGACACTCGCGCTGGCTGCGATCACGGTGAAGCAGATGATGCCACAGGCCAAGGCCATGCCTGGGTCAACTTCAGCGGCGGTCGCCAAGATGCAAAGCGTCCCCAAGGTGCAAAGCTACGATTCCGAACGTCATGCGTTCAAAACGGACATTCACGAATCCCGCATCGCGCATCTGATCCGCCAGGCCATCGGCATCGGGAAATTTGCGGACTGATTCCGGAAGATACGTATAAGCGTCCTTCGAGCCCGAAATCATGCCTCCGATGGCCGGCAGGATGGCGCGCGAATAGAAATCGTAAACCGTGGCCAGCAGCGCGTTCGGCGGAGTAGAAAATTCAAGAATCGCGAGCGTGCCGCCGGGTTTCAAAACACGTAGCAGCTCATCGAGACCGGAACGATAATTTGTCAAATTACGGAATCCGAAAGCGGTGGTAACCAGGTCGAACGAAGCGTCGGCCAGGGGAAGCTGGAGCGCGTCCGCTTCAAAAAGCTTGCCCTTAGCTGTTTTGCCTTTGGCCACTTGCAACATGGGATGACAGAAGTCGCTGCCGAAAACGGTAGCAGCTTGCGAGCGGGATTCCAGGGCAAACGTCAGGTCGCCGGTTCCGCAGCACACGTCCAGGACTTGCGCACCGGGAAGGGCCAGGATCTTGGCAACCGATGAAACCGTTCGCGACCGCCACCAGCGATCGATATTCATCGATAGCAGGTGATTCAGCAGGTCGTAGCGCGGTGCGATGCGGCCAAACATGCCGCGCACCCAGACGGAAGCTTGTTGCTCAGTTTTTGCGCCGGCGGGTGTGGTCCCCTGGGGGCCCAAATAAGTCAACACTCGAGCGCTTCCTCAATGGCCGCAGTGACGAATCGCTCATCCACGTCGGCTGTTATTTTCACTGCGCCGATACGCTCCGGCAGGACGAAATGGATTTTACCCTTCACCGTCTTCTTGTCGTTCTTCAACCGCGCGGCGATGCGCGCCGCGTCCACGCCTGCCAGCGGCGGCAACGGGCCGTAGGAGTTCACGCAACGCAGAATCTCGCCTTTGTCTTCCGCCGAGAGCACATGTTCCATGGCGCCCAGCAGCGTTGCGGCCTTCATTCCCCATGCCACCGCTTCGCCATGCAGAAACCGCGAATAGCCGGTTTCGGCTTCCAGCGCGTGGCCGAAGGTATGGCCAAAATTCAAAATGCGGCGGCGATCCTGCTCCTTCTCATCGCCCGAGACTACTTCGGCTTTGATGCGCACCGAATCGCAGATCATGCGGTCGACAACTTCGGGTGCGTGCGACAGCACGCGCTGTGGCTCGCGGCTCATCAGCCAGAAAAGATCGGCATCGGCGATCACGCCGTGCTTGACGATCTCGAACAGCCCGGCGCGATACTCACGCTCCGGCAGCGTGTCAAGAACTGCCGGATCGATAATGACGGCCAGCGGTTGATGAAAGCTGCCGATCAGGTTCTTGCCCGACGCCAGGTTGACGCCGGTCTTCCCGCCCACCGCCGCGTCCACCTGCGCGAGCAGTGTGGTGGGAACCTGAATCACCGGAATGCCGCGCATGAAAATGGCGGCCAGGAAACCTGCGACGTCGGTACAAATGCCGCCGCCCAACGCTACGACGATACTGGCCCGGTCGCCGCCACGCGCCACCATTTGTTCGGCCAGCGTCTCCACTTCCGCCAGGCGCTTGCGCGGCTCTCCGCCAGGGAAAAACAAGACTTCCGGCTGGCCCAGAGAAGCCGCCAGACCCTCGCCGTGCAGCTTCCAGACGTCTTTGGTCGAAACCAGAAAAACCTTGCCGCAACGCTCGGGAATGTAGTCGCGAACCTTCGCCAGGCTGCGGCGCTCTACCAATACTGGATAGCGGCAATGCGGCGTCTGGACGAAATAGGACGGCATAAAACGGTTGTACCACGGTCCCGCCAGCGTCTTTCCGTCATGCCGATCCGTCATGCCAATCCCGCACTGGCAGCCACGCATCAGCGGGCAAACTCAGGGCACACAGGCGCTAACCGGGCACGGCAGTACTAGAACCAGAACGGTACTCACTGCAGGACGATAACACTCATATCAAGGGAGCCCTCGTAGTATACTTTCTTACTAAACCCAGCGCGACTACACGCGGAAAAGGAAAAGGTTTGCGACTGAAGCTCTTTTGTCTAACTGTCACTGCATTTGGTGTTCTCCAACAGGCTTCCGCATCGTCACTATGCACCACTGGAACTCTTGCCAGCTATGAAGCGCTCGGAGCCGGAGGCTGCCAGATTGGCGGCGACACCATCGGCTCTTTTATGATCATTGGCGGGATTACCGGCGCTACGGCGATCGACCCTGCATTGGTCGAGATTAAGCCCAGTGGTGGGACGGATGACCTCGTTCTGAAATTTGACGTCACTCAAACCGCGAACACAGGTTCTTTGCTGGAGGCGATCTTTACGTACGCCATTTCGGGGCCGGACCCCTTCATCACGGATATGACCACCCTATCCAACAGCTCTGAAACAGTGGACGGCGATGTCAGCGAGACGCAAAACTATTGTGTCGGAGGGCGGTTCGGACCGGATGGGGTGGACGGTTGTACTGGATCGACATCAGGAACACTGCTCACCCTGGATGGAATTCAGAATACGGATCAGGGCTCATTCTCCGGCGCGACCACGCTCGGTATCACCGATGATTTCGTCCTGGACGGCGGGACGGCAGGATCGGCTAGCGGAGGAACCTTTGTCGATCAGTTCACCGCTACCTCAACGGTTCCCGAACCCAACTGCATTTTCTTGCTGCCAGCGATCGCGCTTGTATCCGCAGGCTTTCGGAAACTGCTTTCCTTGCATCGAAATTCGTAAAAAGATTAGGAGACAACCTCTTGCTTAAGCTGAAGCTATTTGTCTGCACTCTCTTAGTGTCTGTGATGGCATTGCCGCAGTCTGGATTTGCGATCACCGAAGACCACAAGGCCACCATCACCGGCTTTTTCGCGTTTGTCAGCTACGACGATCCCACCAAGGTGACGTTCATTCTCAATGTAGATCCGCTCTTGGAGCCGGGGAACGGGCCACGGTATTTTCCATTCGATGACAATGTTCTCTACTCCATCCATATCGACAACAACAACGACGCCGTGGGGGACATTGTTTTTCAGTTCCAGTTCACGACGACGATTCGAAATCCCTCGGTTCCCGAAGCGTTCCTGGGCGCGGGCGCCGGTGTCAACGCTCCCGCAAATTCTCCGGCGCCGGTAGCTCCCGGAACGCCCATCATCCCGCCGGCGATCACCGCTCTCAATGGAGCCGGTGCAACGGGGCTCGGCCTGCAGCAGGCCTACACGGTAACCATGATCAAGGGCGGCGTGACTACTTCGTTGACGAATTCGTCCGGAGGGTCTTTATTCGCCGTTCCCACCAACGTGGGCCCGCGCACCATGCCGAATTACCCAGCCCTGGCGTCTCAAGGCATTTACAACCTCAGTGACGGCATCCGCGTCTTCGCCGGTACCGCGGATGAACCGCTGTTCGCGGACCTGGGCGGGTTCTACGATAGCTTCAATTTTCGAACCGGAGCCGGCGGCGGGGTGCTGTCGGCTGCCGCGGACGCGAACGACAATGTCAACACCGCTGCGGATTTCCTCTCGGGATACAACGTGAACAGCATCGCGATCGAAGTCCCGATCTCGATGCTTACGAGCACTGGCACTGTGGAGCCGGCCACCAACCCGGCGGCTACCATAGGCGCATGGGGAACAACCGCCCGGCCGAGAGCGTTGGTTCTGCGGGCTCCGTTGCCTCCCGTTTACTCCGGCAGTTTCTCTCAGATCCAACGGATGGGTAATCCATTCATCAGCGATTTCCTCATCGGGGATGGGTCGAAGGACTTATGGAACATGAGCGTGCCGGAGAACGACTCCCAGTTTTCCGCTTCCTATTTGGACCCGTTTCTCGCGCGCGAGTTCAATGCGATCTTCGGGATCGCTATTCCCACCCCGCCGCGGACCGATCTTTTGCCTCTCATAACTTACGCTCCGCCCATCGCGGCGCCTGGAACGCCGGCAGGCCCCATAGCCGACTTGTTGCGCCTGAACACCGGCGTGCCGCCCACTCCCGAGGGCTCCCGCAAAAGGCTGGGCCTGCTGGCGGGAGATGGCGCTGGCTTTCCGAACGGCCGGCGAGTCTCAGACGATGTCACCGATATATTTTTTCGCGTCGCGGCCGGGATCTTGGCCGGTCCCGCCTTCAACTACCGGATAGGCGACGGCGTCAATACCAACGACGTTCCCTTCCAAGAGACCTTCCCGTATGTTGCCTGGTCGCAGAGCGGCCGCCAACGACGCCACATCGACCCGGGCGAGCCCGGCTGCACTCAAGGTGCGGGCGCGGCGTGTCCGACTAATTAGAACGTCGCGTCCGACATACTGGTACACGGGTTTCAGCCGCGTGTACCCCCGGGACGTGCGGTAAAATAAAAGCTCCACCGCATCGACGGCGCTGTTCCAGGGAATTGAGAAACAATCCAACATGAAAGAAAGAGTACGTTCCACAACCATCCTCTGCGTCCGCAGAGCTGGGAAGGTGGTGATGGCCGGGGATGGCCAGGTGACGCTGGGCTCGGAAGTTTTGAAAGCTTCCGCCAAGAAATTGCGGCGCCTTTACAACGACAAGATCGTAGCCGGATTCGCAGGCTCGACTGCCGACGCCTTCGCTCTGTTTGCGCGCTTTGAAGCGAAGCTGGAGCAGTTCAACGGCAATCTAGCGCGTTCCGTGGTGGAGCTTGCCAAGGAATGGCGCACCGATCGCGTGCTGCGGCATCTGGAAGCCCTGCTGCTGGTGGCCGACACCAACAACACTTACATCGTGAGTGGCAACGGCGACGTGATTGAGCCGGACGGAGAGATCGCGGCCATCGGGTCCGGCGGCCCGTTCGCCAAAGCGGCAGCCACCGCGCTGATTGAAAATACTAAACTGGGAGCGAAAGAAATCGCCGAAAAGTCCATGAAGATTGCCGGGCAGATCTGCATCTATACCAACGAGAGCATCAATTTCGAGGAACTAGGCTAATGGTGATTTATTTGCCTGGCCAGGCGCTCGACGAAACCCCGCTGCTGGATGAGCTGACTCCCCGCGAGATTGTTCAGGAACTCGACAAATATGTGATCGGACAGGCAGACGCCAAGCGTGCTGTCGCCATCGCGCTACGCAACCGCATTCGCCGCCAAAAGCTGGAGCCGGAGCTGGCCGATGAGGTGATGCCCAAGAACATCCTTATGATCGGGCCCACCGGCGTAGGCAAGACCGAGATTGCGCGGCGCCTGGCCAAGCTGGCGAATTCGCCGTTTTTGAAAGTGGAGGCCAGTAAGTTCACCGAAGTGGGCTACGTGGGCCGCGACGTGGAAGCCATCATTCGCGATCTGGTGGACATCGCAATCGACATGGTGCGTGAGGAGCGGCTGGAGGAAGTGGCCGAGCGGGCGGAGAAGAACGCCGAAGAGCGTCTGCTGGATCTACTGATGCCGCCGCAACCGGAAGCCTCGGAAAGCGCCGAGCGCACGCGCGAGAAACTGCGGGAGAAGCTGCGCGCGGGCAAGCTGGACGACCGGATGGTCGAGATCGACGTTCGCGAGCGCGGCCCCACGTTTGAGATCAGCACCAACACGGGCCTGGAAGAGATGGACGTGAATTTGAAGGACATCATTCCGGGACTGTTCGGCCAGCGAACTCGCAAGCGAAAAATGCGCGTGGCCGAGGCCGCGGAATATCTGGTGCAAGAAGAAGAGCAGAAGCTGATCGACATGGACCAGGTGACGCGCGTCGCGCTGGACCGCGTGGAGCGCAATGGAATCGTCTTTCTTGACGAGATCGACAAGATCGCAGGGCGCGAGGGCGGGCATGGCCCCGACGTCAGCCGCGAAGGCGTGCAGCGCGATATTTTGCCGATCGTGGAAGGCACCACGGTGAACACGCGTCACGGATTTGTGCGCACGGATCACATCCTGTTCGTCGCCGCCGGCGCGTTTCATGTCTCCAAGCCAAGCGATTTAATTCCCGAGCTGCAGGGCCGCTTTCCGATTCGCGTGGAGTTGAAATCGCTTTCCGAAGCCGACTTCATTCGCATCTTGAAAGAGCCCAAAGGCGCGCTCGTGAAACAGTACATCGCGCTGCTGGATACCGAAGGCATCAAGCTCACCTTCACCGACGATGCCATCGAGCAAATTGCAGCGTTCGCAGCGAGCGTGAACCAGGCGTCCGAAAATATTGGCGCGCGGCGCTTGCACACCATCATGGAGAAGCTGCTCGAAGAAATCTCGTTCGCGGGGCCAGATCTAAAGAAGAAAAATGTGCGCATCGACGCGGCGTATGTCCGCAAGCAACTGGCGGACATCGTGAAGGACCAGGATCTTAGCCGGTACATTTTGTAGCCGATGCGCTTTCTGGCGGTGATCCTTTGTGCGGTTGCGTTAGTGCTGTTAGCCGGCTGCGGCTCCATCGGCCAACCGCTGTATCCGGCGGTGCACATCCCGTCGCAGGTGGGCGACCTGACGGTGGTGGAGCGCGGAGACAATCTCGATTTCAACTTCACCATTGCACCGTTGACCACCGAGGGGCTGCCGCTCAAAAAGATCGGGGAAGTTGAATTGCGCGTCGGTCCCAATCAAAGCAACGGCTTCAACATGGCCGATTGGGTGAAAAGCGCGACGCGGGTGGACGTGCCCACGCCGGCGAATCCAGGGCCCGTATCGGCCATGATCCCGGTGAGCAAGTTTGTCGGCAGCGAAGTGATCGTCGCGGTGCGCGTTACGAATCCCAAGGGCAAGGACGCCGGATGGTCGCCTCCCAAAATTTTTGATGTGAAGGCGCCGCTCGCCGATCCCACGAATTTCCGTGTTGCGGCGGATCCCAAGGGCGTCGCGCTAACCTGGGGCGCCGCGAGCCCTAGTCAATTTCGGGTGCTTCGTAAACTGCTGCCAGAGGGGAAGGAAGACCCGCAGCAGAAGCCTGTCCTGCTCGCCACTGCCACCGAGCCTAACTATATCGACATCAGCGCGGAGTTTGGAAAGACCTATCAATATTCCATCCAAGCTGTGCGCGAGAATATCGAGAGTAACGTAGTGGGTCCGGAAACATTCACGCCCGCCGACATCTTTCCACCGGCTGTTCCTTCCGGATTGACGGCTTCGGTAGGTCTGGGCACCGTGGACTTGGCCTGGAACCGTAACACCGAGGCGACTTTCAAGGATTATCGCGTTTTGCGCTCGGAAGGAGGCGGCCCGTTTGTCGAGGTGGCGAGCGGATTGGAAGGGCCCGTTTACTCCGATCACACAGCTCAGAGCGGAAAGCAATACCGCTATCAGATCGTGGCAGTGGGCCAGAACGGGCGCTCCAGCGCGCCGGGCGAACCCGTGGAGATTACCGCGCAATGAAAATCGTTCGTTACAGCCTCAATCCGGCCACTCAGCCCTGGGCGACGGATGCAGATCCCGATGTCCGGCGGGGCGACTGGACCGCCCTTCCTCCAGGTGCGAAGCTCCTGCCTCCGTGTTCGCCGACCAAGATCGTATGCGTGGGGCGCAATTATGCCGAGCACGCCAAAGAGATGGGAGTGGACGTGCCCGCCGAACCAACCATCTTCTTGAAGCCTCCGTCCTCACTGATCGCTTCGGGCGACGCGATCGTTTACCCGCGGCTGACAGAGCGCTTGGATTACGAGGGCGAGATCGGCGTGGTAATCGGGCGTCGCGCACGCCACGTCAAGAGCGCGGACGCGGCGGCGTACATTCTGGGTTACACGCCGGTGAACGACGTCACCGCGCGCGATCTGCAAAGGAAAGACGGGCAGTGGACGCGCGGCAAGGGGTTCGATACGTTCTGCCCGGTAGGCCCGTATATCGTTCCACGCGACGAAGTGAATCCGAACGGCCTGCGCGTGCGCACGTTCGTCGACGGCGAACTGAAACAGGACGCTGGGATTCGAGAGATGATCTTCAGCGTGAATGATATAATCGCGTACATTAGCGCTTTTATGACGCTGGAGCCAGGGGATCTGATCGCAACCGGCACGCCGTCCGGCGTTGGTCCGCTCGAACCAGGCTCCCGAGTCCGCGTCGAAATCGAAGGCGTCGGCGTTCTGGAAAATCCCGTCGTGTCGGAAGGGTAATCGTGTTTCAGAGTGTCCGGGCGTTCCCAGTCACCGAAGCGGTTGTGATCGGCGCTGTGTCGCTTTCCGTGATCGCGGCGGGGATTGTCATTGTCCTGCGCATCCGGCGCCAGCCCAAAGATAAGGAAAAACTTCGCCGGCTCGAAGTGAACTCGAACGGCCGGCTGGGCGACGCCACCATCACCGATATCACGGACGACGCGATCATCTACGAATATTCCGTGGCGGGTTTGACCTATACGGCATCTCAAGACATCTCGCAACTACGGGAAATGATCCCGGCCGATTCGCATCGCTTGATTGGGCGGCCAGCGTCGCTGAAGTACTCGTCGCAGAATCCCGCCAACTCCATCCTGTTGTGCGAAGCATGGTCCGGGCTGCGGCTTGGCCCGGCGAATCAGACGTCGGGTATTGTATCGTAGCGTCGGAACTTTTCATTCATCGGCATTGTCCAAGTTTGCGTGGCGATGCAAATGGGTTCCAGCAAAACGGCGGCGGTGATCAACGTGACGCCGATGATCGATATCCTGCTGGTGCTGCTGATCACGTTCATGCTGCTGCCCAGACCTAGCAAGGGATTGCCGTCGGAGGTGCCGGAGCCGGCGCCCGAGAGCCAGTCCCCGGTTCCGAAGCGGCTGGATATCGTGCTGCGTGTACGCCATGACCGTTCCATCGAAATCGACTCGCATGCGGTGCTTCTGCTGGAACTCGACGCGCGTCTTCGATCGCTGTTCGTCACGCATCCGGACGGCGTCCTGTTCATTGACGGCGCGCCGGATCTCGACTATACCGATGTTGCATCTGTGATCGATATCGCGCGTGGAGCCGGCTGGAATCGGGTGGGATTGCTGACGGATCGGTCGGGGCCGTGAATGGTATAGTTGGCAACATGAACGGCAAATATTATCGAGAAAATGAATGGTGGGTCAGCCCCTATAACTTCGTTCCGGAAGTAACGTCTACATTCGAACTGCCGGCGCGCGTGAGCATTCACGACGCGACGCTGCGCGATGGCGAGCAGACGCCCGGAGTTGTTTTCAGCATCGCCGACAAGGTGGCGATCGCCGAGAAGCTGGCTGAAATCGGCGTGGATCGCATCGAGGCCGGCATGCCCGCCGTTTCCGAGCAGGATTTCCAGGCCATCAAAGAGATTTCGAAGCTGGGTCTGAAGTCGAAAATCTACACCTTCGCTCGCGCCATGAACGCCGATATCGACAAGGCGCTCGAATGTGGCTGCCACGGCGTAATCATCGAGATCCCGATCGGCTATCCGAAGCTCAAGTATCAATTCAAATGGACCTGGGAAGACGTGTTGAAGAAGAGTATCGGCGTGGTCAACTACGCCAAGGCCCGCGGCATGCACGTGGTCTACTTCCCCTACGACACCACACGCGCCCGCGAGGAAGATCTCACCAATCTTCTCTCTCGCCTGGTGCAAGAGTGTCAGCCGGATTCCGTGGGCGTTGTCGATACCATGGGCTGTATATTGCCCGAAGCCATGAAGTACATGGTGCGGATGGTGAAAAACCTCACCAAGCTCCCCGTGGAAGTTCATACGCACAACGATTTCGGAATGGCGGTGGCGACCGAACTGGCCGGCGTGGAAGCCGGCGCCGAGGTGGTGCATAGCTGCGCTAACGGCCTGGGCGAACGCACCGGTAATGCCGCGCTCGAAGAGCTGATCGTCGCTCTGCACGTGCTTTATGGCTATGAGACGCACTACAACTTGGGCAAGCTGCCCGAGCTGGGCCAGCTGGTCAGCCGCATCAGCCGGTTCGACATCGCGCTGAACAAACCCATTCTGGGCGATCGGAACTTCACGCGCGAGTCTGGCATCGGCGTCGATTTAGTGGTGAAGGAGCCGCTGGCGATGTTCGGAACGCACCCGGCATTGACTGGACGGCGAGGCGAAGTGGTGCTCGGCAAGAAGAGCGGTAAAGCTTCCATCACCTACAACCTCGAACAAATGGGCATCACGGATGCCGACGACGAAGCCGTTTCCGAGATGCTGAAGCGCGTCAAGGACAAAGGCATCGAGAAGCGCGGATTGCTGAGCGCGGAAGAGTTCAAAGAAATCGTCGAAGACGTACTCGTTGCCAAGCGTTAGGGCGAAAGTCACTCTCACCTTCGATAACGGGCCCGAGCCGCAGGTTACACCCGGCGTGCTCGATTGCCTGGCACGCTACAAGTTGCAGGCTACCTTCTTCGTGATGGGGCGCAAAGCGATCACGCCCGAAGGCTCCGCTGTGATGCGCAGGACGAAGGTGGAAGGCCACTGGATCGGCAATCACACGTTCTCCCATTCGGCGCCGCTGGGGCCCATGGATCGCGCGGCTGCCCTCGCTGATTTCGAGCAGGCCGAGCAAACATTAGCTTGGCTCCAACAGCCGCACAAGCTGTTTCGTCCCCCGGGATCGGGCAACCTGGGCCAGCACCTGTTGCAGCCGGCAATCGTAGAGCGGCTCCAAGCCGGAGGGTACACCTGTGTGTTATGGAACTCGGTGCCTGGCGATTATCGCGACCCGCATGGCTGGCTGGAGCGCGCCGTGTCCGATTGCCAGTCACGCGATTGGACGCTGCTTGTGTTGCATGATCTGCCCAATGGGGCGATGAAGCATCTGGACGAGTTTCTCGACCGCCTGATGCGTAAAGGCTTGGAGTTTACGCAAGAGTTTCCGCCGGAGTGCGTGCCAATCCTGGATGGCAAGGTTGTTTTGCCGCTCGAACCCTATATGAACGGCTGAAAACCACCGGCCGGCGGTGCCGCGCGGCCAGCGGATTTTTCATCCCCATGCCAATTCAAGCATTTACGCCTGGCAATCCGCGTGCATTTATACGCGGCGTAAGGAGGACAAGAAAATGAAAACGAAAATCTTAGCGGGTTTGCTTCTGGCGGGTAGCACGATGTTCGCCGCTCCGCGTGTTTCTTTTGGAATCGGCATTGGGGTGCCTGCCCCGGTGGTGGTTGCACCTCCCATCGTGGCAGCCGTGCCGCCGTGTCCTGGTCCGGGCTACGTGTTCGTGAACGGCTTTTGGCAACTGAGCCCCGGCTGGCGCGGAGGCTTCTATCGCGCGCCGGAGCATTTCGATCATTTTGACCGGCACTTTCGCCGCTAGGCTTTCTTTTCGCCGCTAAGTCGGGGGAGCGGCGAGCGCCCGGCCGATACGCGCGCCTGATCCAGCCAATTTGCCCTGGCTGAGATCTCGGGTCACGTATCGGCCGCGCCCTGGTGGATGCGGTCCCACCCTAGGCGTCCAGAGCCGAGCTTGGTGTACAATTCTCTAGACAAGCAATCCACACCGCGCTATCGGGCTCGCCCCGCCGTGGGCCCTCGTCGGACTCGCCTGAATCCTCGACCCGCCCTTCGTTGCGAACAAAGAATCGGGGTGACAGTTGAATTCCAACACAAGTGTTTTAGTCGGCTATGACCGAGGGGAAGGGACGCAATGAGCGAAGCTCTGCACCTTCTGCATGTAGAAGATTCGCTCAGCGACGCGGCGTTGATTGAGCATACTCTGACGAAGGCCGGTTACACCGTGCATTGCCAGCGGGTGGTGAATGCGCACGAGATGCGGGCGGCGATGACGAAACAGGCCTTCGACTTGATCGTCTCAGACTACCGTCTGCCCCAGTTTGACGCGCCGGCCGCCTTATCCCTTTTGCACGAAAGCGGTCAAGACATTCCCTTCATCGTGGTATCGGGAGCGATGGGTGAAGATCTGGCGGTTGCCATGATGAGATCGGGAGCACAGGATTATTTGCTGAAGGACGACCTGGCGCGTTTGGCTCCCGCGGTGGAGCGTGAGATCCGGGATGTCCGTTCCCGCCGCGGGCGTGAACTGGCGGAGCGGGCGCTGAACGAGAGCGAACAGCGGTTCACGGCCCAGGGAGCTACGCTGGAGCGTCAAACGACGCTGCTGCAGCAGAGCGAAACCATGCTGCGCGAGATTCATCATCGCGTGAAGAACAACATGCAGGTGATGTCGAGCCTGTTGCGATTGCAATCTCGCAGCGCATCGAATCCGGAAACCAGCAGAATGCTGGAAGAAAACCAGAACCGGATTCAATCCATGGCCTTGCTGCATGAGATTCTCTGTCAATCCGAAGATCTCGCCGTGGTGGATTTTTCCAAGTATCTTCGACGCATGGTGGAGTATTTGTTTCGTTCCTACGGAGTGGCCGAGCAGCAGATTCAGCTGCACGCGGAGATGGATTCAGTTGGCCTCGAACTGGATGACGCGCTGCCTTGCGCGCTGCTGATCAGTGAGGTGATCTCGAATTCCCTCAGACACGGCTTTCCCGAAGGCCGCAAAGGCGAGGTCCGCCTGCTCCTGCGGCAACCAGACGCGACCACCGTCTCGTTGGTGCTCTCCGACAATGGCGTGGGGCTGCCGGGCAACCTGGACTGGACGACGTCCAGGTCGCTTGGTCTCCGCCTGGTACGGGCGTTAGCCGACCAGTTGCGCGCCAGTTTGGACATTCGGTCGCAAGGCGGCACCGAAGTCAAGCTGGTTTTCACCAGCAGGCGTGATGGCAGATCGGGTGGGGCCCTGGGGCGCGCGAGCGGAGCGCGCTGAGCTTCCAGTTAGAATGGTCTGATTGTGCTGACATCCGTAGCGGGCCGTTCTGTCATCGTGACTGGCGCGAGCAAGGGCATCGGAAAGGGAATTGCGCGCGTCTTCGCGAGCAAGGGCGCCAAGGTTTTACTCGCCGCGCGGGATTTCACGCAGACCCAAGCTGCCGCTGCCGAGATTGGTTTCGGCGCCAGCGCGATCGCGGCGGATGTCTCCAACGAGGAAGACTGCGCAAGAATGGCGCGGACGGCGGTGGAACGTCACGGCGGTATTGACATCGTCTGTCCGAACGCCGGTGTGTTTCCGTCCGCCAGACTCGGAGAGATGGGTGTGGCCGATTGGGATCAGGTGCTCGGTATCAATCTCAAGGGGACCTTTCTTACGGTGAATGCTTGTCTCGCGGCACTCAAGGCGCGGGGCAAGGGACGCGTTATCGTCACTTCGTCGATCACCGGACCGATCACCGGATATCCAGGCTGGAGCCATTATGCGGCCAGCAAGGCCGGCCAACTCGGCTTCGTCCGCACAGCCGCCATCGAGTTGGCGCCGCACAATATCACCGTCAACGCCGTACTGCCGGGGAATATTATGACGGAGGGTGTGGAGGGGCTCGGAGCGGAGTACATTGCGCGCATGACAGCGGCGATTCCGCAGCGGCGGCTGGGCACAGTGGAAGACGTCGCTTACGCCGCTTTATTTCTTGCGAGCGACGAAGCAGGATTCATCACGGGGCAAACGATTGTTGTGGATGGCGGGCAGGTATTGCCCGAATCGCAGGCCGCGCTCGAAGATTTGTAGTCAGCCTCGCGCCGTGCCGAGCAGATCGCTCACCGCGCGATAAGCTTCGTCGATGGCGGCGTCGGTATAGGAATAGGCCGCGGCATCGGCATTTGCGATGGCCACTCTTCCGAAGGGCTGGCGCGCCACAACGCAGGGCTGCTCGCCGCCATCCAGCCAGAAAGGATCGAACAGCGAATTGTATTCGTAGGCGTAGCCGTGTGGCCAGCGATTGACGGTGATAGCGGCGATGTCGCGCGCGGGATCGAAACCGCCCGTCGAGAGAGCGCGGCCCATTTCATCGCGGATGTTGCGCTCGAAGGTTTCGAATGTAGTTCCATACAACTCGACGCGTCCGGCGCGATGCTGGTCACGCGCGGCGAGACCGGGATGACAGGGCGTCTTCATCATGTGGACCACGATGGGCTCGTCGGGCGAGCGGGGACATTTGTAATCGCCCATGCTGACCGGCAGGTCTAGCTGAACGGCCTCAAAGTAGCTGCCAGGCGCGTAAACCGAATTGACGCCCGCTTTTTGAAACGCCTTCCAATTGTTCAGGACGACGTTGGTATAGACGATGGGCACTTTCGCGGCCGAGGCCATTGCGGCGCGCTGCTTGGGGGAAAGCTCGTCGGTGAGATAGGGAATCATGGAGTGCCAGCACGCCAGGATGCAGCGGCCGCCGCGAACGGATTCGAGCTTGCCGTCCTTGACGTAGGTCACCTCAACTTCCTTTGCGGTGTCGACGTCGCCTAAATGCCGAACGCGCGCTACGGTGCTGTTCAAGCGAATACGAGTGGAGGAGCTTGATTCATCGAGACGCGCGTAGTCGGCGCGAGCCGTTACTACGTCCTCAACTGAAGTTCCGGGCACCGCTGCCGGCAGCAACTTCCGCACCAGCAAACGGGCGATGGATGCGTTGCCATCGGGGAAATGAAACCAGTACTTCTCGGCTTCTTCGCTCTGAATCGAGTCATGGCTGATGCCGGGTCCCGGCTCCGTTCCGAGATCCAAACCCTCAAAGCCTGGAAGCCCGAATCCCCACGCGTCCTGCGCCGAAACCGCCTCAATGCCCACTCCGAAGTAGGCGTGCGGCCGGGTTTGGAAATACTTGATCACCGCAGGGTCGGCGCCGGCGATGTCGGTCAAGTACTTGGCGTACGTCATCCGCGCCAGACGGGCTTTTTTCTCGGCCGGAGACAAGCCCGGCATATAATCCTTCTTGCCTTCATAGATGCGCTGAATGTCCTGCTTGGCCGCGGCGGACATGGGCGCCTGCTGGTGGAAGACGTCCCAATGGGTTTCCGATGTTCCGGGGTCGCCAAAATCGGCATCCTTCTCCGGCTTGGGATCGGGCAACAGCAGGTCCGCGCCAAAGGTCTCCTTGTCGAAGAAAACGCCGGGGCCCATACCGAGCGATGGGTAGAGCTTACGGTCTCTTACTCGCGCGTCGGCAGTTACGTCGATTCCCAAATCGCTAATGACGCTTTTCGCGATGGGGCTATAGGGGCTCGGGCTCTCGATGGCATACGTGCCGCCGTAGCCCAGCAACTTGCGGCCGTTGATGTCGAACTCATTGCGTTTGGCGTGACCGCCGAAATCGTCCAAGACATCCAGGATCAAAATGCGCGCGTTATCGCCAACTATTTTTCGGTAGAAATAGGCAGCGCTCAAGCCGCTGATGCCTCCGCCGACGATCACCAGGTCGTAGTGTTCGCCGGTATCGGACGGCTTGCCGGCGTGGTTCCAGAAGGCATGATCGCGCAGGGCGTGAGCGGTGGTGAACGAACCTGGAGGCAGGCCTCGCATACCGGTGAGTGAGGGCGGATACGGCGCCGGCGCAGATTGCGCATCAGCGGATTTCATTCCCAGCAATGGCGCGCCAATCGCGACGGCCACGCCATTCAAGAAGTCCCGCCGCTTGATGGGACGGTCCATTCCAAGATTGCGATCTCGGGAATTCATAGGTTGGGTCGCCTCATATCACCTGCATATCACCTTGATATCAATCGGCCGTCTCATGGGGCAGCACGCCCAAGTTGACCGGGATTTCGCGTGCTACAGACGGCGATCGTGCGCTCCAAACGGTGGACCAGGTAAAGCCCGTCAGAAGCAGAGCCACGTAGAGGTAGGGAAGGTACGAGTATGGCGCATCGGGAACCGGATAAAGGTTGCCGAGCAGAGCGGCGCACATCGCCAGAATCGCCAGCACCGAAATCCCGACGGCCTGCGGTGTCAAGAGGCCAAGTGAGCGCAAGTACATTGGCGCGGCGGCACAGACCAGGATGTATACGGTGACGAATCCGAAGGTGGAAACGGCTCCGATAAGGCCATAGATTTCGAACAGATTCGTCCCGCGCGCGGTCATAATCGCGGCCGGCAGAAGAGCGGCGAGGGAAGTCCACAGCACGGCGCGATGCGGGGTTTGATTCTCTGCATGGGCCTCGCCCAACAAGGAGTGCAGCGCGCCGTGCCGGCTCATCAGAAAAAGCACCCGGGCAGCCGCCGTAATGCACGCCAGAAAACACGCGAAGAATGTCACCACCGCGGCCAGATCGGTGAGCAGGCCGACCAGCGGCGGAAGCCCAACCTGCCGCGCCAGTACATGCAAAGGCGCGACGCTTTGGCCCAGGCCTTGTGGTTGGCCTCGAAATGCCATCACTTCGGTGTATGCGCACAAGAAAAAGAATACGCCGGCCAGGATGGGGCTCCACTTCACGGCCCGCGGGATGTTGATCAATGGGTCTCTGGCTTCTGAACCGAGCGAGGTCGCGCTTTCAAATCCGACTGAGCTAAAAATGGCGAGCACCAGCCCCAGGCGAAGTTTTTCCGGTGTGACGCCTCGCAAGGTGAGTTGCGCCATATCGAGACGCCATCCATGCTTGAGGACGACTGCGATCGCGATGCACGAAATCAGGCCCACCGACGCGGCCTGCAGCCACAGCATGAGGCGGGTCGAAATTTGTATATCGCGATAGGCTAGATAGCACGAGACTGCCGCCACCAGCACGGTAAACAGCAGCGGAAAGGCCGGCAATCCGAAGCCGTCACGCAGGATCACGTCCGCGTAATTCGCGACGCCGGCGGTAACCGAAGACGCCGTTCCGATGTACGCGATTAAGAGCGCCCAACCAGCCAAAACGCCCCAGCGGGGATGCATGTGATCGGTGATGTAGGTATATAGAGAGCCAGGCGACGAAGACCTTCGGGCGAATTGGTTGATGTTTAAGCCCACCAGCAAGACCGCCAGGGTGGAGATCAGAAACGCCATGGCGGCGCCGTCTCCAGCCAGTCCGAAAACCAGCGGGATGGTCATCACGGGCGCGCCGGTAGGGGCGATGACAGCGACGGATTGGGCCAGGGTCTGGACGCCCGAAAGCGCGCCGGACTTGAGCCCGTATGCGGGAGATGCCGGAACTTCTGGCGCGGACGGGGCGGCAGTGTTCACCAACCTTGCCGAACTATTGCCAAGTTCCATCCACTTATACTAGCATCAGACTTATCCCGTGTTAGCTGGGTTGCTACGCGCATCCGAGCACGCAAAGAAAGGCGGCGACATGGCCATACCAACCGACATTCAGCAAGAGATTCCGGAGCAAGAAGCGGCTCCGCAAGCGCGGCATCCACTCGATCCTCTGAACGCCGCTGAACTGGAACAGACGGTACGAATCCTGGGGCGGGAAAGGTATTTGGGCGACGGCGTCCGGATCGCTTCCCTCAACTTGATTGAACCCGCCAAGAGCCTGGTGGAGAAGCACAGGCCGGGAGCTCCGTTTGAACGCAAGGCGCTGGCTGTTTTGCTGGATCGCGGCAAGCGTGCGTCGTACGAAGCGGTGGTGGACCTGGCCGGCAGGTCCGTTGGGTCGATGACCGAGCTTCCGAGCGATGTGCAGCCGTCTATCATGCTGGACGAATTCAGCGAGGTGGAGGCGATGGTGCACCGTTCGCCGCTCTTCCAGGAAGCGCTGAAGAAGCGCGGTGTTACGGATGGCGATCTGGTGATGGTGGAACCATGGTCGGCCGGAATGTACGGCAACGAATTGGCGGAAGACCAAGGCCTGCGCAGAATGCGGGCGCTGTGCTTCGTCCGGAGCGAGCCGAAAGATAACGGCTACGCGCGGCCCATCGACAGCATGGTGATCGTGGTGGACCTCTACAAAATGGAAGTGGTGCGCATTGAGGAATACCCGATAGCGCCGCTTCCGCCCGAGGCGGGAAATTGGGCGCGCGAATACATTCCGAACGTCCGCAAGGACCTGAAGCCCGTGGATATCGTGCAGCCGGAAGGCACCAGCTTCACCGTGGACGGCAATCAGGTGGAGTGGCAGAAATGGAAATTCCGCGTGGGCTTCACCTCGCGCGAAGGTTTGGTGCTGCACACCGTCGGCTACAACGATGACGGCGTGGAGCGGCCGATTTTGTATCGCGCGTCGATTTGCGAGATGGTGGTTCCGTACGGCGATCCGGGTGAGCAGTATTATCGCAAGAACGCGTTTGACATCGGCGAATACGGGCTTGGGATGCTGGCCAACTCGCTCGCGCTCGGGTGCGACTGTTTAGGCGAAATCTATTACTTCGATTTTCCTCTGGTAGACAGCCACGGCAACGTCACGGCTCTGAAGAATGCGGTGTGCCTGCATGAGGAAGATTTCGGCATTCTGTGGAAGCACACGGATTGGCGCACCGGCCAATCGGAGGTGCGCAGATCGCGCCGGCTGTCGGTTTCCTTTATCGCCACGGTCGGGAACTACGAGTATGGATTCTATTGGTATTTCTATCAGGACGGATCCATTCAGTGCGAGATTAAGCTGACCGGGATCATGAATACCACCGCGCTCGCACCCGGCGAAACGTCGAAGTATGGCATGGAGATCGCCCCGCGGTTGAATGCGCCATTTCATCAGCACATTTTTGCGGCGCGGCTGGTGCCGAGCGTGGACGGTCCGAACAATTCGGTGGTGGAAGTGAACACGATGGGTGTGCCCACCGGTGCGAGCAATCCGCATGGCAACGCTTTCGTCGCCGAAGAAACGCTATTCACCACCGAGCAACAGGCGCAGCGCAGGGTAAACTCGGCGAGCGCGCGTTTCTGGCGCGTGGTGAATCCGAGCAAGAAGAACCGGCTGGGGCGGCCGGTGGGATATCGCCTGGTTCCCGGCGAAAATTGTCCGCCGTTCGCGCAACCGGATGCTCCCATCATGCGACGCGCGGGGTTCACGGCGAATAGCGTCTGGGTGACGCCCTACCATCCAGAAGAGCGCTTCGCGGCCGGAGAATATCCGAATCAGCATCCGACCGGCGATGGCTTGCCCAACTGGACGAAGGCCAATCGGAAGGTGGACGACACCGAGATCTCACTGTGGTATGTGTTCGGCCATAATCACGTGCCGCGGCCGGAAGATTGGCCGGTGATGCCGGTGGCGATGCTCGGGTTCCAATTCCGCCCGGATGGGTTTTTCGAGCGCAGCCCAGCGATGGACGTGCCACCGCCGCCGGTGAAAGACCACTGCTGTCACTGAAGTAAGTGCGGATTGTGAGATCCTCCTAGTGAGGTCTCCTGCGCATTGAGTTATGACCTAAAGCTTTTCCGCGTCGTGGAAGGCGAAGGCGCCGAACTCACATACCAACGGCTCATTGAGCAGGAAGAATCTGAGACCGCTCACCTCGACGAGTGCCTCAAGCGGCCTGTATCGAATAAGGCACGTGACGAAATGCGACGGTTGGTCGATGCTCTTAATTCCTGGCGACCTAACTTCCAGGAGTTCGAACCGAAATCCCCCCCTACCCTGGATCGAACTGAACGAAGAAGACCTTTTGGTTCAAATCCACGTCTACGAAACTGGCGCTGGCATTACCGTGCCGTACTTCGGGGAGCGTGGACGGGAGTTGATGGAGTGCGTCGTTGGGTGCATGAGGGTCCTCGGTACGTCCGCTGGCTTTGTCGCCTATGATCCCCAACTCGGACGGATTGTTGGCCCATCGGATCTGGACGCCATGGTTGCTCAGTACGGCCACGTGAATGAAGTGTTCCCGGTGGTTATAGCACACGACGAGTCCGGCGTTGCAGGGAGAAGGCCTTGGTGGAAGTTTTGGTAGCGTTAGGCGATGGCCGGTTTGCGGCGCGTGGACGGCGTGGCTTGCTCGAACGCGCGAGCGAGTTGCAGCACGCTCCACTCGTCGCGATGGCGGCCGACGATCTGCAATCCAACGGGCAGGCCTTCCGGCGTGAAGCCGCAGGGCATCGAAATGGAGGGGTTTTCGAGCGACGAAATCAGCATGCAGCTCGTCATCCACTGGATGTAAGTGGACATTTTCACGCCCGCCACCTCGGTGGGATAAGGCTGGGTCACGTTGAAGGGCGGCAGCTGAGTGGTAGGCGTTATGAAGTATTCGTACTTGTCTTGGAACAGCCGCATGTTGTCCCAGGCCTTGCTGCGTAAGCTATAGGCGCGCCCGATGTCGGCGGCGGTGAGTTTGGAACCGCGCGCTGCTTCCCATTGGATGGTGTCCTTCACCAGATCGGGGTGCAGGCGGATGTTCTCGGCCTGCGAGTCGGCGTAGCCCCAAGCGCGCAGCGTATCGTAGGCTTCGAGCGCGCCGGTCCAATCCGGCTCGGCTTCTTCGACGATGCAGCCCAGGCTCTCGAAAATCTTGCGCTGCGCGTTCACCGCGGTCAAGACACGCGGGTCGAAAGGAATGCCGCCCATGTCCTTGAACCAGGCGACGCGGACGCCCTTGAAGCTGCGTTCCAGATTGCCGCTGAAGCGCGAGCCGGGCTCGGTGATCGAGATGGGGCAGCGCGGGTCGGGTCCCGCCATCACGCTGAGCAGCAGAGCGACGTCGGGGACGTTGCGCGCCATGGGACCGGAAACAGCGATGGTGGACCACGCGTCACCAACCGCGCCATGCGCCACCCGGCCCGGAGCGGTGCGGAATCCTACGACGCCGCAAAACGCGGCCGGATTGCGCAAGGAACCACCGCTATCGCTGCCATCCGCAATCGGGACCATGCCGGATGCCAGGCTGACGGCCGCGCCGCCGCTGCTGCCTCCGCAGGTCTTGCTGAGATCGAACGGGTTTTTCGTCGCGCCGAATACTTCGTTGAAAGTCTGCGATCCAGCGCCGAATTCCGGTGCGTTGGTTTTGCCGACGCAGATGGCACCGGCCTTCTTGATGCGCTCCACCAGAATCGCATCGTGCTTGGGCACGTAGTCCTTGAAGATGCGCGATCCGAAGGTGGTGCGGATGCCCGCGGTTTCCACTAAGTCTTTGTGCGCAATGGGCAGCCCGTGCAACGGTCCCAGCGCCGCACCGCGAGCTTGCGCTTCGTCGGCTTTGCGGGCATTCTCGATGGCCTGTTCCGCCACCAGCGTGACAATGGCGTTCACTTGGGGGTTGACACGCTCGATTTGTTTCAAATGAGCGTCCAGCGTCTCGCGCGCGCTGAGTTTCTTGCGGCGGATCAGGTCCGCCATTTCGGTTGCAGTGAGGAAACAGATATCCGGAGCGGAAGCGCCGAGCAAGTGCGTGGCTGCCGCCGCGGCTCCCAATACTTGCGCGACGTGGCGACGGGTAATCAATGGGTCGGGCGGAGAATCGGACATGATGAGAGTT
>JBEKLB010000003.1:0-48030 GCA_050010415.1 Bryobacteraceae bacterium | reverse complement strand
TGAATGCATGTTGATCACCGAAGGCAGCGCTCTCCGGTTACCCGGCAAAACGTTGCGTACATGGTAGCCGCGCGCATGCGGGGTATAAATGCAGCGCCAGCCCAGCAACTGCGCGCGCCAGGCTACGTCGGCATCCTCGCGGTACACGAAAAAATCCGGATCGAAAAACTCGTCATCCACCGCGATGTCGTCGATCATCTGGCGCCGATATAACGCCGCGGCCGCCGTGGCGCCGAAGACAAACTCATGGTTCAGATAATGTCCGTTGTCCACTTCCTGGCTGCCGCGATCCAGATGGCGCAGCATAGGTGTGAAATAGATTCCCGTGGAATCGACCAGTGGTTTGTCGGGTAAATCGAAGGTGGCGCGGATGGTCAGAAGCTTTCCACACACGGTCCCGATCTTGGGATCCATTTGCCCGGTGTCCGCCAGAGCCTGGATGAAGTTGGGAAGCAGCAGGACATCCGGATTCAATGTCAGCACCCACTCACCGCTGCTCATCCGGATGGCTTGATTCTGGGCCGCGGCAAACCCTATGTTCTCGTCGTTGTAGACCACCCGGCAGCGGTCCACGAACTGCTCCAGGATATCCGCCGTGCCATCCGTGGAGGCATTGTCGATGATGATGATTTCCTTGTCGGCGTAACGCTGCGCTAGAACCGACTCCAGGCACCGCTTAATGAATCGACCGCTGTTAAATGTGACGATTGTTACCGAAACCCGATCGTTACATGACATGTATGTGGGTCGCGACTCTATTCTTTTTATATTTTTACTGCTCTTGTTCCTCTACTGCTTTGCTGAAACTGGTGCATTTCAGTTCACTGACACGGCCAGAGATAAGACTACGTCCCGCGAGCCGGCCTATTCTTGCATAAACCGTAATGGGCCTGAAACTTCGCCGCGTCATCACCTCGACGGCCGTTCGTAACAAGGAACCGAGCACCACCGCCGCGCTCACCCACCGAAACGCACGCGGGCGAAAGTGCTTCGAGGCATACTTTAGAAGGCTAACATACCAATACACCTCGCGGCATTCCCAGTCCAAGCTTGCAATGCTATGGCCACCTTGATGTCGCGCTGTAACGTGAGGGACATATTGTATTTTCAGGCCTAAGTCGCGGGCTCGCTTGCAGAAATCCACATCTTCAAACCAAACGGGATAGAATTGTGTGTCAAAACCGCCCAGCCGCTGCCACACCTCGCGCCGAAACATCAGGAACGCGCCAGGAGGCTGCTCTACTTCTGCGCGCTTAGAAAGATCCAGGTCGAAACATCGGTAGGATCGGTTTAACGGGTTCACCGGGACCAGACGGTTGATGCCGAGGACCTCGAAGCTCAACGTCGCCGCCCCGGGCAGACGGCGCAGGGTAAAGCCACGCTGAGGCTCACCGGCCTCATCGGAAAGCTGGCCCGCCGCTAAGCCGGTTCCCTCGTCCAGGCACGCGTCCTCCAGCTCCTCGACACTGGTCTCTAACTCGACATCCGGATTGAGCAGCAGGACCAGCTCCGTCTCAAGCATCGCGACAGCCTGATTCACCGCGCGGGCGAAACCCCAGTTACCCGGGTTAGCAATCAACGCCACAGCCGTGCGTTGGCGAACCAGGTCGCATGTGGCATCCCTCGAAGCGTTGTCGACCACTACCACGGGTAAGTCCCCGCACGATTTCAAACAACGCTCGATCATGCCTGCCGAGTTATAAGTTACGATTACGACGCCTGTGCGAGCCATGTCAATCAGGTCAAGGCGAAGTAAAGTCTCCAATACAAATCGAACCCAGTCGCTTGCTGGATGTCGCGGATCTGCTTCTCGCTCAGGTCGATGATCGCAGAAAATTGGTCGATCGTAGAAAACTCGATGGTCGCAGAAAATTGGCCGATCGCAGAAAAGTGGTCGCCGCCAGGAGAACTTGCGCCGTGCTTTCCCCTGGCCTTCCGGAACTCGCCGAGACCTTCCACTTTGCCGGCGAGATAGCTGAATAACGCACCGTGCCTGAGCGCGACGAATCCCCATAAAGTTTGTGCGATAAATACTGGCCAGCCATAGCGTAAGACCCAATTCGGCGGATAGTGTTTCGCCACCAGGAGTAACTGGTTGCGCGCGATTTTCCGCACTGTGTCGGGGTGCCATCGCCCCAGCGTTGCACTGCCCTGGTGATAGCCCACCGCTTCCGGGACGTAGACCCCGCTAAGCCCCGCTGCGGCGCAACGCAGACCAAAATCGACGTCTTCCAGATAGGACCCGAACGTTTCATCCAACTGTCCCACTCGTTCAAACAACGCCGATCGGAAGACGGTCGCCGTGAACGGCGCTAACTGTATGTTTCTGGGTTGGTTCCACAGTGGCGAGTCCAGCCTCCCGTGGCCGCACCTCCAGGCGCAACCACCCCGGCAAACCGCGTCAAAGGAGCCGTCGATCTGCTCGTGCTTCCTAGCATCCAATAGCTTGCCCGTCGCAAACCAGGAATTACCGGGCTCGAGTTTCGCCATGATCTGCGCCAGCCAGTCCGGCGCCAGGCTAACATCGTTGTTGAGAACGCCAATCCAATCGGCGCTAGCTGCCTCTTGAAGGCCGCGGTTCACCGCGGAGGCGAAGCCAGAGTTCGCGGCGAGTGAAATCACATGAGCACCCGCTCTTGTGGCCACCGAAGCCGAGTCGTCAGTGCTCCCGTTGTCAACGACGATGACCCGATCAATGGGATAGGTCTGGGCCCGCAGGCTCTGGAGCGCCTGCGCCAGCAATCCGGCCTTGTTCCAGGTGGGTATGACGATGGCAACGCGCGGCATTCAAGAAAAGCGCTTCTTCACCAGGAAATAGAGGTTGTAAAAGCCATCGCGCCAGGGGTTCAGCTTAATCTCGCCCAACCGGGAGGTGTACATTATCGAGATTTCCGCAAAGCGGATGCGGCGGTCCTTCAAAGCTTCAATCTTGATCTCCTCGGAAAACGCCATGCTATTCGACTCCAGATGCATGTGTTCCAGTATGGAGCGCCGGAAGACCCACATTCCGGACTGCGAATCGCGCACCCAGCGAAAATACAGCAGCGACATCGCGAGTGACAACACCCAGTTGCCGAACCGGTGCTTCATGCTCATGGCTTTCGGATCGCGCACCGGAAAGCGGGAAGCGTTGAGAAAGTCCACGTCCAGATGCAGCAGCGCCTCCAGAAGATAGGAAATCGCATCGGGCGGATAGCTGTGGTCGCCATCCAAGGTGATGATAATATCCCCGGTGGCCGATGCAAATCCCCGCTTGTAGCTTCTTCCGTAACCCCGCACCGGTTCGCGGATCACTTCGGCGCCGAACGAGCGAGCAACATCGGACGTCCGGTCTGTCGACCCGTTGTCCACCACGATCACTTGATCGACGAAATCCGGCATCCGGCGCAACACCTGTTCGATACCTTGCTCCTCATTCAGACAGGGAGTGATTACTGTGATCCTTAGCGACTTATACACGTTGGGGCTGAGATACCATATTCTCATGAAGCTGTTTTGCGCCCTCACCGTTCTTGCGGCTGCTGCCTTCGCCACAGTGAATCCTCAACTCCACCAGGTGAAGCGGGTGTATATCCTCGCCATGGGAAGTGGCATGGATCAATTCCTGGCGAATCAGCTCACCAAAGAGGGCGTCTTCGAGGTGGTTACGGATCCGAAAAAAGCCGACGCCATCGTCACTGATAACGTGGGGGAAGCATTTCAGAAGAAACTGGACGATCTGTATCCCCCGCCCCCCAAGCCGAAAACGGAAGCAGAAGCCACCAAGCCTGCCGCGGATGCAGGCACGTCGCTCGATGTCGGCGATAGCTCTTCCGACGCAAGACCCGCCAAGAAGGATCTACTCGACGGGTTGGATTTCTCGGGCGGCGGCGTTCGTTCCAGCTCGTTCGGACGCAGCAAGGGAAATATCTTCGTAGTGGATCGGAATAGCCGGAGCGTGCTATGGTCCGTTTACGAGCGCCCCAAGAACACCACGCCCGGCGAGCTCACCAAGACCGCCGGCAAAGTAGTGAAGCAGCTAAAAGACGATCTTACCGACAAGAAGCCAACGGAATAACTTACCTTCTCTTCTTCTTGACCACTTCGCGATAGCTTTCCACCAGCCGTTCCGTCAGCACTCGCATATCGCGCGTCGCTACCACGTGCTCTCTCGCCCGGCACGCCAGCTTGCGCGCCCTTTCCGGCTCATCGAACAACTCAACGATCTTGCGCGCGAAGTCCGCCGGGTCTTCCGCTAAAGCGCAAATCTCGCCGTCTTTTTCCGCTAATCCTTCGGCGCCCAGCGGCGTCGAAACCACGGGAATTCCCGCCGCAAATGCTTCCAGCAGTTTCACCCGCATTCCAGATCCGCTCAAGATCGGACAAACAAATACAGCGTAGCGGGCCAGAGGTTCGCGCACGTCTTCCACAAATCCTCGCAGTTCGATGTTGTCCGGCAAATCCGGCAGCGAGTGACTGGGCGGCGGTTGGGAGCCGACGATCACCAGCCTGGCCCGTGGTTTATGCTCCAGCACCGCAGGCAGCACGTTTTTCGTGAACCAATTCAGCCCTTCCTGATTCGGCGGATGGCGGAAGCTACCGAGAAAAAGCATGGTTTCGGGCTCGCGTCCAGCGGCGTGAAAGTCGTAGCGGGAAGTCGCGATGCCCGCGCGATTGTCGTCGATCCGGCCGCTCAGAGCGGGCAGAAATGAGAGCAGGTAGTTGCCATTCTCGGCGCTACAAACCTGTACTCGATCGAAGCGCGGCAAAACGCGCAGCTCATAGCGCAGCGCGCGCAGGTATTCGTAAGCCGCTTTGGTGGATTCCATCATTCCGCGGGGATTCGCTGAGCCTCGCGCGATGGATTGAAAGTAGATGTCGTGCTCAAACAGCACGCATGCCAGGCGCCGATAGTCGCCGCCATATTGGCTGAGCGCTGTGTACTCGAGCTGCACCACGTCAATCTCGCGCAGGTACATCTCGCGATGCAGGCGCCATTCAAAATCCTGACTCGCAATTTCACGCACCGCATGCGGCAGGATAGAACCGAACTGCTTCTCTGTGCCCTCCATTCGCATCAAGTACTCCACCGACGCTACCTGCCGTTCCAGTTCCTGGTGAGGCTCGCGCTGCCCGGGGTGATCCAGCAGGATGAGCAAGTGCAGTTTGCAGAGGCGCGTCAATTCGAGCGCCGTTTGGTACATGAAAACGCCGCCGCCATGGATCGGTGGACAAATTGGATAAGGCGAAACGAATAAGACGCTGAGCCGGTGGTCATCCGCGGAGAGCGCCCCGAAACGATCGCGGAAGTAACCGCCGAGCGGCCGGCGAAAAGCCTCGGTATCGTCGATGACAGCGAGCGCACGTGCCCGCGCTCGCGACCGCATGGCTCCAGCCAACTGCAGAAAGGCCCGCCACAATCCGGCGAAATCGGCGCGTTCCGGCGATTCTCCGAAGAGCACCGTCACCACGGCGCCCGAGTAGGCGAATAAGAAGTGCGAGACAAGCCGGGGCCACTCGTGAATGTTCTTCCAGCAGAACAGAGCGAAATTCTTTTTCAGTACCCGATCGATCTGCTCTTTGGAGAATTTCTTCCCAATGGTCCCGCGGTGTTCGTGAAACACAACGCTGCGCGGCTGATACAACACCTTCCACCCGCGCTTCCAGGCCAGGTATCCCACATCGGTGTCTTCCATGTAGAACGGTCGAAGCAGCTCATCGAATCCGCCCAAGTCCAAAAACTTTCGGCGATCGAACGCGCAAGACCCGCCGCCGCCGTAAGCGCAGGGGTAGGGAACTTGGATTACTGGATCATCGCGATGCCGCACCCGGATGGATCCGTTCTCCCACCACGATTGGGTCAGGCCGGTCTCCTCCCGCAGTTTATTGGGATCGCTGAAGAAGATTTGGCACGCGACGGCGAATACGCTTTCATCGGTGAAGGCGTCGAGCAGCGGGGCCAGGAAGTCCGGTTCCACGCGCATATCGCTATTGAGCAGGATCACGATGTCGTTCTTGGCCGCGCGAAAGCCGGCATTCGATCCGCCCCCGAAGCCGAGATTTCGATCGAGCGCCAGCACACGCACGGAAGGGAAGTGCTCCCGCAGAAAGTCCGCGCTGCCGTCTTGGGACCCGTTATCCACCACGATAATTTCGTTGTCGGTATTGCCCTCTAGAGCTTCATGCCTGGCAAGAGCTTCGATGATCGACGGGATGTATTTTTCGAGAAGATCGCGCCCGTTCCAATTGGGAATCACGACACTAGCGGATGTATTCCTGGGGCGCTGGTTCGGCGGAAGTGCTCTCTTGCGAAACGCCGAGGCAAGATCGGCTAACGCCAGCCCAGCCATCGTGATGGCGAGCAGGAATGGGAAGAGAATCACCACCGGAAGAGCTTTAACGAACCGCCAGAGGATGATGAAGAAGGTCTTCAAAGGTCAGGCCCGAGCCCCACAGTGCGGCCCACCTTCACCCAACGCGATTGGCGGATCATTTCCATTTGGGCCGCCAGTTGTGCGCGAGCCGCTTCAGCGGTCTGCGCCCAGACCGTCCGCTCAACTACGGTGCCTTCGGCCGCATCGAGCAGGCTGACGCAATGGCCCAGTTCGCGGCACTTGGCTTCGAGTTCCTGAGAAGTTTTGCGTGCCCATTCGGTCTTGACTTGGTCCTCTTGCTCCATTCGCGTGAGTTGAGCCTGATATCCCGCAGCCAGCTCCGCTGCTTCGGTTTGCAACGCGGCGATGCGTTGTCCCGCGGTTTTCAGATCCGAATCCAGCCGCTGCGCCCATTCGCTGCGCTCTTCGAGTTCGCGCGTCTGCCTGTGGAATAGTTCGAGCAGAGTCTGGCGGTCCGCTTTAATTTCGGCCAGCTGCCGCTCCAGCGCCTCGACATGCAGTTCGCGCTCGCGCAGCATATTGGCGGCCCGGGGAACATAAACGAAGGATTTTGGCTCAGGCAAAGGAGCGCGAGAACAGAGCGCGATAAAAAAGTGCGCGTCTTCGGCGCCGCCGCCTCCTCCGTCGATGCGGGCTTCAGCTGGCCAGAAGCTGGCGGCCGGATGAAAGGCAAACGATTCCACTCGATTCTGTAAGAGCAATCGAACATTTGGGAACGCGCGTTCCAGCTCTCGAACGAATTCTCCGGCTTCAAATTCGTGCTCATGAAACGGATTGGGTCCCGTCGTGGACCGTGTCTCCGCGTAGTAGCGTTTGTTGGGAGATGAAACGATGAGGAGGCCGTCTTTCGCGAGCAGGCGCGCACACTCGTCGAGAAACACGCGATAGTCGGTCAGATGCTCGATCACTTCGAACGCTACCAGAACGTCGAAGGACTCCGGCGGGAAAGGAACTGCCGTGCAGGTTGACTCCAGAAACCGCAACCCGGCAATAGGATAATTGGCGCTGGCGTACTCGATGGCGTCCGCCGCAATGTCCACGCCCGTCACTTCGGCGGCAGACTGCGCTAGCTCGGCCGATCCATAACCCGTTCCGCAACCGGCATCCAACACGCGCTTGCCCTGAACATAGCGGCGAGCGAAGGCGTAGCGAGCGACATGCTCGCTCCAAAGGTCCTCATTCACTTGGCCCGGAATTACCCGCTCTCCGGTGAATTCAACCAACTGCAGGCTCCGCGTGGGACAGAATTGGCTGACGAGTGACGAGACAACGATTCAGTTCCACGCGGCACGCCAGATGAATGTGTCCGTAGACCTCGCCGTCGGCCGGTCCCATTTGCAGCACGATGGCGTTGTCCACCCAATCGCAGGTCTGATAGGAATGCAGGGTCCCATCTGCGATTGCGGGTGAGAAGGAAAAGGCTGAAGGGTAAAGCTCGGGGAGTTGCACGTGAAAATCGACCGTGTAGATGTCTCCCGCAGTCATGGGTGGAAGGTCGAAGGCTTCGCGCGCCGTGTTGGTGCCGGCGAAGTCCAGGCCAATGTGGTTGCGCATCATGAATCCCACGATTGGCAGCGTAACATCCTCGATTGCGCGAACGCTGATGCGAACCACGATGGTCGAGGACGGTTCCATAACGTAGACCGGTTGTCCCGCAGGGTCGAGAAGGGCGATGCCGATTACTTCCGCTCGCCCATTGCCAAAACGGTGGTCAATATTGGGGATAGTGTCGACAATCTCCGGCGCCCTCACCGTTTCATGGGGAGTGTCTTGAGCTTTGAGGTGTGTGCCGGCCAGGTACGCGTTGTCTTTTTCGACCATGGCTGCCATGTACCGCGTCACCACTGCGTCGGTGTTTCCTATATCCTTGATTCGACCCCCATCCAGCCACATCGTGCGGTCTCCAAGCGCCTTCACTTCGGCGATGGCGTGGGACACGAATAGTATAGTCACCCCAGCGTCGCGCATCTCATGTACTTTTCGCATGCAGCGTTGCCGGAAGTAGATATCGCCCACCGAGAGCGCTTCATCCACCAGCAGGATTTCGGGCTCCACATGAATCGCAACGGAAAAGGCCAGGCGCACACCCATGCCACTCGAGTAGGTTTTCACCGGCTGATCGATGAACTCGCCTATCTCGGCGAAGTCTTCAATGCGTGAGAACTTTGCATCAATCTCCTGGTGTGAGAGGCCGAGAATGGCGGCATTCATGTACACATTTTGGCGTCCGGTAAATTCCGGATTGAATCCAGTGCCGAGTTCGAGCAGCGCCGCCACGCGGCCGTTGACGACAACGTCGCCGCCCGTCGGATGAAGTATTCCTGCGACAATCTGCAACAACGTGCTTTTTCCAGAACCGTTCTCACCGATGATGCAGAAGGTTTCTCCGCGCTGAATCTCAAAGCTAACGTCAGCGAGCGCCGAGAAGTCGTGATGGAATGAAAGACGATTGAGAGAGAGTAATTCCTTGAGACGGGCGCTTGGGGACGAGTAGATGGGATAGTTCTTGGAGACACCACGGAACTCTACGATCGGCTGCGGCACTAAATCGAATCTACTGGAGGTAAAAAGGAGGTGTCAAATGGGGGGGGGACAATTTCATCCGGCATTTTTCAGGGCGACCGCCAACCCCCGCTTGCCGACCTAAACGCTGGTGTTGCGGTGGATTCGCCGCAAATTGGTGAGGCAAATTCTCTCACCCTGCGTTTTCGCCTATGCCAAGCACGTCGAGGAAGCCGGTAGCCGCCCTGCTGGGTAATCGCAGTCGATAATCAACCTCCTAGACTCACCGGAGCGGCTGGCTCTCATGTCCTCCAGGCTCCATTATTAAGTATCACTAATGTGGTTGTTTTGTCAAGAGTTTTAATGACTTAGCCCCTGCGGGTTGACACAGTATCAAACCTCCGCCTACCCTTGAAAAGGCGTTGCCGGTGTAGCTCAGGTGGTTAGAGCGGCGGTCTCATAATCCGCAGGTCGCAGGTTCGAGTCCTGCCGCCGGCACCAATCACGTCTTCGATCCCGTGGCTGACGCACTGCTCGACCCTGAAGACAAGATCGACTCGTAGATCCTTTGCAATTCTTCCTGAGAATAATACTCGATCTCGATTCGGCCGCGCTGGTCCGATTTCTCAACGATTCTGACGCGTGTCCCGAGCGCCGCCTCTAGATCGCCAACGGCAGCCTTGATGTTCGGATCCTGAAGCGGATCCACAGATGGCACCCTCGGCTCATTCAGCTTCTTGACCAGCCGCTCCACCTGCCGAACCGAGAAGCCTTGCGCCGCTGCCTTTTCCGCGACCTGAGTCTGCAATTCGGGAGTCACCAGCCCGAGGATTGCTCGCGCATGCCCCATCGAGAGGCGGCGCTCCGCTACCAGGAGTTGTACGTCACGAGGCAGACGCAGAAGGCGAATCATGTTCGTGATGGTGGTGCGATCCTTCCCGGTCCGCGCGGCGATCTCCTCATGGCTGAGATTCATTTCTGTGTGCAGCCGCTCGAGCGCTTGTGCCGTTTCCATGGGATTGAGATCTTCGCGTTGAATGTTCTCGATGAGTGCAATCTCGAGGATGCGTTCATCCGCATAGTCCTGAATGATCGCCGGGACTTCCACCAGACCCGCCAATTTGGCTGCGCGAAGGCGCCGCTCGCCTGCAATCAATTCAAACCCGGGGCCTTTGCGGCGAACCAGGAGTGGCTGAATTATCCCGTGTGTTTCTATGGAGTTAGATAATTCTTCCAGGCGAGCGGCATCGAAGACCGAGCGCGGTTGCAACGGATTCGGCTGGATTTCGGCGATCAGTATGGAAGCGATTTGTGATCCCGTTGTCTTAGATTCGGCGGCCACCGGAACGGCGGTGACTGCTGGTCTTTGAGGGAGAAGAGCAGAAAGACCCCTACCCAATGCTTTGCGTTGCTTGTCCGGCGCTGTGTTCACGAGCCAGGACCTCCTTTGCCAACTGAATATAGCTCTCAGCGCCCCGCGAGCGCACGTCATACGCGATAATTGGCTTTCCGTAACTTGGGGCTTCGGCAAGGCGGATGCTACGGGGAATGACGGTTTGAAAGACGGCGTTTTCAAAGAATCCGCGCAAATCGAGCTCCACTTGACGCGTCAAATTGGTGCGGTCATCGTACATCGTGAGCAGGACGCCCTCAATCCTGAGTGCACTGCCGAAGGATCCGCGCACGCGCTCTATCGTGTCCATCAGCTGTGAGATCCCCTCTAGGGCGAAAAACTCGCATTGGATCGGGATCAAAATAGAATCTGCGGCAACCATGGCGTTCAACGTCAGCAAATCGAGAGCTGGAGGGCAATCGATCAGGATGAAATCATACTGTGGACGAACGGCGTCCAGCCTCTCACGGAGTCTGAACTCCCGGTTTTCCAGCTCGACCAATTCCAAATTCGCTGCAACTAGGTTCTTGTCTGATGCCAGGATGTCAAGGCCTTCAAACTCAGTGTGAGCAATCGCAGCCAGGGCATCCGCCTCTCCCAATAGAACTTGGTAAAGCGTCGGACGATCCTCACCCTTTGTGATTCCAAGACCGGTAGTGGCATTTCCTTGCGGATCAGAGTCGATCAAGAGGACGCGAAGATCGTTGGCGGCGAGAGAAGCCGCCAGATTGATGGCGGTAGTGGTTTTGCCAACGCCGCCTTTTTGGTTCGTAATTGCTATGATTTTTGCCAAAGTTCCACGTGGAACGAAGCTCTCTATGTTCCACGCGAAACACTCTCCCGTAAACACAGAACCTTCGGTCTCCTCAAGGTAACCGAACTGGCTCAGCCCATGCAATGCGAGAATATGAAAGATCGGCTTCCCTTATGGTGAGGCCGATCTTGGTGCCACATGGGAAATATTCAGAAGGACTTTCGGCAGACTATGTTCGACACGTGAAACACTGTCACCGTAAACACAGAGAATTCGGCCTTCCCAAGCTGTAATGCGAGGGTTGTGCGGAATCACTGAAAAATCGTCCTCCCCTTTCATGAGGCCGATGTTAGGCGCCAGATAGTGGAATATCTGCGGATCGATCACGCTAGCTCTGTATGCTCCACGTTAAACACGCTCACCGTAAACACAGATTATCCAGGTCTTCCTAAAGTAGCCGAACTGGCTCGGCCCATACAATGCGAGAATCCTTCCGAATCAACATGAAAAATCGTCTATCCCCATCGTGAGACCGGTGGCTAGGCGCCAGATGAGGAATATTCAGGGAGACTTCCTGCGGATCGACGGCTCTAGCGGCCTATGTTCCACGTGAAACACTCTCACCGTAAACACATAGCCTTCGGTCTCCCCAAGGTAACCGGACTGGCTCAGCCCACGCAATGCGAGAATCGTTCCGAATCAAGGAAAAATCCTCTTCCCCTATCATGAGGCCGATCTTCGGCGCCAGATGGGGAATGTTCAGGAGGACTTCCTGCGGATCGACCGCTCTAGCTACAGCCCAATCTGCCGACACGCTAACGTCTTCCATCCGTTGAGCTAAGACCGAGACGTTTGGAAGATGCCGACTGGACTCTCGCAGGAAGACAGCCTTTCTTTGGCTGGCCTCAACCAGCGTGACCTTCCAACCGGGTTTCAACACTGCGATAGGAATCCCTGGGAAGCCGGCGCCGGAACCAAGATCGAGCACCGAAGTCTTGGGCTCGGTGTCAGGGATGTGCGCAGCGAAGAAGAGCGACTCGCAGTAGTGCCGGATCACCATCTCAGGCCCGGGCTTGACTGTGGTCAGATTCATGCGCTGATTCCAACGAATCAGGAGTTCATAGTGAGTGTAAAGCTGGTTAATTTCTAGCGCGCTTAGCTCGGGGAGGAGTTGAGAAAACCAGTCAGGCGTGGGCACCGAGGCTCAGATAGACGTCCAGGACTGCCACGGCAGCTGGCGTAATACCAGGAATGCGCCCCGCCTGGCCTAACGTTTGCGGCCGCACCCGCTCCAGCTTCTGCTTAGCTTCTGTGGAGAGGCCGGGGATCCCAGAGAAGTTGAATCCGGAGGGAATGCGCCGCAGTTCCGATTCCTGCAGCCGCTTGATTTGCCGTTCCTGCTGCGAGATGTAGCCGGCATACTTCACTTCGGTCTCGACAGTTGCCAACAGGCCGTGGACAGGGTCTTCGCCCAAGAGCTCCTTGATCGAGTCAGATAAAGATGCAAGCTTCGCCTCGGGCCGGCGAAGCCAAGGGAGCAGTCGCTTCGCTTCTAGATGAGTCGTTAACCGAGCCTTCTGCTCTTGCTTGCGCTCGTAAAGATTCCAGCGCTCCTCGCCGACTAATCCTACCCCCCGTCCGATCGGAGTAAGTCGCTCGTCGGCATTGTCGATCCGCAAGTGCAGGCGGAATTCAGCGCGCGAAGTGAACATCCGATAGGGCTCGTCGGCACCCTTGCTGATCAAATCATCGATCAGAATTCCGGTATATCCTTGCGTTCGTCCGATGGTGACCGGCTCTTGCTTGCCAATTCGGCGAGCCGCGTTAATGCCCGCGATCAAGCCCTGGCAACCAGCCTCTTCGTAACCCGACGTTCCGTTGATCTGGCCGGCCAGGAACAAGCCCTGGATCGCCTTCACTTCGAGGCTATGCTTCAGCTCGCGCGGATCGATGGCGTCGTATTCGATGGCGTAGCCGGGGCGGATCATCTCGGCATCCTCCAAGCCTGGAATCGACGCGATCATGGCCGCCTGCACATCGATGGGCATGCTGGTGGACATGCCGTTCACGTAAACCTCGTTGGTGTCTAAGCCCTCAGGCTCCAGGAAAATCTGATGCCTTTCTTTTTCTGGAAACTTGACAACTTTGTCTTCAATGGAGGGGCAATATCGGGGTCCTACGCCCTCGATCTGGCCGCTGTAAAGCGGTGAACGAGCGATGCTGTCTCTCAGGATCTGGAGCGTTTTTTCTGAAGTGTACGATAAATAACATTTAATCTGCTCACGCTCGATCTTTTCTGTCAAGAAGGAGAACGGCGTTGGTTCCGCATCGCCACTTTGCGCTTCAAAGCGCGACCAATCGATGCTGCGGCCATCCAGACGCGGCGGCGTGCCGGTCTTCAGTCGCGTCCATGCCAGGCCGAGCGTTCTCAACTGATCGCCGAGCAAATTCGACGAAGCCTCGCCGTTGCGACCGCAACTGTACTTCATTTCGCCGACATGCGCCAGACCATTCAAGAATGTTCCTGTTGTGACAACAACACAATCGCTCGAAATTGTTCTACCGTCGCGCAGCAAGACGCCGGTCACTCGAGCAGTGTCAATCACCAACTGCGCGACTTCGGCTTGTAGGATGCGCAAATTCGGCTCACGCTCCAGTACCTCACGCATCTTGATGCGATATTGCTTCTTGTCACACTGCGCGCGGGGCGACCAAACAGCCGGCCCGCGGCTGGTATTCAGCAGTCGAAACTGGATTCCCACCGCGTCGGTAACTTCGCCCATCACGCCACCCAGCGCATCGATCTCGCGCACCAGGTGACCTTTCGCGATGCCGCCGATCGCCGGATTGCACGACATCTGTGCGATCAGGTCCAGGTTCATCGTGATCATCGCGGTGCGCAGTCCCATGCGAGCGCAGGCGCGAGCAGCCTCGCACCCGGCATGGCCGGCGCCCACCACAACGACGTCATAACGCGAGCACTTCATGGATCTCCATTTTCAGTGTGGCATACTTAGCTTTCGAATTATCCAAATGAACATCCTGGTGGTGGGGGCAGGCGGCCGCGAACACGCGCTGTGCTGGAAATTGGCGCAAAGCCCGAAGACATCAGCGCTCTACGCAGCTCCGGGGAATCCGGGAATAGCGAAGGTAGCAACTTGTCTCGCGACAAAGGATTATCTTGCGGCTGCCGAATCCATCGATGCCGATCTGACCGTCGTCGGTCCGGAAATCCCGCTGGCCGCCGGCATTGTGGATCAGTTTCGCGCGCAGGGGCGGCGAATTGTGGGCCCGACGGCTGCTGCCGCGCGCCTGGAATCGAGCAAAGCGTTCGCCAAGGAGCTGATGCTGCGCGCCGGAATCCCTACGGCGCGATTTGCCTCAGTGAACAGCCGGGAAGAAGCTCGGGATGCGCTGCTCGAGTTTGACCTTCCGGTGGTGATCAAGGCGGATGGCCTTGCAGCCGGGAAAGGCGTGATCATCGCGAACACGCACGAAGAGGCGCGTCGAGCAATCGATCTGTTGGGACCAGCGCTAGTCATCGAAGAATTCCTGGTTGGAGAAGAAGTGAGCTTCATTGTGTTGACTGACGGCGTCAACGTGCTGGCTCTCGATCCGACGCAGGATCACAAAACGGTCGAAGATGACGACCAGGGTCCAAACACTGGAGGCATGGGCGCGTACTGCGACGGGCGCATTCTCGACGCTTTTAAACAGGAATTAGTCATGGCCCAAGTCATACGGCCTGCAATCGCGCAAATGCGCTCGGAAGGCATGCCGTTCACCGGATTTCTCTATGCCGGCCTGATGATGACCGCGCAGGGACCGAAAGTGGTGGAGTTCAACGCCCGCCTGGGCGATCCCGAGACCCAAGTGCTGATGCACCGTATGGCATCCGATTTTGCGGAATCCTTGTTCGCGGCGGCCCATGGCGCTTTGGATGAAACACCTTTGGAGTGGAAGGCCGATCCATCGGTCTGCGTGGTGCTGGCAGCCCAGGGGTATCCCAATGGATATCCAGGATCAGTGCGGACGGGCGATGCCATCACTGGGTTGGATCGGATCCATGAAGCCACTGTGTTTCATGCCGGAACAAGAGCTGAAACGGATGCTTTGGTGACCTCGGGCGGCCGCGTCTTGGGTGTCACCGCAAGTGGCTCGACGCTCGACCTGGCGATCAGCAAGACTTACGAGCAAGTGCGGAACATCCACTTCGACGGCATGCACTATCGCAAGGACATCGGAAAAAAAGGTCTGAAGCGATGGTATTGACTATCTATATCATCCTGTGATATATCCATAACTGACTATGGAGCAGTTAGCCCCGGCGGCGTTTCTTATCCTCTTCGCGCTGGCGAGTGGCGACAAGCACGGCTACGCAATTATGCAGGAAGCGCGAAAGCTCTCCGATAACGGCGTTCAGATCGGGCCCGCTACTCTGTACACCACCATCCAGCGACTGCTGGAATCGGATCGAATTCGAGAGGTGCCGGGTCCGGAAGGCGGCGACACCCGGCGCAGGTACTATCGCCTGACCAGTGCAGGAAAAGCATCGCTGAACTCCGAGATCGCGCGGATGGAAGCGCTGGTAAAGAAGTCGAAAGGCCTGCGGCTGAGGCCGGCGGAGGGTTCATGAAGGGATTGCTCCAATTCAGCACTTGGATGTATCGGAAACTGCTCTTCCTTTATCCTCAGGATCTGCGCCGCGAATTTGGCGGCGAAATAGTTTTGGCCTTTGCCGCGGATCTCGAAGAAAGCGGATTGCTCCGCGTTTGGCGGTGCGCGCTTCGCGAGCTGATTACCGTGGCATTGCCAGGCCAGGCATCGAACCCGTTCTTTCTCTCGCCTGCCTTGGCGTTTCTCGGGACCGCAATTACCGAGAGCGCATTCGTATTGGTTGGCATTCACCAACTCCCGCACCTGGGCGGCGCCGAAATCGTCTCCATGTGGCTGGCCGCGCTGTCGGCAAGCTCGGTAGATGCATTCGTAGCGTTCGTTGTCACCTGTTTTTACTCCCGCTGCTCTATCAACGTCCTGCGTCTGGATTGAACCGTGCTCGAAATTCGCAACCTCACCAAGCGATTTCGCGGAGCGCCGGTTGTCGATAACGTGAGTTTCGCGGTGCGCCCAGGCGAGATCACGGGCTATCTGGGCCCGAACGGCTCCGGCAAGTCGACCACGGTAAAGATTCTGACCGGCCTGCTGCACGCGACGTCGGGTCAAGTTTTCTATCAGGGGCAGGACATCTTCCACGACACCATCGCATTCCGTCAGCGCCTGGGTTATGTACCCGAAGAACCCAATCTCTACAGTTACCTCACCGGCCTCGAATACCTGCAGTTAGCTGGCGGCCTGCGCGGGCTTCCGTCCGACCTGGTCACTAGACGCGCCAATCAACTTTTGGATCTTCTCTACCTTCAGGAAGCTCGCTGGCTCGCCATCGGGAACTACTCCAAGGGAATGAAGCAGCGAGTATTGATCGCGGCCGCGCTGTTGCACGATCCCGACATTCTGATTTTCGACGAAGCGCAATCGGGGCTCGACATCACGAATAGTCTGTTGTTCCGCCATCTTCTGCGCGAGCTGGCGGCCCGCGGCAAAGTGGTTCTCTACATATCGCATGTGCTGGAGCTCGTCGAGAAGATCTGCGACCACATCGTGGTCATAGACAAAGGCCGCATCGTAGCGGACGACTCGGTGGAGCGCCTGCGCATATCACTGCAACGGCCGAACCTGGAGGGAGTCTTCATGCAGCTTGTGCATCAGGACGATCTCGCGTCGAGAGCCCGGGCGATCACTTCCGCCCTCACCTCAGCAATGACGCAATAAGGCGCAGGCATGGCTACTCAGCGCCCGTTCCCGCTCCTGCTTAAGATTTTTCGAGATCGCTTCTTCGAGAACGACAGCGCCTCGCCCGGCGGCGGGTTCGAAACGAACGTCAATCAGGTGCTCGGACTTCTTGCCGCTATTGGCGTGTTTGTGGGCTATTTTGTAATGCCGACATTCTTAGCGCTGTCGCTCGACCCGCCGACGCCTGAGACGGTTTGGGAGCTGCGGGTTCTACGGATGTTTTTCCCCACTTACGCGTTCGCTGTGGCGGCTTTCGCGGCCGTCTTCCACTGGGACATGCTGTTTCCGGACCGGCGCGATTTCCTGGTCCTCACTCCCTTCCCCATTCGCCTTCATGAACTGATCGCCGCGAAATTCGCGGCCTTGATGCTCTTTCTGCTGCTCATCGCCGTTCCCGTCAACCTGGCTCCCGATTTTCTGGTGTCGCTCGCGGCGATGATGGCTCCAAAACTACGCGGCACAGGGCTCAGGCTGGCTGGCGCGCAGATCGTCGCCACCGGCGGGGCATTCGTGTTCGCGTTTCTGTTTGTCGCGGCCTTCCAAGGCATTCTGATTAACCTAACTTCCACGAAGTTCTTCCGGCGAATTTCACCCTGGATTCAAATGGCCGGCTTGAGCCTGACGGTGCTGACTTTGCTCAGCTTTCCAGTCTACGCGGGACTCTTGAAGCCCGGGATCGAGAACCGGCAGCTCTGGCTGTATCTTTTTCCGCCGGCCTGGTTCAGCGGTGTCTACGAGCTATTTCTTGGCGGCCCGAATCGGCTCCTGGCGTCGCTCGGGAAGCAAGCGTTCGAAATGACCGCTCTGATGTTCGTGATCGTGGTAATTACTTGGGCGCTAGGCTTCCGTCGCCACTTCCGAAGAACACTGGAGACGGAAGACGCCCCGCATCGCCCGCACACCTGGACTACGCCGCACTGGCTGGTTCGGACGCCTCGGGAAGGCGCTCTCATTGGATTCATCGGCAAAACGCTGGCACGCAGCCAGAAGCACCAATTTTTTTTCGCGGCGTACCTGAGCGCCGGGCTGTCCGTATCCGCGATCTTGGGCATCGGGGTCCGCGACGGCAAGGTCATCCTGTCGCCGGGCGGCGCGCGAGCAGTACCGTTCGTGCTCGGGTTCTTTTTCATCACGGCGTTTCGCGCGGCCTTCCAGTTTCCGGCCGAGCTCTCCGCGAATTGGCTTTTTCGGATTACCGAATCCAAGTGGACCGAAGTCTCTCGGAGCGCCACGCGCAAGCTGGTGCTCGCGGTCGGGCTGATTCCGGCTTTGGTTCTGGTGCTGCCCATCGAATTCGCGGAATGGACCTGGCCAACGATTCTGGAGCATTCGTTCGTGCAGTTGATCGCTGCGGCGCTGATGATCGAGGCGCTCTTCTGGAATCTCGACAAAGTACCGTTTACGTGCTCTTACTTTCCCGGAAGAAAGAGCCTGGCGCTTCTGGTTGTTTTGTACGTCTATGGCCTCACCGGCTATGCCTTTCACATGGCTGATCTGGAGGTTGCGATGGAACGCCACTGGCCGATTGCGCTGCTATTCTTCTCCGTCACTTCCTGGGCACTGGCGTGGTCGTGGAGGCGTCATCCGGCGGTGGAGACTGTGCGCTTCGATGGCAGTGAGCCAGTGATTCAAACCCTCGAATTGACTTGAGGTGCTGGTAGAATCGGGCATGAACCTGCGTGCCGCAACTGCAGTTTTTCTGCTCATCAGTTCACTGGTAGCCGCGCCTCTCGATGAATCAACCCGCAAGCTGGCGCGCGACATCTTTCAGCAGCTCATCGAGATCAACACCACCGATTCGGTTGGCAGCACCACTGTCGCCGCAGAAGCCATGGCCAAGCGCCTGCTCGATGCCGGGTTTTCTGCCAATGACGTCAAGGTTCTGGGTCCGAACGCTCGCAAAGGCAATATGGTGGCTCGCTATCGCGGAACCGGCTCCGGTGGGTTAAAGCCGATCCTCATCATCGCTCATCTGGATGTGGTGGAAGCTCGGCGCGAGGATTGGACCACCGATCCATTCCAGTTTGTCGAAAAGGACGGCTATTTCTACGGCCGCGGCACTCAGGATATGAAAGTCAGCGACGCGATTGTGGTCACCGATTTCATTCGCTTGAAACGCGAGGGCTACCAACCGGATCGCGATATTATCTTGGCGCTGACCGCCGATGAAGAAGGCGGCAAATCAAACGGGGTGGACTGGCTGCTGAAGAATCACCGCGATCTGGTGGAAGCCGCCTTTGCTCTCAACCCCGACGCGGGCGGAGTCACCACGGTGAAGGGCAAGCCGCTGAATGTGGATGTGGAGGCGAACGAGAAGCTGTACGCCGATTTCGAGCTGGACGCCACCAACCCTGGCGGCCACAGTTCGCTGCCGGTCCCGGACAATGCCATCTACCATATCGCAGACGCACTCTCGCGGCTGGAGCGCGCCCCATTTCCGATTGAAATGAATCCGATCACGCGGACGTATTTCGAGCGGCGCGCCACGCTCGAATCGGGCCGGGTGGCGGACGATATGAAAGCGATTCTGCGCACTCCGCCGGATCCCAAGGCGGTTGCACGGCTTGCCATGGACCCGAGATTCAACTCGCTCCTGCGTACCACGTGCGTCGCCACGCGCCTGACCGCCGGCCATGCGAACAACGCGCTGCCGCAACAAGCGCAAGCGATCGTGAATTGTCGCATCATACCCGGCCATACCAGCGAGGAAGTGCGACAGGAATTGATCCATCGCTTCGCCGATCCGAAAATTGCCGTGAAATACATAGACAACGCGGGCTCCGTTTTCGATCGCGCTCCCGACTCTAAGGCCTTCGCGCCCGTATTACCGCCGGCTGAGGTAATGCAACCACTCGAGCGCGTGACCGACGGGATGTGGCCCAGCGCGCCGGTGATTCCTGAGATGGAGACTGGGGCCTCGGACAGCGTCTACACCATCGCGGCCGGTATACCGAGCTATGGGGTTTCGGGCGTCGCCTTGGATCAGGACGACGTTCGGGCGCACGGCAAAGATGAGCGGGTGCGCATCAGTTCTTTCTATGACGGTGTGGAGTTCTATTATCGATACCTGAAAGCGCTCACCGAGGCGCATTGATAGAATCGTAGAGTACCCTCGGGGACGTAGCTCAGATGGATAGAGCGGTCGCCTCCTAAGCGACAGGTCGGCAGTTCGAATCTGCCCGTCCCTACCAGACCTTGGCTAATCGGTGTCGAAATCCAGAATGTGCCTGTACTGCCAATCCCGGCATCGACTTGTCGATGCTCCCCCGCAAAGTGCATGCGCGCGGGCGCGCGTGCACTAGAATGAGGCATGGCTAAACTGGCGCTCATTTACGGCATGCGTCTGCTTCCCGCGGACGAACTGGAAAAAGTCGGCGATGCCGAAGTCACCCTCAAGAGTGGAAAGAAGGCCCAGGTAACCATGCATCTGCTTGAGGGCGGCGAGCGAGAGATCCGCAAGCAGTTGATGCAGTCGCTGGACGCGTTCTTCGAATTCTATCCGGAAATTTGAAGCTGACCGGCGCTACTTGCCCACCAGATGCTCGACGTCGCGGTTGTTCTCGGTGCAAATGAACTCCAGCATCTCTTCATTCGCCAGATCGGTGACGCGCTTTTGCGTCCAAGGCTTCGCCAGGACGCCGGGGTCGTCAACCGTGATTTCGATCTCGAGATGTCCCGCGTCGGGGCGATGGTAGCGTTCGATGATGTGCAGCTGGTCCGAATGCGGGTGTGACTCCATATCGAGCCAGACTCTTGGGTCGAAGCCAACGCGATCCACAACCAGTGTGTCGCCGTCCCAGCGGGCGATCGAATGACCGTACCAAGCCGGGTTCGGATCGGCGGGATGGCCGCGGCCGTCCAGATAGATCTGATGGAAGCCGGGGCTTTCGTCGTCGGACAGGTAAATCAGATAGTCCTTGCTCTGGACGAATTGCCACAGTGGGCCGTTGCGCAGCGGGCCGGACGGCAGGCAATGCGCTTGCGGACTATCCCTATTGTTGCTTTCAGTGCGTTGCTTGGTGATCGCGAGGGCCGCCGGCAGCCATTCGGGCTTCCCTGGATCCACCGTGGTGGGGCGCCACCAGACGCCGGAGAGATCGGGTTTCCCGTCAAAGGTGCGCGGCGTCGGGCTGGTTGGCGGCTTGTGCCGCTTCAGGTCGGCGAGTTGGTGCGTGCGATCTTCTCCCAGCGTGTTGAGCTGCGTGGTGTCGCCCAGGCGAATGTCGAGCGACACGGTTTGGGACGCTTGGACCACGACGCCTTTCTTCTCGTAAGGTTTTAGCGCCGGCGCGGCAACTGTGATGTCGTAGGTGCCGGGCGGGAGATCGGCCAGCGTGTAGTTACCCGAAGCGGATGTGGTGGTTTTGAACACGGAACCGGATTCAGTGTTCCTGGCTTGCACCAGGTTGTTCTCGATGGGGTCGCCTATGGAATCGAAGAGCGCACCGGTGATGGCGCCCGTGGGCGCCCCCGTTTGCGCGATGGCCGTCATCGCGGCCAACAGAGCAAGAATGCAGAAGAAAGATCTGTTCATACTACTTGTCATACTATTTGCCGATCAAGTGCTCGACATCGCGATTATTCTCGGTGCAAATGAACTCGAAGATCTCTTCATGCGCCAAGTCGGCAACGCGTTTCATGGTCCAAGGCTTGGCGAGCACGCCGGGGTCGTCCACGGTAATTTCGATTTCGAGATGGCCTAGGTCAGGGCGATGGTAACGCTCGACGATGTGCAGTTGGTCCGAATGCGGGTGTGATTCGATGTCGAGATACACTCTGGGATCGAAAGCGACGCGATCCACCACCAAGGTGTCGCCGTCCCAATGTCCGATGGAATGCCCGGCCCAAGCTGGATTCGGATCCGCGGGATGGGGGCGGCCGTCGAGGTAGATCTGATGGAAGCCGGGACTGTCGTCGTCGGAGATATAAACCAGAAAATCTTTGCTTTGGACAAACTGCCAGAGCGGGCCGTTGCGCAGCGGGCCGGAAGGTAAGCAATGCGCCTGCGGGCTATCCTTGCCGTTGCTATCACGGCGCTGTTTCTGGATTGCCAGCGCGGCCGGAAGAAATTCGGGTTTGCCGGCATCCACGGTGCGAGGCTGCCACCAGACGCCCGAAAGATCGGGCTTGCCGTCGACGGTGCGCGGTGTCGGACCCGACGGCGGCGCGTGGCGTTTGGTGTCGGCGCTGATCCGCAGACGATCTTCCCCGAGTGTGTTGAGCTGCGTGGTGTCGCCCAGCCGAAGGTCGAGCGATACGGTTTGCGAGGCCTGGACGGCGACCTCTTTCTTCTCAACAGCGGTGAGGCCGGGCGCGGAGCCCGTGACCGTGTAGGTACCAGGCGGCAGATCGGCGATCGTGTATTTGCCGGTGGCGGACGTGATCGCTTTGAAAACGGCGCCGGAATCAGCGTTCTTAGCCTGCACGGCGTTGTTGTCGATGGGGTCGCCAATCGAATCGAGCAGAGTGCCGGTGATAGCGCCGGTGGGCGCACTGGATTGCGCAAGGGCTGTCCAACCCAGGGCTGTCCAACAAAGAACGACGGCGAGGCATAGTGAAGTTTTCATTTGCGTTTCCCCATTTTCGTATTCTCTCGGGAACGAATGCGCCGATACGTCAGCGAGATCTGGCTCTTCGAGTAAGTCTTATTTTCTACCAAAGTGAAGTCGCGCTGCGGGAAGCCGGCGGGGAAGAAGGGAATGCCGCGTCCGAGAAGAATGGGAACGATACCCAAGTACAGCTCGTCGATCAGGTCCGCCTGCAGGAAGCTGCGCGCCAGCTCGCCGCCGCCCATGTGGAAGCTGTGCTTGCCGGGGCGCGCTCGAATTTTCCGTAGCCAGGCCGCGGGGGACTGTCTGGTGAATATGACGCCATCGCGCTCGCCGGGCGGTTGGGTGCGAGAGAAGACATAGGTGGGGGCTGCGATTGGAAAATCCTTGGCCCCCTCTTTGGTCATATGAAGGTAGTCCACCGAACCGTCGGGCCGGGCGAGACAGCCGTCGAGCGCGATGCCCGCGCCGAGGATCACTTTACGCATGCAGCGATTGTATAGGTTTTTAGTGGCCTTCGGCTTCCAGGAACCGCTCCACTTCGATGGCGGCCATACATCCGGCGCCTGAAGCGGTAATCGCTTGCCGATAAGTCCGGTCCTGGACGTCTCCGGCATGAAAGACTCCGGTTATGTTGGTGCGCGCGCCGCCGTGCGAAATGATGTAGCCGTCGGGATCGAGATCGATCTGGCCCACGAAGGGCGCGGTATTGGGGATGTGACCGATGGCGACGAAGAAGCCGTCGACGTCGCGGTCCCAAATTTCATCGGTGAGCAAGTTGCGCAGCTTCACGCCCGTAACCACGTGCTGGTTCGCGTCGAAGACGTCCTCGACCACGGTGTTGGGAAACATTTTGATCTTGGGATTGCTGCGCGCGCGTTCCAGCATGATCTTCGATGCGCGGAAATTATCGCGACGATGCACCAGCGCCACTTCTTCGCCGAAGCGGGTGAGGAAATTGGCCTCCTCCATCGCTGAGTCGCCGCCGCCCACCACCATGATTTTCTTGCCGCGATAAAAAAAGCCATCGCAAGTGGCGCAGCTCGAGACGCCGTGGCCGATCAGCTTTTGCTCGTTGGGCAAATTGAGCCAGCGCGCCGACGCTCCCGACGCAATGATCAGCGTGCGTGTTTCCAGCCACTCATGGTCCACTTTCAGGCGGAACGGCCGCTTGGAGAGATCGGCCTCGATGAGGGTGCCATGCAGGTACTCGGCGCCAAAATGCTCGGCCTGCTTCTTGATGTTCTCCACTAACACGGGCCCTTCGATGCCATCGGGAAATCCGGGGAAGTTTTCGACCAGCGTGGTGAGCGATAGCTGGCCGCCCGGTTCGTGTCCGGCCACCACCAACGGTTTCAGGTTGGCGCGCGCGGCGTAGATGGCGGCGGTGTTTCCGGCGCAGCCGGAGCCGATGATGATCACATTATGCATGGAAATTTTATGCTATCAGACCATCGGAACTATCGATGGGCAGTGAGTGTGAAGATGCCGGAACGGACCACCTGGTTGGTGATCAGTGCGCAGACGTACGCCAGAAGCGTCATGTAGGCGAACTGAATGGCCGGCCACTTCCAGCCTCCGGTCTCGCGGCGCACTACGGCTACGGTGGACATGCATTGCATCGCGAACGCGAAGAAAATGAGTAGCGCGACGGCGCCGCCGGGGGTCAAGTCGCTTCTGAGCGCATTGCGCAGGCCGAGCGAATCCTCCGTGCCTTCCTTGCCGTAGATGGTGCCGAGCGTCCCGACGATAGTTTCCCGCGCGGCGATGGAACTGACCAGCCCGATGCCGATCTTCCAGTTGAAACCGAGAGGCTTAATTACTGGCTCCACCGCGTGGCCGATCATGCCGGCGAAGCTATCGGCGATTTCGGGCGGTTGGCCGTTTTTCACCGGCAGGTTTTCCAGAACCCAGAGCACGACGATCACGAGCAGGATCACGGTGCCTGCGCGGCGCAGAAAAACTTTGGAACGGTCAATCAGGCGCAGACCGAGCGATCGCAGAGTGGGCCAGCGATAAGGCGGCATTTCGAGCACGAACGGTACGCGCTCGCTCTTCAAGATGGACGATTTCAGCAGCCGCGCGGTCGCGATAGCTGCGACGAAACCGAGGATGTAGAGCCCGAGCAACGCGCCAGCCTGCATCCCGAAGAAACGGCCGAGCAGCGGGCGATCGGCAATGAAAGCGCCGATGATCAGCAGATAGACGGGCAAGCGGGCCGAACAGGTCATCAACGGTGCGATGAGTATGGTGGCCAGCCGATCGCGCTTGTTTTCGATGGTGCGGGTCGCCATGATGGCCGGAACCGCGCAGGCATAGGCGGAGATGAGCGGAATGAAGGACTTTCCTTGCAGCCCGAACTTGGCCATGGTGCGATCGGCGATGAGAGCGGCGCGCGCCAGGTATCCGGAGTCCTCAAGGATTCCGATAAACAGGAACAGCAGCAGGATTTGCGGCAGGAAAACGATCACGGCGCCTACGCCGCTTAGAATGCCATCCACTAACAGCGAGCGGAGAATGGAGGGCGGAAGGATGTGCTCGATCCCATGTCCGGTTTGTAGGAAGAGAGCCTGCAAGCCGTCCATCAAAGGCTTGGCGCCGCTGAAAATGGTCTGGAATACGCCGGCTACGACAATGAGAAAGATCAAAGGGCCGGCGATGGGGTGCAGGAATACCGAATCCAAACGCCGCGTCCACATGGGCGGCGCCGGAGCGCGATAGGCCGCGCCGGTTCCTACGTCGTGCGCCCACTGGCGGCAGCGCGGAATGTCCTGCAAAATCGGCAGTTCAACGCGCGGGGGAGCGAGCGACGTAGTGCCGGCCGACGTTCCCTCCATGAACTGGAAAACCTTCTCAACGCCCTGGCCCTTGGAAGCGCTGATGAGCGCAACCGGCGAACCCAGCTCGCTCGCCAGCTCGGCCGTATCCACGTGGCCGCCGCGGCTTTTCAGATCGTCGGCCATATTGAGGATCACCAGCGTCGGCAGCTTCAGGCTGAGAATCGGCGCCGCGAGCACCAGATGACGGCCCAGGTTGGTGCAATCCAGGATCAGCAGCAAGGCGTCGGGTTTCGGCACGCCGGGCATGGTGCCGGCCAGGACATCGCGAGTGACCTGTTCGTCTTCCGAGCGCGGGTTCAGGCTGTAGACGCCAGGCAGATCGACCAGCACTACGTCGCTATGCTGATGTGGCATTTTGGCTTTACCGACGCGTTGTTCCACCGTGACGCCGGGAAAGTTTGCGACCTTTTGGCGCAGCCCCGTGAGGCGATTGAAGAGCGTCGATTTACCGGAGTTCGGCGGGCCGATGATGGCGACCACGTGCGGCCGCGCACCGTTCGTCAATGATCGGGGCGCCTCAGCAACCGCACATCCAGCGCAATCGTGGCAATCGCTCATTTCCCTGCTCCGTTGGATGGCCGCAGAATGAGCCGCGATGCCGTCTCTTTTCGAAGCGCCACTTCGGAACCGTCGACGCGATAAACACGCGGCTCACCGCCCGGGGCGCTGCGAGCGGGAACAATAATGTGGCCAGGCAGGAAGCCGAGCTCCATCAAGCGGCGAGCGATGTCGTCAGGCAGTTCCAGGCGGTCCAGCACGCCCGATTCTCCCTCCGCGAGCTGCGCGAGGGTTCGCGCGAATGCGTGAATTGGCACAGCGCCGTGGCCATTGTTGACACTCATTTGCAGCATCAATCAGTATCCGCCTCTCCGCAAAGCACGTCAAGGACCCGAAGGTCCAATCGAACTGGACCCTGTTACAGTATAGCGGACCTTTTTGGTCGTAGATAGAGCAAAGGCCAAGAAAAATTTGACATCACTTCTATTGACATATATGCACTAAGATTTTATAATCGTGTTGTAGTAAGATCCAAGGAGATTAATTGATATGCCGATTGTAAAGTATGCACCTTTTGCGGATACCGAGGACTTTCCGACTGGCCTGAGGCTCTTCCAGGACAGTATCAATCGCCTGTTTAGTGAAGACGGCGTGAAGACTCGTCCGTGGGCTCCTGCGGTAGATATCCTGGAGACCGAAAATGAGTTGGTCTTGAAGGCCGACGTTCCTGGCGTAGAGCTGAAGGACATCGACATCCAGCTCGAAAACGGCACCTTGACGGTGAAGGGAGAGCGGAAATTCGAGAAAGACGAGAAGAACAAGGGCTTCCACAGGATGGAGCGGAGTTACGGATCGTTTGTCCGTTACTTCACCCTCCCGGATACGGTGGATGCGGAGCACGTCAAGGCGGCCTACGAAGCCGGAGTGCTGACGGTCACCCTTCCGAAGAAGGAAGTCGCCAAACCCAAAACCATCAAAGTGCAAATCAGTAACAACTAAACTTGGGTTGTTGGCATCTTAGCCGTTAGCTGCGGGGCGGCGTTTAGTCGCCCCGAGGCTTTTTGTGATCCTGGTGCTTTATGAACGGTTTGAAGACGGTTCTTCTCCTCGGAATATTGAGCGGTCTGCTTTTGGCTGGCGGAGAAGTGTTCGGAGGTCGCAACGGCCTCTACATCGCACTTGCAATCGCGGTGGCATTGAATTTTTTCAGTTATTTCTTTTCGGACAAGATGGCGCTCGCGATGTACTCGGCGCAGCCCGTGACGCCGCAGCAGAATCCCGATGTATACGCGCGAGTGTTTCCGATCGTGCAGAGCCTCACCCAGCGCATGGGTCTGCCTATGCCGAAGCTGTGGCTGATCCAGGATCCATCGCCGAACGCATTCGCCACCGGGCGTAATCCGGAGCATGCATCGGTGGCATTTACTGCCGGGGTCTTGCAGTTGATGAACGATCAGGAACTGGAAGGCGTGGTGGCGCACGAGCTGGGACATGTGAAGAATCGCGACATCCTGACCAGTTCCGTGGCAGCCACCATTGCCGCTGCGATCACGGTGCTGGCGCGCATGGCGTTTTGGTTTGGCGGTAGCAGAGACGATGAAGATCGCAGAAGCCCGTGGGCCGCGTTAGCCATGCTGATCCTGGCGCCGATTGCGGCCATGCTGATCCAAATGGCCATTTCGCGCACGCGCGAATACGCCGCCGATGAAACCTCCGCGCAGGTGACGCACAATCCCAATGAGCTGATTTCAGCGCTCGGCAAGCTGGAAGACTGGTCCAAGCGCATTCCGATGCAGGACGTGAATCCAGCCACGGCGCATCTGTTCATCATCAAGCCGTTTTCAGGTCAAAGCCTGATGCGCCTGTTCTCGACGCATCCCTCTACCGAAGACCGCATCGCGCGCCTCGAAGCAATGCGGCGCGGATCCTGAACGACGGGCACCTGAACGACGGGCACCTGAACAACGATCTTAGTTCGCCACGGCGATGTAAGCCTTGGCCTCCGACGTAACGTCTTGAACGGTTAATACGAGTGGCTGATTGCCGGCGGGGATTCCCGCGGGCACCGTGAAATTCACCTGGTAGAGTCCGGCAGATCCCGGAGACAGGCCAATGTAAGCTACGTCCACTGAAACGCCGCCCAGGGTCAGTGTATAAGAGCCGGCAGGCAGGGTGGATGCCACCGGATCCAGAGTGCCAATTGCCTCGGATGGGCTGGTAGCTCCCCAGCCAACGCCAAAGGCGGTAACAACATCTCCGGTATGCACCGGTGCGTATCCGGAGAACATTCCAGCCGGCGCGATATCAATACCTGTGCTGGCATCCAGGGCCGCGATAGGATTCTCGCCATCCGCGTTGGGAGCGAAGGAGAGAAACTCGGGAGCCACCGCGCCCACCGTAACGTTCACCGCCGGTGAGGATACTTCATTGGCTGTTCCGCAATTAGTGACCACTGTCACCGGAACTGTGCCAGATGACGGCAATTGGCCAGCCAGCACGTTCAGTTGCGTCGGCGAGGCGAAGTACAAATTCCACTTGGTTGTGCCACTCTCCACGCACGTCCCGCCCAACATGGTGGGCAGTTGATTGTTTACGATATCGCCGCCTTCGATGGGCTGAAAAGTTGCGGCGGAGAGCTGACTCCCAAAAAGGCTGAAAACGCCATTGGATGAAATTGTGGTCACGGCCGGCGTGCTGAATCCGGCGCCGACGATTCCGCCGGCGGCGATGGTCGGGCTAAGCACGGGAGTCAGGAGAAAGGCGTGTTGTGCGCCGTTAATGAGGCCTGTTCCGGCGATCTGTCCGGCGTTGTTAATCTGCGTGGCAAACGAAAGCTGCCACCCGGCGCCGTTGACGAGCTGGCTATTCAGATCGTACATCTTGTTGCCGCTATAAAGGAACGCCGTGTACGTAGTTCCGGAAGTGCCGCCGAAGAAAGCGGCTAACTGCAGCGCGAAGGTGGGCGGCTGGCTGCTATTAAAACCCACCACGGTTCCAGAATCGTTGATTCCCAGCGCCATGCTGCTGGCACTGCCTGAGAGCACGCCGAGATCGGTGACCTTCCCATTGTCGAATAGCACGGCGTGCGCCGTGCCATTGGCCCCGAGCTTGGTGAAATCAATGTCGAAGGCAAGACCCGCCGCGACGCCGGAATCGTTGACCGATGTGGCGATGGCGTTCGGATAACCGGACAGAAGCGGTAGCGTCTGGGGCGTTGTTGAATTCTGCCATACGAGCGGCGTGACGACGGAACCGCTTGTTGCGACGCTGGCACCAACAATCTCTCCACTCGAATTGATACCGAATCCCGCAGCAGAACCGCCGCCCGGAACCGCGAGCTCGGCGGGAGTGCCCGCCGGGAGCTGGTACAGGAACGCGTGGCTATCGATCAAAAAGTTCAAATTCAAGCTGCTGCTACTCACCACCTGAAGCGAAGTGGCGACCACCTGACCGGCATTGTTCACGCCCGAAGGAAGCGCGCTTGCGATCTGGCTGGGCGCCGATGCGATGGCACCGCTGTCATATATGAATGGCGCCGCGGTAGCAGTTCCCGCCAACAAATCAGCTTTCACCGCTCCACCCACCACCGCGCTCGAGTCGTTTACGCCGGTGGGGAACGACGCGGCCGGGGAAGTTATGTTCAGATCCGTCATCGCGCCATTGGAATACAGAAACACGTGGGTGGTCGGTTGCGGGCTGGTCACCAGGAGATTTTGGCCGGCGGTGGCCGTGCAGTATCCCACTACATTGCCGGATTGGCTGATCGCCGTGGCGTTGCAGGCGGGCAGATTCGGTAACGTTCCTAAGTCCTGAATCGTGAACTGCGGGCCCTGGGCGGCAAGATAGCCGGGAGCAAGCAGGGAAACAGTCAAGACGAGACATTTGTTGATTATTCGTAGGACAGCCATAAGCAAGAGGATAACGCAGTCCACCCAGCGCGGTTTTAGTGGAAAGTACTAGCCTTCAGCCGCGGATTGAGCGGTGAAGCAGAAAATGGAACCACGGCCGGGCTCCGATTCCACCCAGATTCGTCCGCCCATACCCTCGACAATCTTTTTGCATATCGCGAGGCCTATGCCGGTCCCGGGTACCGATCGCTCATGCAGGCGTTTGAAAAGGCCGAAGATCTGCTCGTGATAGGCTGGCGCGATGCCAATGCCATTGTCCTGAACCTTTATCACGCATTCCGTTCCGGCCAGCTCGGCCGTCACTTCAATCCGCAGGGCCTCCGCACCACGGTACTTGATGGCGTTCCCCAGCAAGTTTTGCATTAGCCCGGTCAACTGGCTTTCATTGCCCAGCACGCATGGCAAGGGGCCCACAATGATGCTGGCGCCGCTTTCCTGAATGGCCTGTTCCAGGTTTTTGCCGGCCTGCTCGGTGATGTCGCGATAATTGGCAACGATAGCGCGCACGTCGGGATCGTCGATCAGGTTGGTAAACGTATCTTCCACCCAACGCCATTGCGCGTCCTTGGCAAGCACCCGCGCGCGTATTTGCACTGGGTAGCGAGTGTTGGTCCGCGCTTCTTCGAGCGTGCGCTGAAGCGTCTCCAAGTCGTCCGGATGGATCAATTCGAACACGTTGCGCCCCACCAGGTGATGCGGCTGATAACCTAGCACTCGCGCGGTGGAGGCGCTTGCGTAGGTAAAATTGCCCTCCAGATCGAAGAGCGATATGGCATCGGCGCCGTTCTCGATGAGCGCCCGAAAGCGCTTTTCACCCTGAAAATAGCGGCGGGCCGTGCCGATGATTTCGCGCCCTCGCTCCGGAAAGTTGGTGTGCAATCCTAAGATCGCCGCTTCGGCGACGGGCACACGGGTTTTGGGATAGCGAGTGGGCAGGGCCAGGCTTTCGAGCTCGATGGTGTTGGTCCCCGCCACTTCCTCGATCGCGCGCGCCATGGCCGCCTGCAGGTCGCCGTTCTCTCCGGTAGCTACCACATGAGTGTGGGCGCAAACCACGGCGTCCACCTGGGAGTGACGGAAATCGTCGGCGAAAATGTCGATGGGGTAGCCACAGAACAACTTGAACTTGTTAGACTGCAGCAAGCGGTTTCAGTAATCCTCCAGCTGGATGGCGGCCGAGAATTCCTGCGCGCTCCAGAGCACCCCTACCATTTCGCCATACGCGCGAAAGCCCCCGCTTAAGGAGGCGGAACGGAGCCGCTCGATCTCCCCGCCAATGGAGCGCTCAAATCGATCCGGGTCCGGTTCTCCAGCCAACATGAACTTGGCCAAAGTCTCGGCCGCATCGAAGAACGCGACACGGCCTTTGTGCCTGGCGCCGTCCCCGAGGGAGCGCGAAGCATTCAGTTGGCGGGCGATGGTTTTTTCGTGTTCCGGAGTGGCAATCACGAGAACAGCCTCACCTTGGTTCAAGCCGTCCTTCAGGAACCGTCCGACGCTCTTGGCCCAGGCCGCATGGTCGGCATCGCAAAACTGAACCAGGTGTTCGGATGTCTCAGTGGTTAGAGCGGGTTGGTGAACGCCCTGCATTGTGGCCCTTAGGCACTCTAGCTTTAGATTTTGAACCAGCCGGATTGTTTCACAAGTTAGACTAAAACTTGCATACCGTTCGGGTGAACCGAAAAGGAGCCAACCGTGTCCGATCCGGGCATCCCTGGATTTTCTCCAGCGACGTACTGGATCGCGGCCAAGCCACTGCGGGAGAGGCTGTTGCGGTGGCGGATCCGAGCGGGACAGCCCTCGGGACGGCGCACTACAGCGAGGCATCCCAAATATCGTTGCGGATGCTCTCGGACCGCGTGGAGACTATCGACGAGGCGTTTTACCTGGGCCGGATCGCCCGAGCGGAAGCTCATCGAAAGCGCGTCGTAGCGGATTCGGAGGCCTATCGCCTGGTGCACGGCGAAGGCGATCAATTGCCGGGATTGGTGATTGATCGCTATGCCGGATACTTCACCATCCAGACGCTGGATCAAGGGATGGATCGGGCCAAAGCCGATATCGTGAGTTGTTTGACGCAGCTTTTCGCGCCGAAGGGTATAGCGGAGCGGAACGACGTTGCGGTTCGTAAGCGGGAAGCCCTGCCCCTGCAATCGAGCGTGCTGGCGGGCGAAGTTCCCGATATGGTGGCAGTGCGGATGAATGGGTTAAAGCTCGACGCCGACCTGTTGCACGGACAGAAGACCGGGATCTTTCTGGACCAGCGGGAGAACTATCTTGCAGCGGCCCGCTACGCCCGTGGCCGGGCCTTGGATTGTTTTACTTCCACAGGAGGCTTCGCTCTGCATCTGGCGGCTCAGTCGGAGAGCGTGGAGGCGGTAGACAGCTCGGAATCGACGCTCCGCGTGGCGCGGATGAATTGCGATGCCAACGGGATCGGTAACGTGGAGCTGCGTGAGGCAGACGTGTTTGAACTGCTGGCCGGATACGCCAAAGCGCGTAAACATTTCGATATGGTCGTGTTGGATCCTCCAGCATTCGCGAAATCGCGTCAAAGCCTGGAAGCGGCGGTGCGCGGTTATGGAGAGATTAACCGGCGCGCGTTGGAACTGCTCGGTTCGGGCGGTATTCTCGTGACGTGCTCCTGCTCGCACCATTTGAGCGAAGCGGCACTGCTGGAGATTGTCGCCAAGGCGTCGCTCGATACAGGCCGAAAACTACGGGTACTGGAAAGGCGCATGCAAGCCCAGGACCATCCCGTTTTGCTCACAGTACCCGAGACCCTATATCTTAAGTGTCTGATTCTAGAAGTAATTTGACCGGTCCGCGCGATATTCGTTTGGTTGATGGTTGTTGCACCATGGCCCCCAGTGCGGTATGGTGATCTGAGGTATTTAACGGATTCGCAATACCCGTCTGCTCGTCTCCCTTCCCGGGAGGCTTCCGAAATTGTCATGGAGGATTTGATCGAATGCTGAATGTCTGCGTGCCTGCTCGTCGGTACGCCAAGTTAATTATCTTGCCGCTCCTGTTGACGGCTTTGATTTTGATGAGCTTACCGGCTCCAGCGTTCGCCCAATCCGACGCAGGTGGCGAAGCGAATCTGGTATTGCCAGACTTGGCGCAAGCGACTTTTCTCGGCGGCACGAACGGCCGCACGCTATTGATGTGGGGACTGCTGGTGTGCGCGCTCGGTCTGCTATTTGGCCTGGTCACCTTCATGCAGTTGAAGAACTTGCCGGTGCATCGATCGATGCTCGAAATTTCTGAGCTGATCTATGAGACTTGTAAAACGTATCTGATCACGCAGGGCAAGTTTTTGCTCCTACTGTGGATCTTCATTGCGGTGATCATCAGCGCGTATTTCGGGTGGCTGGCGCCGGTGCCGGGCAAGTCGGTGGCGGTGACGCTGCCCATCATCCTGCTCTTCAGCCTGATTGGTATCGCCGGCAGCTACGGCGTGGCTTGGTTCGGCATCCGGGTGAACACGTTTGCGAATTCGCGGACGGCTTTCGCCAGCTTGACCGGCAAAGCTTGGCCCTGCAACTCGATTCCGCTGAAGGCGGGCATGAGCATCGGGATGATGCTGATCAGTATCGAGCTGGTGCTGATGCTGTTCATTTTGTTGTTCGTCCCTGGCGATTATGCGGGCGCGTGCTTCATCGGGTTTGCGATCGGCGAATCGCTGGGCGCGGCGGCGCTGCGTGTGGCGGGCGGCATCTTCACCAAGATCGCCGACATCGGCGCGGACCTGATGAAGATCGTGTTCAAGATTAAAGAAGACGACGCGCGCAATCCGGGCGTCATTGCGGATTGCACTGGCGACAACGCAGGCGATTCGGTGGGACCGAGCGCCGACGGATTTGAGACGTACGGTGTCACGGGCGTCGCGCTGATTACCTTTATCCTGCTGGCCGTGAAGGACCCGCTGGTTCAGGTGCAACTGCTGGTTTGGCTATTCGTGATGCGCGTGATGATGGTGGTCTCTTCGGCGATCTCCTACTTCATCAACGACGCAGTTGCCAAGAGCAAATACGGCAACGTCGCGAAGATGAATTTCGAAGCGCCACTGACCTCGCTGGTGTGGCTGACGTCCGCTATTTCCATCGCAGCCACGTATCTGGTGTCCAGCCAAATCATTCCGAATCTGGGTGGCGATACAACTCTTTGGTGGAAGCTTTCTTCGGTAATCACTTGCGGCACGCTGGCCGGCGCGATCATTCCAGAGCTGGTGAAGGCGTTCACGTCGGTTCATTCGCGGCACGTGCGCGAGGTTGTAACTTCGTCGGAAGAGGGTGGGGCGTCGCTGAATATTTTGTCCGGCTTGGTGGCCGGCAACTTCAGCGCTTTCTGGTTGGGAATGGCGATGCTGGCGTTGATGGCAACGGGAGCCTGGATCAGCACTCAGGGATTTGAAGCGCTGATGCTCGCGCCTGCGGTGTTCGCATTCGGCTTGGTGGCGTTCGGATTCCTCGGCATGGGGCCGGTGACCATCGCGGTGGATTCTTACGGTCCCGTCACCGACAACGCGCAATCCGTATTCGAGCTGTCGACCATCGAGAGTATTCCCAATATCGCCGGCGAGATCCAGAAGGACTTCGGTTTCAAGCCCGACTTCGATCGTGGCAAAGAGAACCTGGAAGAGAACGACGGCGCGGGCAATACCTTCAAGGCCACTGCCAAGCCGGTGCTGATCGGAACAGCAGTGGTCGGCGCGACCACCATGATTTTCTCGATCATCGTGGCCCTCACCAATAAACTGCAAGCCGACCAGCTTGCGAAACTGTCGATTCTTTACTATCCGTTCTTGCTGGGCCTGATCACTGGCGGCGCGGTGATCTATTGGTTCACGGGCGCATCCATGCAGGCTGTCACCACCGGCGCATATCGCGCGGTGGAATTCATTAAAGCCAACATCAACCTGGAAAGCAGCGACAAAGCCTCTGTCTCCGACAGTAAGAAGGTGGTGGAGATCTGCACGCAGTACGCACAGAAAGGTATGTTCAATATCTTCCTGACGGTGTTCTTCGCGACGCTGGCATTTGCGTTCATTGAGCCGTACTTCTTTATCGGCTATCTGATCTCCATCGCACTCTTCGGCCTGTATCAAGCTATCTTCATGGCGAACGCCGGCGGCGCGTGGGATAACGCGAAGAAGATTGTGGAGACGGAGCTGAAGCAAAAGGGCACTCCGCTGCACGATGCCACGGTAGTGGGCGATACGGTGGGCGATCCGTTCAAAGATACTTCGTCAGTGGCGCTCAATCCCATCATCAAGTTCACCACGCTGTTTGGATTGCTGGCGGTGGAGTTGGCAGTGTCGCTGACTCGCGATCAAAGTGCGATGTTCACAGACGTGCTGGCCGCGGTATTTTTATTGATCTCCCTATTTTTTGTTTACCGTTCGTTCTACGGCATGCGCATCGAGCGCAAAGGGTAGTAACGGTAAACGCGCGTCACGGTTCGCTAACGGTCACGCACGAAGCATCTCTCCCGCCTCAACGTCCTACAGGCGAGGAAGATGTGATATGAAAAACATTCTGTTGGCGCCGCGCGATCGCGACATCCTGACCGACGATTTGAGCCGCATGCGGGACTATCGCGCCAATCACGCAGATTGGGACCGCTAGTTTTGACGCGCGGGGTTCTGCAGTAACACCGCCACAAAGTCCGGATCTGAGGCGGCCAGGACATTCTTAGGTACATAACAATAACCCTGGTCGCCCCAGTCCGTTCCCCAGGAATTCTTCAGCGTGAAGAAATTCCCCACGTAGCCGACGATCAACATCGCGTGCCGGCCATGCATTCCCGAAGCGGCTTCGGCCGCATTGAACCTTCCATCACGGCCGACATCGGAGAAAGCGGCCCCGGTATTCATGGACACATGCACGGGGCATCCCGCGCTCAGAACCTTCTTCACGTCGTCGATGGCGATAGGCAGCGGGACGGCCTCCAATCTGTATCGTTGGGCATCGGCTTCCAGTTGCTCGGCTTTGGTCAGAGGAGTGTTGCGATCATCCGGCCATAATTCCTGGCGGCACGTGCCGTTCTCCACCAGCACCTGGCCGGGGTCCGGACCACTGATGGTGCCGTCACCGCCGGTGTAAGCATATTCATAGCTTCGGGCGTCGCCTTGCATGCGCTGAAATTCGAGCATGGTGAAGTTGGGCGATAAACGCGGCGATTCTTCATTCAAAATATTGCGCGACATCTCCGTGGCATGCGTCCACGCGAAGGCCGAGCAACGGCCGGTCTGACCTTGATCGCCGATCGGCGTGGCATATTTACGAAGGTCCACCGAGTCCTTCTCGGCGATGTTTGCAAAAGCGGGCGGCAGCGGCTGCGGCGGAACGGCATCGCCCTTGGGGGGCACCGCGACGTCCACGCCGCCCCAATCGATACCGGTGTAACGCGCCATCAGCATCTCGAGCGCAGTTTGCGCAATGAACCCGAAGGCGAAGAGCTGGCCTTCGCGTTCGAATAGCTGAACAGTATCCGAAGTTCCCGGCGCAATCTGATCGAAGTTCCGATCGAAGCCGGTGTCCTGGTAGGGCTCGAAACCCTGGTCGATCTTTTGCTGCTCTAGCGTGTCGCCGAAGAACGGATGATCGCCGAACAGGTTCTGCGCCGATTCCTGATAGTCTGCTGGCGACCAATCACCCGGGTCATCCTGAAAGTCGGACGCATCGGCATTCGGAAAATCGGCTGCGTTGCCGAAAACGTCGTCGTCCACCGGCGGCAGATCGTCGCTGGAGGCAAACATGTCGTCCAGGTTGTCGTTGTTGTCGCCGCCGTCGTTCTGGTCTGGATCGTTCTGATCGGGATCGTTGGGATCATTCGGATCGTTGTCATCTTGATCGCCATCATTTTGACCGTCGTCGGGCTGCTGGTCGTCATCCTGGCCATCGTTCTGGTCATTCTGATCCTGGTCGTCATATCCGCCGTCGTCACTCCCGTCGTCACTCCCGTCACTCCCGCCGTTGCCAAAATCTCCAAAATCGTCGCCCATGGAACCTCGAACGATAGTTGCTTCGAAGGTAGCCCCGTGTCAACCTGTACCTGGAGGAAAAATGAATCCCCAGGAAGTTTTGGAGTTTGCGAAAAGCAAAGAAGTGCGCCAAGTAGATTTGCGCTTCACGGATCTGCCCGGTTTGCAGCAACACGTCTCCTATCCCATCAGCCAGCTCACCCCAGATTCGTTTGAAGAAGGGTTCGGCATTGATGGATCCAGCATCCGCGGCTGGGCTGCAATTAACGAGAGCGACATGCTGCTCATCCCGGATGCGAGCACGGCGTTCATCGATCCGTTTGGCGAGATCCGCACGCTGGTGATGACGAGCGATGTAATCGATCCCATCACTCGCCAGCATTACGAACGCGACCCCCGCTGGATCGCGCGGAAAGCGGAAAGCTATCTGAAGAATAGCGGGCTGGCGGATACCGCATATTTCGGCGCGGAGGCCGAGTTCTTCATTTTCGATAACGTGCGGTTCGATCAGAACCAGCATTCGGGCTTTTACTTTATCGATGCCGAAGAAGGACGCTGGAATTCAGGCCGCGAAGGCGAGAATCTGGGCTATCGGCCGCGCTACAAGGAAGGCTATTTTCCGGTTCCGCCTACGGATCATTATCAGGACTTGCGCGCCGAGATGGTAGAGACCATGATCCGCTGCGGGATCAACATCGAGTGTCATCACCATGAAGTGGCCACCGGCGGGCAGTGCGAGATCGATCAGCGTTTCGACACGTTGATCAAGTCGGCCGACAACATGATGCTGTACAAATACGTGATCCGCAACGTGGCGTATCAATACGGCAAATCGGTGACGTTCATGCCCAAGCCGCTGTTCGGCGACAATGGCAGCGGCATGCACACCCATCAAAGCTTGTGGAAGGACGGCAAGCCGCAATTCGCCGGCGATGGTTATGCGGGTTTGAGCCAGATGGCGCTGCACTATATCGCCGGATTGCTGAAGCACGCGCGGGCCCTGTCGGCCATTATTGCGCCGACTACCAATAGCTACAAACGCCTGGTGCCGGGCTATGAGGCGCCGGTAAATCTGGCGTACTCGCGGCGCAACCGCTCAGCGGCGGTCCGAATTCCCATGTATTCGGCGAGCCCCAAAGCCAAGCGCCTGGAGTTTCGTCCGCCCGATCCGTCCGCGAATCCGTATATGGCATTCGCCGCGATGTTGATGGCGGGGATTGACGGGATTCTCACCAAGGCAGATCCGGGCGAGCCGCTGGACAAGGACATTTACGATTTATCGCCGGAAGAGATGAAGAAGGTGCCATCCATGCCGTCTTCACTCGAAGAAGCTCTGGGGTGCCTGGAAGATGATCATTCCTTCCTGTTGAAGGGCGATGTGTTCACTGAAGAATTGATCGAGACGTTCATCAGTTACAAACGCCGTAACGAAGCGGATGCCATCCGGCTGCGGCCACACCCGTACGAGTTCGCGCTATATTACGACATCTGACCCCACGGCCGCTCGCGCGGCTGGCGGGAGGGCTTCGCGGACGCGCGCGAACACTACTGACGTTGGAAATACAACGTCTCTGAGGGGCGGCCGGTTCGCTCCACTTGCAGCATCATGGTACCGTCGCCGAGTAGACTGTAGCGCTCCACGGTGCTGATGCCTTCGTGGTTGGTGGTCACTTTCAAGACGTGGCCATCCCATTTGGCCTTGCTCTTGAACCCGGGTTCCTTGATGGAGGTTCTCTCGCGCGCGTCGGTGGCGAAACTCGCGGATACCGACTGGTCCGCGTTTTCAATATTGAAATTATGTTCCACCCAGATGTTACCCTCGCGATCGTTGATCGCGACCGTGCCTGTTTGGATGGCGGGCTCCCCATGTAACTCGCTGCGCGCCGGTACCAGCTGCCAGGTCCCGTTCAGTTCATGATGGTTAACGGCCCAAGCGGAACCGGCTCCTAATCCGGCAAAGACGGCCAGGGTTGCGCTTGCCATCCGGAAATTTCTACAGGTTTGTTTCCACATAGCTCCTCCGGCACCGTATTGTGCAAGTGCGATGCCACGATGAGGATAGTAACCGTGTCAACCTAGTAATTGGCTTCCAGCTCTTCCGCGCGTGTCGCCTTCCGCTATCCAAATTTCCGTTTGTTCATGACCGCGCGATTCCTGTCGATTGTGTCCTCGGAAATGATTTCGGTGGCGGTGGGCTGGCAGATTTATAACCTCACGCATCGGCCGCTGGATCTGGGTCTGGTAGGCTTGGCGCAATTCGCTCCCGGCGTGTTGCTGTTCCTGGTAGCTGGACACACCGCGGACCGGCGCTCGCGTCAAACGATTCTCCGAATTTGCTATGCGGGGTTCGCGCTTTGTGCCATTGTTTTGCTGGCGCTCGCGTTCCGTGGGCTGGCATCGGTCTGGCCCATCTATGCGGTCCTGCTTGCCAATGGCGCGGTGCGTGCTTTCAATGGGCCGGCCAGCCAGTCCTTTCTTCCGCAACTCGTGAAGCCGGAACATTTTCCTAACGCCGTGACGTGGGGCTCTTCGTTCTTTCAGACTGCGACCATCCTGGGCCCCATGGCGGGAGGTCTGATCTACGGCTTTGCGGGGAGCCCGGTGCCCGTTTATGCGTGCGCCACCGTCGCGTATCTCATCGCGGTGCTTTTGCTGTCGGCAATTCGCGTCGACATCGCGGCGCGGCGCAACACTGAGGAGCGGGCGGTTGTAATTCTGGACGGCCTCCGCTATATCTGGCGCAATAAGTTGATTCTGGGCTGCATGTCGCTGGATCTTTTTGCGGTGTTGCTGGGCGGCGCGGTGGCGCTGCTGCCGGTTTACGCACGCGAGATTCTGCACACCGGTCCGTATGGGCTGGGCGTGCTGCGCGCGGCTCCGGGGCTGGGCGCTGTCACGGTTGCGATTCTTTTGGCGCATTATCCACTGCGCCGGCGGGCAGGCCTGAGCATGCTGTACTGCATCTGCGGATTCGGCTTGTGCACCATTGTGTTCGGGTTGTCACACAGCATCCTGCTCTCGTTAGTCGCCCTGATGCTGACCGGCGCGTTCGACATGGTGAGCGTGATCGTGCGATCTACTCTGGTTCAACTCACAACGCCCGACGAAATGCGTGGCCGCGTGAGCGCGGTGAATATGTTGTTTATTGGAGCGTCGAACGAAGTGGGGCAATTCGAGTCTGGAATCACGGCGCAATGGTTCGGCGCGGTCCCGGCGGTGGTATTGGGAGGGGCGGGAACCATCGCGATTGTGCTGGCGTGGAACTGGCTGTTCCCGTCGTTGCGAAAAGTGGACAAGTTAGTGAAGGACAATAGGTCTAGCGAAAGCCATTAGGAATATGACCGGGTCTATTGTTCAGGTCAACATTTCACCGGGAGGCGTACCCAAACGGCCCATTCTAGAAGCCGAGGTGACGCCGGAAGGCATCCGGGGCGATTCGTGGGCCCATCCGCAAATTCACGGCGGACCGATGCAGGCTATCCTCCTGATCACGAGCGAAGGGATCGATGAGCTGATCGAGCAAGGCTATCCGGTCTTCGCCGGCGCGATGGGCGAGAATCTGACCACCCTGGGGCTGGACCGGCGCCAGATGCGCATCGGGCAGCGTTATCGGGTGGACGGAGTGTTGCTCGAGATTACGAAAATGCGGACGCCCTGCACCACGCTCGACGTATACGGCCCGTCCATCAAGCAGGCCATCTTCGATGCCCAGGTGCACTCGGGCGATGCTTCGTCGCCGCGCTGGGGCTTGGCAGGGTTCTATGCTCGCGTATTACGAAGCGGTTTCGTGCGGCCCAAGGATATAATTGAATTACTAGACCAAGTCGTCTAAACGAATGCCAAGCCTGCTCGAATCCATGGCCCTGCGCCAGCCCGCTCTCGCGCGTGGAGAGGCGGCCCTCCTTTCGCTGGGCTTCTCTAACGAAGAACAAGATCAGGTGAAAGTGTTGTTGGCGTCGTCGGCCGATCCCGATGCGGCCAGCCATTACCTGGTGAAACTGTGGCAACAGCATCCGGATGCGCTCCATCGCATAGTGCAGACGCAACCGGTCTTGAAGCATTTGCTCACGGTTGCTTCCTTCAGCCGGTTCCTTTCTGAAGAGATTTTGCAGAATCCGCAGTGGCTGGAAGAAGTCACTGGGATGAGCCGGGTACTCACTGCGGGCGAATACAAAAAGCGCCTGGGAAAATTCCTGAAAAGCCAGCCGGAGGGCAAGCCTCTGGTTTTATCGCTGGCCTTGTTCCGCCGCCAGCAGATTTTGCGCATCCTGCTCAGAGACGTTCTGGGGCACGGCAGCTTGTCGGAAACCACCGAAGAACTCTCGAACCTGGCGGACGCCATTCTGCATGTCAGCTACAAGCGCATCCGCAGCGGTCTGGTAGCCAGACATGGGACGCCGCGCTATGTCGATGAGGATGGCGAAGTACGGGAATGCGGCATGTCGGTGATCGCGCTCGGCAAATTGGGCGGGCGCGAGCTGAACTACAGTTCCGATATCGACTTGATGTTCGTGTATGCGGCCAACGGCGAAACTGACGGCGAGCATCCGATATCGAACAAGGAATTCTACAAGAAGGTAGCGAACCAATACACGGAGCTGCTTTCCACCTATACCGCCGAGGGTCTGTGCTATCGCATGGATCTGCGGCTGCGCCCGGATGGCAGCCTGGGCGAAGTCTGTATTTCCCTGGATGGAGCTAAGAGCTATTACCAGACCCGTGCGCGTGACTGGGAATTGCAGATGCTGATCAAGGCGCGCGTGGCAGCCGGCGATGCGGAGGCGGGCCGCGAACTGCTCAGCGCGGTAGAGCCGTTGATTTACTCCACGACGCTCGATTTTTCGGCAGTGGAAGAAGTGTCCGCCACCCGCGAGCGCATTAGTGAGAAGTTGAGCAAGCGGAGGCTGGGCAAGTCCGCGTTCGATGTAAAGCTGGCTCCCGGTGGCATCCGTGACGTTGAGTTTCTGGTGCAGTGCTTGCAGCGCTTGCACGGCGGACGCGTTCCGTGGCTGCGGCACGGCGGAACCATGCTGGCGCTTTCCCGTCTCAGCCAGAAGGACTTGCTTTCGGCGGCCGAGTTTGGCCGTCTTATCGCCGCCTATCGTTTTTTGCGCAACCTGGAACACCGGCTGCAATTCGCCGAGGACCGGCAGACCCATACGCTGCCGACGTCCCCGCACGAGCTGGATCTGCTGGCGAGAAAGATGCCGACTGCGCAGCTCGGCAGCGCACCTTCCGGAGACAAGCTCCTCCAGGAGCTGAACGCGCACCTGGAAGCCGTCCAGGAGATTTACGAGCGCGTGATCCATGCGCAGCGTCCCATTTACTACAGCCTGCCGCCTGCGGTGGCGCCGCAGATCGAAGCACCAGAAGTGGTGGAACCCACGTCCAGCAATCTGATCCGGTTCTTGGATGAGCGCGCGCCCGCGCTGGCTCAGGCCGTGTCCAGCATGCAGTTGCGGCGTGGAGCGGGAGCCTTTGAGCACTTCCTGGAAAAGTTGATGCCGGATTCACGTCTGCTCGCGCTTCTCAATTCCGACTCACAGGTGGCGCGCTTCACTTTGGATATCTTTGAGCACAGCCCTTACTTCGCTGAAGAACTGGTTCGGGTTCCCCATTTGATTGAAGAATTTGAGCGGCTCCCGGAGCCAGTGCAAGCGGTGAACCTGGACGACATTTCGGAGCTGCGCCGTTATTTTCGCCGCGAGATGTTTCGTATCCAAGCCAGCAGCGTGTGCCAGCGCGTGCCGGTGTTCGAGACGCTGCAGCAGACATCCAATTTGGCCGACACGGCAATAGCGGCCTGCTATCGGATGGCGGTGGAACACATCGCCGCCATGCATCCACCCGCTACCCCGGGTTATCAACCGCGCCAGCAGCTCATGGTGATCGCGCTGGGCCGGTTGGGCATGCGGGAGTTCGATCTGGCTTCCGATGCCGACCTGGTGTTCGTGCTGCCGGACGCCGATCACGAGGAACATGTGTTCTGGACTCGAGTGGCCGAACGCATTGTGGATTTGATCACCGCCTACACCGGGTCGGGCGTCATGTTCACGGTGGACACGCGCCTGCGGCCGAACGGTAGCGCGGGAGCGTTGTTGCAATCGGAAGCCGCCTACCAGGAATATTTCGCCAAGAGCGCCGAAGCTTGGGAGGGCATCGCTTACATGAAAGCGCGCGCGGTGGCGGGCGATATCGACTACGCGACCACGTTTTTGAACGACCTGCAGAAGGTGGACTGGCGGCGATACGGCCAGAGCGGCCGCTCGAAGAAGGACCTGCGGCAGATGCGAATGCGCCTGGAGAAGGAACAAGGCCCGGACCATCCGCTCAAAGCCGGGCACGGCGGATTCTACGATATCGATTTTTCGCTTTTGTTTTTGCGCTTGAAAGCCGGCGGCCTGTTCTACAAGGTACTGAACACGCCGGAGCGGATCAATATCATTGAAGCCACCGGGCATCTGGAGCGCGCCGACGCCGAGTTTTTATTGGATGCGGCGACGTTCTATCGCGCAGTGGATCACGCCCTGCGCGTCTATTCCGGCCACGCTGAAGCGAGCTTGCCGAATTCGGAGGGGCACCTCAATGTGCTCACTGAATTGGTGCATCGTTGGACGCCGGAACATCGCCACCGGCAGCCCATCAAGACTGAACTGGCGAAGATCCAGAACCGGACGCGCGAGATTTTCGAACGCCTTTTTGCAAGCTAGGCTGGCCGGATCATATCGAAACGGTCTTGCGTCCGCGTATAGGTATTTCCGGCCATCCGGCCAATTGCCCGCAGCTTGTCCTGGTCGATCCGAAAGTTGTCGACGTAAGCGTCGTCAACATGGATACGCAGCACTTCGCCCAGCACCAGGTTTCCGCCGGTGACGAGTCCACTCATCGAAATGGTGTATAGCAACCGGCATTCCATGTTGACGTGGGATTCGGCGACGCGCGGCGCCTTCACCAGGTCGCTTGGAATCGGCGTAAGTCCGGAGAGCTCGAATTCATCCACTTCCGGCGGATACTCGCCCGCGCATAAATTCATCTTCTCGCCAATTTCTTCTGACACAATATTCACCACGAACTCGCGCGTGGTGGTGATGTTGCGCAAGGTGTCTTTGCGAGGATCGGGAGTAGTTCGCAGTCCCACCGTGAAGACCAGCACCGGCGGATTCGAGCTGGCAACGGTGAAAAAACTGAAGGGCGCAACGTTAAAACCGCCGTCCGGATTGAGCGTGGAGACAAAAGCGATCGGGCGTGGAACCACCGAACCGATCAGAAGCTTATAGACGCTGGACGGGTCCGTGGTACCGGGGTCAACTTTCAATTAGCGTGTCTCCACGGGCAATTAGCGGGTCTCCGCAGGTTTCTTTTCCATCCAACTGGTCCAATAGTCTTTCCATTCTACATCCTCGCCGGCGGGCAGGACATGAATGGGATTCAAACCGTCCAGCATCACTGCGTACTCGTCCGTGTGGGTCTTCTTTTTCTGATTGGCGAGCGCCTTAGGATGCGGCCCGTGATGGATGCCGCGCGGATGCAGCGTCGCCATCCCAGCCTTGATGTTGTCTTTGCTGAAAAAATCGCCGTCGTGGTAGAAGATGAACTCGTCGTAGTCGGTATTGCGATGGAAGAAGGGAACGCGCAGCGCGTCTTCATCCTCTTCGAGCGGACGCGGCAGGAAACTGCACACCACCGCGCCCTCGGTGACGAACGTGGTGTGGGCGCTAGGGGGCAGATGGGCGCGATGGCTCATCACCGGACGGATGTCGCGCATGTTGATCTTCCAAACCGTCAGATCGCCCTTCCAGCCAACCACGTCGATGGGATTGAACGGATACACCACTTTCGAAATCTCGTCCTCGGCCAGGATGCGGACCTCCCACTCGGCATTATCGTCCAGGAGCGGTGAAGGCTCGGGAGTGATGACGGCCGCCGGATCGTACAACGCGTGCTGGCCGAGCAGCCCCTTCTCCGGCTGCTCGAATTCATGCTTGGATTGGACGATCAGAAAGAAATTGTCGCGCGTCTCGGGAACCATGCGGTAGGTGACCGCGCGCGGGATGTTGATGTAGTCGCCCGGCTCAAAATCGAGCGGCCCGAAATCCGTCTCGATTGTGCCGCGCCCGCGGTGGATGAAGTAAAGCTCGTCGCCGTCGGCGTTGCGAAAGTAAAAGGGCATCGGGTCACTTCTGCGGGAGACAGAAAGCCGGATATCGTCGTTTCCAAGGAATGCCGCGGGCAGGCCTTCGGGGTCGCTCAGATCGCTGGGTTTTAGTTGATTCAGATCGAAGCAGTGCGGCCTCAGTTTGCCTTCAAAGCGAATCCAGCCGGTCGGCGGATGCGTATGGTAAAGATGCGCGGATTTGCCGTAAAAGCCCTTGCGGCCGTGTTCTTCTTCGAAAGTGCCCTCGGGCAGGCCAACGTGGGCCTGATTGGTGGTTTTGCCTTTTTTGAGAGGATACATGTTGCTCTCCATGTCCAGTATACGCATAGCACCACTTGCATGTGGTGCCTTTTAGAGCGATGATATGGACGGAGAGCGACATATGAAAAGTTCTGTTGCTTCGTTTAGTCCCAGTATGACTACCAACGAATCGATGTTTATAGCGCACGCCAAAGACGCCGGGCAGCTATACATTGAGCAGCCCTACGAGCTTTACTCCGAAGAGAACCATGCTGCCTGGCGCAAGCTCTACGCGCGGATGCGTCCGCGCTGGGATCGCTACGCGAACCAGCACTTCCTCGAAGGTATCCATTCGCTGTGCCTGGATCCGGATCGTATCCCGCCCCTGGAAGATGTGAATCGATTTCTTAAGCCTTTGACCGGGTTTCAAACCAAAGCCGTCAGCGGGTATGTACCGGCCTTCGTCTTCTTCGATTGCCTCCGCAATCGCGCCTTCCCTACCACCGTCACCATCCGCCGTTCCGACAAGCTGGATTACCTGCCCGAGCCGGACATTTTCCACGACATAGCCGGCCACGTCCCCATGCACACCGACAAGAATTTCGCCCAGGCACTGGTGCGCTTTGGGGAATGCGCGCATACGGCCGCTGAGATAGCGGCGGGAATTCGGGGTCCCGACACCCGGACGCATTACCTCACAAGCGTGATTCGCGCGATGGCGCGATTCTTCTGGTTCACCATTGAATTTGGCCTCATGCGTGGGTCCGATGGCTTGAAGGTGTACGGCAGCGGGCTGCTCAGCTCCTACGGCGAGATTGCGCACGCTATCGAAGCGCCGGAAGTGCAGCGCTATCCGATCCAATTGGAATGGGCCATCAATCAGGGCTTTGAGATCAACCACTACCAGCCCCTGTTATTCATTGTGGATTCCTTCGACCATCTGTTCAGCCTGGTGGATCAGCTCGAAAAATGGATGAAGGCCGGCAAGCTCAGCAATGTGGCGCCCGGTGAGCCCGAAGTCAATGAGGAGGATCTGAAGAGCTTCCTGCATGCTGAGCTTTCTTAGATCCCCTCGAATTCGCGTCATAATAGAAGAATGCGATTTCGCATAGCTGTCCTCTGCTTCGTCACTCTCACGCCTGGAGCACTCACGCTCGGCGCGCAGAATCTCATCACTGGGTCCACCTCACCGGACGCCTGGAAGACTTCCGAGACGCTCGGCAATGTGGATCTTTCGGAACTAACCCCGGTGCAGAAGAAAGCCGTGCTCAAGATGGTGCGCGAGCAGGATTGTTCCTGCCAGTGTGGGATGAAGACGGCCGAATGCGTCATGAAGGACCAGAACTGCTCCTACAGCCGCGCGCTGGCGAAAATCGCAATTCAGGGCGTGAAGGACGGCAAGAGCCTGATCGAGATCAGCAAGCTGATGGATGCGTCGCCCAAGGCGCATCGGCCGAAACTTCTGGAAGCGCCGGTCACCATTGCGGTGGATGGCGCGCCCGTGCGCGGCCCGGCCGACGCGCGCATCACGCTAGTGGAATTCTCCGATTTCGAATGTCCCTATTGCTCCTCTGCGGTGAAACAAGTGGACACCATCATGGCGGCGTATCCCAAGGATGTGAAGCTGATCTACAAGCAGTTCCCGCTTTCCATGCATCCGCATGCCGAGTTGGCTGCCGAGGCGTCGCTCGCGGCGCGCGAGCAGGGTAAGTTCTGGGAAATGTACGACGTCCTGTTCAAGAATTTCAGGCAGCTTTCGCGCACCAACATCCTGGCCATGGCCAAGGACATCGGCCTGGACGAGGAAAAGTTCAAGTCCGATCTCGACTCTGGAAAATACAAGGCCATCGTCGTTAAGGATCTCGCCGATGGTGAAGCCGCGGGTGTGTATGGAACGCCGGCGTTCTATATCAACGGCAAGCAGTACAACGGCGAAGTGACGCTGGCTGCGCTGAAGCCAATTTTGACAGCGGAGTTGAAGGGCGAGACCAAAGAAGCCCAAGCCGCGAAAACCAAAGAAGCCGAGGCGGCGAAGTAAGCCCGGCGGTTACAAATTTCCGCGTGAGGCTTGCTCCCGCTCGATAGCCTCAAACAAAGCCTTGAAATTTCCTTTACCGAAGCTGCGGCTGCCCTTGCGTTGAATTACTTCGTAGAACAACGTCGGCCGGTCCTCCACGGGCTTGGTGAAGATCTGCAGCATGTAGCCTTCATCGTCGCGATCCACCAGGATGCCTAGGTCGGCCAGTTCGCCGATCGGTTCGTCGATCTTGCCGCAGCGTTTCTCAAGATCCTCATAATACGCGCTTGGCACGCGCAGAAATTCGATGCCCTGCGCCCGCATCTTCGAAACAGTCTCGATGATGTTGCCGGTGGCCAGTGCGATATGTTGTACCCCTGGGCCGCCGTAGAACTCCAGATACTCTTCGATCTGCGATTTCTTCTTTCCAACCGCCGGCTCATTGATCGGAAACTTCACGCGTCCGTTGCCGTTCGCCATCACTTTCGACATGAGAGCCGAATACTCGGTGCTGATGTCCTGGTCGTCGAAATGCTGGTAGAGCTGGAACCCCATGATGTCGCGATAGAAGCCGACCCAGGCGTCCATTTGCCCCCAGCCGACGTTGCCAACCATGTGGTCAATATGCAAAAGGCCGGTGGGGCGAGCGATCGGATCGGGGTCTTCCATCGCGCGGAAACCCGGCAGGAAGACGCCTCGATAATCCTGGCGCTCGATGAAAGCATGGATGGTGTCGCCATAGGCAGCGATGGCCGAGATGCGAACGCGGCCGTCCTGGTCTTCGCGCACCGTGGGTTCCTGGACACCGCGCGCGCCGCGGCGTGTGGTTTCCCGATACGCCGATTCGGCGTCGTCCACCCATAGCGCGATCTCGCGAACGCCATCGCCGTGCCGCTTGATATGGTCGGCAATTTCGCTGTCCGGAGAAAGCGGCGTGGTGAGAACGAATCGAATTTTACCTT
>JBEKLB010000002.1:0-49737 GCA_050010415.1 Bryobacteraceae bacterium | reverse complement strand
ATCACCGCTCACCGTGATGGTGTGCGACCTGGACCGGTTCAAAGAGGTGAATGACCGATTTGGTCACAACACCGGAAACAAAGTGTTGCAGGCGTTTGCGGAAGGCCTGGCGAAAATCAACCGCGGCTATGATATAACCGCGCGCTTCGGCGGCGATGAATTTGTGCTGGTGCTGCCCGGCATGAAGGCGGATGGGGTGGGCGATAAAATATCCGCATTGTCGGCGCTGGCTGCTGAAGTCGGACACGCGGTCTGCGGCGAGGCGTTCATCTCGGCCAGTGTCGGAGTGGCGTCGTGGCCGGAGGATGGCGTCACCTGCGACGAGTTGCTGGCGGAAGCGGACCGGCGAATGTACGCCAATAAAAACAGCCTCAGGCTCAAGCGGCAGATGGCTCGCGCGACGGAACAACCAGTGCTGACCGTTCAGTAAATTTGAGCGTTTCGCCTGCGGAACCCAAAATAAATTGGCACGCCGATCAGCACGATGACCAGGCCGGGAAACGTAGTGGCTGGCCGATACACAAAAAGCACCGCCAGGATCACGGCAGCGGCCAAGATATAAAGCGCGGGTACCCAGGGATAACCCCACGCACGATAGGGCCGCTCGGCTTCCGGACGAAGCTGCCGCAGGCGAAACACCGCGGCGATGGTCAGGATGTAGAACAGCAGGTCGGCCGAGACCACGTAGTCCAACAGATTGCTGTAGAGACTGCCGAAAACACCAGTGGAAGGATTGTAGGTGCGCACCAGAACCAGAAAAGCGGCCCACACTCCTTGCATCACGAGCGACGCGCCAGGTACGCGGGCTCTGTTGACAGCGCCGGCACGCCGGAAGAACAGACCGTCGCGCGCCATGGCGAAGTAAGCCCGCGCTCCGGCCAGGATTAAGCCGTTCATGCAACCGAACGCAGAGATCATGATGGCAACCGCCATAAGAGCCGCACCGATGGACGGGAAGATCGCCGCGAGCATCGCGCCGCCCACGCGATCGGAAGGCGCGTGCTGAATCTGGTCCAGCGGCAGCACAGCAACGTAGGCCAAGTTCGCACCGACATACAGGGCGATCACAATAAATACGCCCAGAGCTAGCGAGAATGGAACGTTGCGGCGCGGGTTCTTCACCTCGCCCGCGGTAAATGTGATGTTGTTCCAGCCGTCGGACGAAAACAGCGAACCAACCTGGGCGATGCAGAGGGCCGCGACTAGCCCGAACATGGTCTCGGGCGTGAGCCCTGGCGCCACTGGAGTAAACCCTTGGGGCTTCCAGAAATTGGTGAAATTCGATTTCGCCGCGGCGTTCCACCCCACGATCCCGAGCACGATTACTCCCAGCAGGCCGGCGATTTTAGCAGTGGTAAATGTGTTTTGAACGATCTTGCCGTAGTTGATGCCGCGCGCGTTACTCCAAGTGAGCAGCGCGATGATGATGACGCCGATCAATTGAGCCGTCGAAAGCGAAACCGCGTAAGTGCTGGTGACATGGATGGGAGGAATGAGGTACGCGCTCTCTGAAATACGCGGCCACAAAGTGCCCATATAGCGGGCAAATCCCACGCCTACCGCGGCGATGGTTCCGGTCTGGATCACCATGAAAAATGTCCAGCCGTAAAGGAACCCGCACAACGGCGACCAAGCTTCGCGCAAATAGACGTACTGGCCGCCGGCGCGCGGCATCATCGCGGCCAGCTCGCCATAGGCTAATGCCGCGGCGATAGTCAACAATCCGGTGATGACCCAGGAACCGAGCAACCATCCGGCGCTGCCCACGGTGCGCGCCATGTCGGCCGAGACGATGAATATGCCGGCGCCAATCATGGAACCGGCCACGATCATGGTTGAGTCGAAGAGGCCCAGGCTCTGCTGCAGGCCGCTGGGCGCGCTCTCTGTTTGGGGCACGGCGGAAGGCTGAGTCATGCCAATTCGCGTAACGCGCGACCGAGCGCTTCCACCAATCCATCTAATTCGGCTTCCGTCACGGGCGTCGATAGACAACCAAAAATCCCGCGCGGAGAAAGGATGAAGCCGTACTCCAGCAGCTTGTGGCACAGATCGCCATAGATGGGATTGGTTCGGGAGAAACCGCGCAAGGACCGGAAGTCGACGAGTTCGTCGGACGTGAGATGCGCGAGAAACATGGAGCCGGCGCCCATCACTTGAGCCGGCCGCCCGGTATCGCGAAAGAGCCGCCGCAGGCCATCGCGAACGTACTCGCCCAGACCATTCAGCCTGTCGAACGCTTCGGGCGTCATCAGCCGCATGGTTTCGAGACCCGCGACGATGGTCACCGGATTCGCATTGAAGGTTCCACCATGATGCACCTTGAGTGCGCCGGTATGATCGAAGACCGACATCACGCGTCGCGATCCCGCCACTGCGCCAACCGGAAATCCCCCACCGATGATCTTTCCGAAAGTCGCCAAATCCGGCGTAATGCCGTGAGCGTGGCAAGCGCCATGATAGTGGAGACGGAAATTCAGTACCTCGTCGGCGATGAGAACAATTCCGTGACGGGCGGTCTCTTCGCGTAGCCAGGGTAGGAATCCGGGGCGAGGCGCAATCATCCCGATTCCGAGCGGCATCGGGTCGACGAGAACGGCAGCCAGATCGTTCCTATGGCGCTCGATTAATTTTTGGCAGGCCTCCGGCCGGTTCCATGGCAACACAACCACATCGCGGGCCACGCTCTCTGGAGTTCCGGGCTCGATGATCGATACGGGCGCATCGGCTTCGCCCCAGGCTTCGGGCGTGGGACCTTCGCTCACTTCGGCGTAGTCATACAGCCCGTGATAAGCGCCTTCAAACTTCGCAATTTTGTGCCTTCCGGTGAAGGCTCTGGCCGCTTTGACCGCCAGCATCACGGCCTCGGTCCCGGAATTGCAGAAGCGGATCTGTTCGATGCAGGCGACGCGCGCCGCGAGCAACTCGGCCAGCTCCACTTCCTCGGGAGTGGGCATGGTGAAGGCAGTTCCGAGGGCCGCGCGGCGTTGGACCGCTTCGGTAACCGTGGGATGAGCGTGTCCCAGAATCAGCGAGGTGTAGTTGTTGAGGAAATCGACCCGCTCTTGGCCTTCCACGTCTGTGATGCGGCACCCGCTGCCGCTACGCGCGTATATCGGATAAGGAGCCAGCGCGACGGAGTGCCGCGTGTTGCCGCCGGGCATTACTCGCGATGCACGCTCATAGAGCTCACGCGATATTGCCCCTGGCTCGCGGTATTTCGCCAACGAAACTTTATGCGCTAGCAATCAACCTCCCGCCTGGCGAAGCTCCGCCAGCATGCGGCGCAGAGCGTTTTCGATGCGCGCCGTTTCCTGGGCCACTCGCGCCGGATCCTTCAAACGAATGGCCTCCGCCAATCCGGGCAATGGCTGGCCGTCATACAGCGAGTAGATGTTCCAGCCGTAGATTACATGGCGATACCAGTGCTCGGCAGGACTTGCGCTTTCATCGAGCAAATCCTGCTCCAGGTGCTGCAAATGATCGTTCAAAGATGACGTGGATGAATCCGGCCAATGTCCGCTTTCCACGTTTTCATCGATGCGTTGCTCGAGAGCCGTGGACCTGGTGGCGATCTCCGCGGCCAGCGCTTTCGACGCGTCCAAATTCAGTTTCACAATCTGACGCCCTTCGTCATCCACCGCCCAGGCGGCGGCGTCATTGAGAAAATCGGAGATTTTGTGAGCGTAATGCGAGTAGCGATAAGGCAACACTGCCGAGTCCGCCAGGCGCATCACGATAACGCCGAAGACTTGCGCGAGAGTCCGCGCTACATGAAAGCCAGGGTCGCTGAAGTGCTCCACGTAATAGCGCGAATCGTAGTTGGAGTGATACGTCCCGTAGCTTCCGTCAAAATCATATTGCACCGATAATGTCGGCAGACCCAAATAGTCCTGGAAAGCCACAAAATCGGCGCCGCTGCCGAGCGCTCCCAATTCGACTTCGAAATCCTTGGCGCCCTGACGCTTGCGCTCGGCCGGCTGCTTCTGCCAGGAGTCGGCGCGCCATTCGGAATATACACTGCCTTTCCCGTTGAGCGCCGGTACGTCTTCCGTCACTTGAACCATGAAATCGCGCAGGGAGGGTGTTCCACCGCCGTAGAAGTGGCCCTGCATGAACAAGTCCGTGTTGATGTAGGCGACGGCCTTCTGGCGCAGTTCGTGTTCGAACGCTTCGGCGTACTCGGTGGAACCAACCAGTCCGGGCTCTTCGGCATCCCAGAAGGCGAAGACGATGGAACGGTCGGGTTTCCAGCCCTGTTTCGCTAATGCCGCCAACGAGCGCGCTGTTTCGAAGACCGCCGAGGTCCCGCTTCCCGGGTCCATGCCGCCGAAGGTCCAGGCATCGTGATGCGTGGCGAGGACCACCCAGCGATCAGGATTCTTTCCTGGCAACCGCGCGACGATGTCGCGAATGGGACGCCGGCTCGCGTCCATTTGCACGTTGAGCTTAACCACGGCGGGGCCAGCGCCGAGACGATACGGAAATGGCAGACCGCCCTGAAATCCAGCGGGCACGACGGGGCCGCGCAACTGCGCGAGGATCTTGGCTGCCTCCTGGTAAGAAAGAACCATCGCGGGAATCTTGGGAAGGGTCGGCGCAGTGGCGGGATCGAGCACCTTCGAATCGGCGCGCGCACCCACGCCGGGCGACAGCGGATCGCCATGCCAGAACCAACTGTATTTCCCGTTGCCGTCCTGGGATTGAAAATCGGCGCGCCAGGGACCTTCGGGCCAAGTCAATCCTTTGGCGTAACCATCGTCGGCGGGATCGCTGTAGATGATGATGGCCGCGGCACCGTGCTCCTGGGCGGTGTGGATCTTTACGGCTCGATGGCTCCTGGCATAGCGAGCCATCACGATCTTGCCACGAACGTCGACTCCGGCGGCTTCCACCTTGGCGTAGTCGGGCGGCAATCCGTAGTTCACATAAACCACCGGCGCTTGCACTTGCCCTGAAGCCGAATACGCGACGAAGGCCGGCACCAGCTCTGGATTGTTTGAATCGGGGTCCAGCGCATTGGCGGGTTCCCTTACACGCAACGTTTCCATGACCGGCTCCACCAGTTCAGCGCTGATGGAGCGCGGCGTCGAGAGGTAGACCTGGAACTCGTGAACCTGGGTCTCGAGGCCGGCCTTTTCCAACCCTTGACGAATAGTCTCGGCAACGGCCATCGATGCGGGAGAGCCCGCGATGTGAGGGCGCTTGGTGATCACCCGGTGGAACTCGGAAATGGATTCGATAGATAGCTGGGCCGTGTACTTCGACTCAGCCTCGTGTTCCTGAACGATGGTGCGGCTGGAAAAGCCGAGCCGGGCGTCCGGACTCGCGGCTTGTACAGCGAGCGCCAGAGCGGCAAATGCTATGGCTGAGGGGCGAAACCACGCGCGCATTGCTCTCGATGATCGCACGAATTCAGGTGCAAGCTGAAAGACCGTCCCGCGCCTGGCAAAGCCCGAGCGACCGCAATGCTAAAATAGGTCCCCAAGGAAGGCTTATGCGACGATTGCCTTTTGGCGTTGCCATCATCACTTTGTGCGGCCTGTCCGGCTCCCTTTACGGAGGCGTGATTCTCAGTGAGAATTTCGATGAGCTGACGCAGCAACTCTCCGCGACGTCGGTCGGCGCTTTCAGTACGATCAACGGGACCAATGTGGATATCGTAGGCGCCAGTTTCGGGCTTTGCGCTGCACCCGAGAGCGACATCTGCATCGACATGAACGGAACCAACGGCGATCCGGCGGGGCAACTCGAATCCAATATGGAGTTCGCGGCCGGGACCTACCTGCTCAGTTTCGACCTGATCGGCAGCCAGCGTGGATCTACGGACTCAACTACGGTCACTTTCGGAAATTACGATCAGGAGTTTACGCTGGCGAGCGGGGACGACAGCGGCGGAATAGTTGTCAATCAGTTGGTAACGCTCAATTCCCCTGGCTTTCTTTTGTTCACCTCCCATCAGGGGAGCAATATCGGAAATCTGCTGGATAACGTGGTGGTCTCTACGCCTAACAGCGCCGTCCCAGAGCCAGCCAGCGCGCTTCGGTTGGGATTTGCGATACTAGCCGGGATCTTCGTTGTGGCGCGCAAAAGCCGCACTCACTTTTGCCAACCACCAGCGCAAGCCGACAAATAAGAATCGCCAATCCTTGAAGAATTCGGGCGGCTTTCCTTCGAACGCGTGTCCGACGAATTGAAGAATCCATCCCACTACGAAGAGGCTGCCGGTCAGCTTCCACGTCTGTGGGCGCCACACGGCGAGGGGGATTAGCTATCATCGGGATTCCGACGCTATGACAGGCTAGGTTGACCGGATGCTGATGGCCGGCTGAATACTCGCGGATCCACTCGCTCCAGCTTCGGCCTCCCAGCATTTTTTCGCGTTCCTTCAGAAAGTCTACTGCTTCGGCAAAGCGCAGACGAAATTCGCTGCGTCGTCGGTACTCCCCGTTCCGTTCCATTGCGCTTCCTGCGGGTAGGGACACAATGGCCGGGTCCGGTCGACCAGGCCGTTGGTGAGGTGCGACGCGATCACTTTGGACGGGGCCACGCCCTTATCGGCCCAATTGTCCAGTGGTTCGATCATGTCGAAAGCCGTGGCTCCCGGGCCGCCCCCGCAATGCTGCATCCCCGGCACCATGAAGAGCCGGTAAAACTGCACTGTGCTCTCGAGGCCGTGCGCATCGCCGCCCTGCGCTCTGGTGACGCTCTGGTAGTAATTAATGCTGTTGAGCGGCGTAATGTCCGGGTCGCTCCAGCCGTGATAGTGAATCAGCTTGCCGCCACGGGCTTTGAACTGGCTCAGATCAGGATTGACGGCGTTGAACAACGCTCCCAGTTTCGAGTCCGTATAGTCGATGTCGCTATCGAAACCATCGGAGGCAGTGAACTTGAAAGTCTTATAGTCCCAGTTCGGGTCTTCGAAAACCATGAACTTGAAAAATGGAACACCGAGAAGGGCATGGCGGCCCTGGCCCGGCGCATTTCCGGTGACGTAGCCGGCCCACCCTCCCGGACCCGCTTCCCCGCCCGGCACCAGGCCCGGATAAATCACCTGACCCTCCGGCGTTCGAAGACCGGTCCAGATCTTTCGCACGGCCGCCACCTGTTCGCGAGTGAAGCATTCCGAGCTATCGGAGCCTTTGCAGAGCAGAATGTCGGGATCGAAATGACAGCGGCGTGGATCATTCAACACTCCATCCTTGATGCCATCCAGCGCGTCGCACTGGTTGTTCACGGCGTCCGCCAGGATGTGAATCTTGCCGGCCGGGATGTAACCATCGCCCTCCATCGCCAGAGCCGTCGACAGATGACCGCCGATATAGTGATGCGTCCAGTTGTTGGCGGGGTCGCCGGCGATGATGCCGTCGAAATCCGCCGGATATCGCTGTGCTTCGATCATGGCCTCATGGCCGCCCTGGGAGCATCCATTGAAATAAGCGTGGGCCGGTTGCGCGCTATAAAACGCCTTGAGAATCACTTTGTCGGCTTCCGCCATCAGGTGGGTGCCGCGGTCGGCAAAATTGACGATGCGTTCGTAATTCCCGAGCGCCCACGTGCCGTCGGTGCCGCCGCCTTGATGGCCAGTGTCGGTGCTGCTGGTGGCGTAGCCCTGCTGCAGAGGCTTCACCATCGCCGTGTAGCTGATGGAGCCCGCCATGCCGCCGTTTCCCACGCCTAGCAGTTTGTGATTCCACTGCTGCGGCATCCACAGCTCTATGCGTACTTCCTTGCCTACCGTCGCCGCCACGCGGCAGAATGCGGGCGCTTGAACGGTTGGCGCGGGCCCACCCGGCGCACCGCCCGTGGGTAGGGTGAAGGAGCCGGCTGGAATGGATACGGCGGAGGTAATCGCGATGCCGGGCATGGCCGTGTTTCGAAGGTTCTCACAGGACTGCTGAGCCCAAGCCGTAGACGCGGCGGAAAGTGCCGAAAGCGCAAGAAAGATTCGAACAGTCATGGTCCGCTCCTGGATGGGTTATTGCGAGCTTCACCAGAATATCAAAACCTTAACGTGTCGAAGAGGATTCGTAGGCAGCTCGTTCCAGCGTCTCTGGCTCTGTTCGATGGCGTAAAATAGAAGAGCAGATGGACAATAGCCAGATCCTCACCATCGCTTTGGCCGCCGTGCCGAATATGCTCGCAGTATTGGCGGGCATCCTGATCAACAATGCCCGCCTCAGTGACACGAACACGCGTATCGGCGAATTGCGTGGACACATGGACTCGCGGTTCAACGAAATGCGCGACCTGTGGCGGTCTGAGCTTTATCGCGTGGAACAGGTCATCGACGCGAGGCTGAAGCACCTTGAGGAGCGAGGCTGAGCTCGCGGAGTTCCCAACCCAGTCTCCCTTCGCGTGACAAGCGCCAAGCCGCCAACGACATCGCATCGCGAGGAAGCTAACCAGCCAACAGCCAATACCCGCTCCCTTCTAGTACGCTGGTATATGACTGCCTGATGGACGATAAGAAGATACTGGAAAAACTGCGCGAAATCTGTTTAGCTTTGCCGAAAACCAGCGAAACCACCACCTTCGGCCACCCCACCTTTCAAGTAGGCACCAAGACGTTTACGGTCTTGGAAACCTACAAAGGCATTCTGTCTATTTGCGTGAAGGTGGGCAAGAAGATGCAGCCCGTGTTCCTCGAAGACGACCGTTTTTACCGCACGCCTTACGTAGGACAGCACGGTTGGGTTTCCCTGCGCGCCAACACCAAACTGAACTGGACTGAGATCCGCGATCTGGTGGAAGGAAGCTATCAGTTGGTGCATATCAAGAAGAGGCGGCGATGATGGGAGCGCACAGCGCGTGACACCTGATCTTGCCAGCCGCCGCATAGCGGTCGCCAGTGTTCTGATCGGCGCCGGGTTGGCAGCCGCAAAAATCGCCATCGGTCTGCACGCTTCCTCCACAGCCACGGTCTCCGACGGAATCGAATCGGCGGGCGACGTGCTCACGTCGTGTCTGGTTTTGCTCGGCCTGGTAATCGCCGCCAAACCGCCCGACGCCGAGCATCCTTACGGCCACGGCCGCCTGGAAACCCTGAGCGCATTGGTGGTCGGAATGATTCTGGCAGCCAGTGGCGTACTCATCGCTTTCGAGTCGCTGCATCTGGCCCATGGCCCCGCGTCCGCACCGGCCGCCTATGCGGTATGGCCGCTGCTGGCATCCATCTTAATCAAGTCGGTAATGAGCACCGCCAAATTGCGCTATGCCCGTAAGATCGGCAGCTCAGGGCTCGCGGCCGATGGCTGGCATGACACTGTCGACATTCTTTCCGGATGCACCGCGTTACTTGGCCTGGGCATCACGTTGGTCGATCCGGTGAGATTTTCCAGCGCCGATCACATCGCCGGTTCCGCCATCGGCGTCATCATCGTTCTGCTTGGTATCCGCGTGGTGCGCGACACCATGCTGCAGCTCATGGACACCATGCCGGACTCCGCAGCCATGGATCGCATCCGCCAGGCCGGCCTCACGGTACCGGGCGTCCTGGGCATCGAAAAGTGTTTCGCGCGTAAAACCGGCCTGAAATGGCACGTAGACATGCACCTGGAAGTGGATCCCGCGATGAGCGTTTACGAATCCCACGAAATCGCCACGCGGGTGAAGGACAAAATCCGCTCCGAAGTGGACTGGGTGGCCGACGTGCTGGTTCATGTGGAGCCGCACATGCTGGCTGCAATTTCAAATACATCGCATGGAAAATCGTGAATTCGCACGGGTGCTCGCCGAAACCGCGGACCTGATGGAGATTGCCGGCGAGGACGGCTTTCGCATCCGCTCTTATCGCAACGCCGCTTCGGCCATCGAAGGTTATCCGGAACGCGTGGACGACATCCTTACGAATCCCGAACGCAAAGTCACCGAAATTCCTGGCGTAGGCAAAGGCCTGGCCAGCGTGCTCGAAGAGCTCTCCCAGCATGGCTCGTTCGAAAAGCGCGACACTCTGCTGGCCCAATTCCCGCCAACGCTGCTAGAGCTGCTCAAGATTCAAGGTCTCGGCCCCAAGGGCATCGCGCTGGTCTATGAACACTACAAGGTGGCCACGATCGACGAACTGGAGCGCGTCTGCAAAGAGCAAAAGCTACGCGAGTTGCCTCGCATGGGCGCCAAGCTCGAAGAGAAGGTTCTCAAATCCATCGCGCAGTATCGCCAGCGCACCGGCCGCTTCCTGCTCAACTTCGGACAGAAAGTGGCCGGCGAGCTGATCCCTTATCTTTCCGAAACCGGTGGCATCGAGAAAATCGCCGCAGCCGGCAGCCTGCGCCGTGGAAAGGACACGATCGGCGATCTCGATCTTCTCGTTACTGGCCCTGGCGCGGCCCAAGCGCTTGAGCGATTCGTGCAGCATCCCAAGGCGCACAGCGTCCTCGGCAAAGGCGCGAACAAAGCTAGCATCCAATATGGTCTCGAAGGCCTGCAGGTGGACCTGCGCGCATTGGCTCATGAAAGTTACGGCGCGGCGATGCAATATTTCACCGGCAGCAAGGAACACAACATTCTGATTCGCAGCCGCGCGCTCAAGCTGGGCCTGACGCTCAATGAATACGGATTGTTCAAGCTGGAAGGCGAAGATCGCGTGGCCGGCGAGACCGAGGAAGAAGTTTACGCCGCGCTCGGCCTTCCCTGGATTCCTCCCGAGCTTCGCGAAAACTCGGGCGAAATCGAAGCTGCTCTGGAGGGCCGCTTGCCCAAGCTAATCGAGTTGTCCGACATCCGCGGCGATTTGCACATGCACACCACGGAAACGGATGGCCGCGCCACGCTCCAGGAAATGGCCGAGGCGGCCCACGCGCTGGGCTATGAATACATCGCCATTACCGATCACTCGAAGGCGCTCGCCATGGCCAATGGCCTGGATGAAAAGCGTGCCGTCGCTTTTGCGAAGCAGGTGCGCGATCTGAACAAGAGCGGCCTGCCGCTCCGCATCTTTTCGGGCCTCGAGTGTGACATCAAGCGTGACGGTGAGATGGATCTGGCCGAGGACGCGCTGGCCGAGCTCGACATCGTGGTCGGCAGCGTCCACAGCCACATGAATCTGGAAGCCGCGGAGATGACCGACCGGTTGATGCGGGCGCTGGAATCTCCCTCGATGCGGGTGATGGGCCATCCGACGGGCCGCATTCTGCTGAATCGCGATCCGTTTCCTTTCGACTTTGAACGCGTGGCATCGCAAGCTGCGCGCCGCAACGTGTATCTGGAAATCAACGGCAGCCCCGAACGGCTGGACCTGGGTGGCGCGATGGTCCGCACCGCGAAAGCACTCGGCGCGAAGTTCGCCATCTCCACCGACGCGCACCAGACCAAGCATCTCGGGACCAACATGCCGTTCGGCGTGTTGATGGCCCGCCGCGGGTGGCTTGAAGCGCGCGATGTCCTGAACACGCGGCCGCTCGCGGAATTCGAGAAGACCATCCACAGATCATGAAAATCATCTCTTCGGTAGAAAAACTCAGCAACCGGCTCTTCACCGTGTCGGACGATCATGCCGTCGATCCCAGCGGCTTCGAAATCAAACGCTACATCGTGCACCATCGCGGGTCCGCCGTGATGATGCCCGTGGACGATCGTAAGCGCGTCTTGCTGGTTCGCCAGTATCGTCTGCCCGCCGGGCGCATGCTGTGGGAATTACCCGCAGGCTCCATCGATCCCGGCGAAAAGCCGCTCCAGACCGCCAAGCGCGAGCTGAAAGAAGAGACCGGCTACCGCGCCAAGAATTGGAAAAAGCTGGTGTCATTTTTCCCCAGCCCCGGCTTCCTCACCGAGAAGATGACCATTTATCTCGCCACCGGCCTCACCCCTGGCGTTGCCACTCCCATGGGCGACGAGCGCATCGAAACCCGCTGGTTTACCGCCAAGGAAATCGAATCCGCCATCGACGCCGGCGAAATTCTGGACGCGAAGACCATGCTGGGCTACTTTTTCTGGAAACGCTCACGTTAAAAGGGCTGGATCGATGACCAGCGTTCGAATCGACAAATGGCTTTGGGCGGCCCGATTTTTCAAAACGCGCTCGCTCGCTTCACGCGCGTGTGAACTTGGCCGAGTCCATTACAACAGGCAGCAGGTCAAGCCCTCGCGCGACGTTCGCATCGGCGACCTGCTCGAAATCAAAAACGACAGCGGCGAATTTCAAATTGAAATCCTGGGCTTAAGCGAAATGCGCGGACCCGCGCCGGTTGCGCAGAAGCTCTACCAGGAGACCGATGCCAGCCGCGAACTGCGTCTGAAACTGGCCGCCGAACGTAAGGCGATACCGCGTTTCGAAACAGCGCCCAAAACCAAGCCGTCCAAGCGCGACCGCCGCGAAATCTCCCGCATGCGCGGACGCAACTGAAGACGGCTATTGTCTCCGCTCGAATTTCACTAGCCCATCGCGATAATCGATGGTCAGCGTGAACAGGTTCAGCACCGGCAGCCCCAGAAATCCCGAGATCTCCGTTCCCAGTTGATGACTCAGCTCCCACGTATCGAACGCCGTCATCCCGAGATTCTTCTGCTCAAATCCGGCGAACTCGATCGTCAAATTACCCGTCTTGTACACGTCGCCAACTCGTCCGTTCAATCCCCGCAACCCGGTTTTGTCATCCCGATTCAGATCGCTCACCTCCGCTGCAAGGCCGTAGGATATGAGCGTGCTCGCGGAGCCAGTGTCCAGCACGAATAATCTGTTGGTTGCCTTACCCACCCCGACTGGTACCAGGAGCAAATGTCCGAATCGAAACACGCGCGTCGCGCTCTCCATCTCCGCACTCACCGTGCGATCCGGAAACTCATCGCCCGGGTGAAAACCCGGAAGCGGATTTAAGCGCAACTTGCCGGCCGCGAAATCCAGCGTGAGCAGGAATTCGCCGAGCACATTCGATCCGATCAGACCGTCCTCGATCCCCACGAAACTTTGATCCGCCACGCTGATCACCGCATCGCGGTATTCCACTTCTCCAATCTTGAACCGATCCGCGATCGCTCGATACCCGCCCGTCAGCTTCGCGTTGTCTCCGATGCCGCGCACCGTGGTACCTGTCACTCGCACCAGGCCAACGCGCTCCGCCGCCGGACGCGATAGAACAATTCCGGCCGCGCCCGTATCCAACACCAGCCGCGCCGGATTGCCGTTCACCATTACCTCTAAACCATAAGTGCGCATTCGCGTTGCGCCGCTCACAAACGCATGTAATGGTACTTCGGTCGCTTTGTAAGGGCTCGCCAGCGCCATTACTTCGCGCCCGTTGAGGGCCTTGGCAAGCTCCGCGCGCTGCCGCAAGATCTCAAGTTCCTTCGGATCGCCGATCCAGCCGGCGCCAGCCGCCCGCACCATGGCCTCATAACGATTCAGCGCATCCGCGTGTTCCTGACCGTTCAGCCGCGGAATCCAGGCCCCAAGAATCCGGGGATCGTTCGGGTTCAATTCGTAGGCGCGCTTGAAATCGTCCACCGAGGTCTTGTTCATGGAGGTGCACTGCGCCACTCGCCCCAGCCCCCACCAAGCCAGGGCGAAGCGCGGGTCCCACTCCACGGCGGCCTTGAACTCAGCGTCAGCTTCCGAAACTTCCCCCCGCCGAAACCGGACTTCCCCCGCGAACTCATGCGCCGCAGCGGACTGGGGTGCATCGCTTAACGCCTTCTGCGCCAGCTTCCAAGCTGTCGCCACTCCGTCGTTCGCCAGCGCCTTGCGTCCCGTCACCAGCGTCTCGTCGAGCGGCCCGGCGCACAGCATCGCCGCGCTCAAAACGATCAAGCTTGGGACTCGGGGGACCACCTACCAACCAGTTTATCGCGCCTCTGGAACTTGTGTCATACTTACCCTAGTTGTCTTACTGAGTCGTCTATGGCCCGATCATCCGACACGCTCCTCGGAGCACTCGATCTGCTCATCCTGAAAACGTTGGCACGCGCTCCCAATCACGGCTTCGGCATCGCCCTCCACATCCAGACGGTCTCCGAAGGCCTGTTGCGCGTGGAGGAAGGTTCGCTCTACCCTGCCCTGCATCGTCTGGAGCGCGACAAATTCGTCAAAGCCTCCTGGGTTCAAACCGAAAACGGCCGCCGCGCCCGTATCTATAAACTCACCGCTTCCGGCCGTCAGCGTTTGGAGGAGGCCGAATCCAACTGGGACAGCGTCTCCAAGGGCGTAACACGCGTCCTGAGGTTTGTATGAAACGCGTCTGGCGCACCTTGTTCCGGCGCTCGCGCGTGGACGCCGAAATAGCGGAAGAGATCCAATCGCATCTCGCCATGCGCGCCGATCTCGGACGCCAGGCCGGCCTCAGCGACAGCGAAGCCCAAGCCTCGGCCCGCAGACAGTTCGGCAACCCAGCGCTGATCCTCGAAGATGCCCGTCAGTTCCATCTCGTCCCGTCCCTGGAATGCATCCTGCAGGATCTTCGCCACGCTGTGCGCCAGCAATTTCGGAACCCCGCCTTCTCCATTACGGTCCTCTTCATCCTGGCTCTCGGTATCGGCGCGTCCACGGCCGTATTCACGGTTGTGGACGGCGTGCTCTTTCGCCCCGCCCCTTACGCCGACGCCGGCCGCATCGTCGCGTATGGCATCACAGCACCTATCGAAACTCGCGAGTTCCTGTTCGGCTTCGATTACCTGTATTGGCGCGGCAAAATCCCCGCTTTCGAAGCCGTCACGTCGATGTTGCCGGGCGATCAGGACTGCGACCTCACCGAAACTAATCCCGCCCGCCTCACCTGCGCCTACGTCGAATCGTCTTACCTTCCCTTCTTCGGCGTTCGGCCCGTCATCGGACGCAATTTTGCGCGCGACGAAGATCGCCCGCGGGCACCTCGCGTGGCTCTGCTCTCGTATAACCTCTGGCAGACGCGCTACGGCGGCAACGCCAGCGTCATCGGCCGTCTCATCTCCCTGGACGACACTCCCGTCAGGATCGTCGGGGTTCTTCCCAGAGAATTCGAAATGCCGACACTCCGCCCGTTCGACATCCTTCTTCCCCAGCAACTCAACGAATCCGCGCAGGTTTTCCCCAACAACGGCACGACGCTCAGAACCTTCGCACGCCTCCGCCCCGGTTGGACTCCCGCGCAAGCTGCCGCCGCGCTTGATCCGCTGCTGCAACGAGACATCGCGGGAGCGCCCATCGCCTATCGCAAGGAGATCCACATCGGAGTGCGCACCATCCGCGATTGGCAATCCGGCGACCGTCGTCCAGCGTCCTGGGTGTTGCTGCTCGCGGTTCTCGCTGTCTTACTGCTAGCGTGTATGAACGTTGCGAGCCTTCTGTTGGCGCGCGCCACCAGCCGGCAGGGTGAACTGGCCATGCGACAAGCCCTCGGCGCCAGCCGCTCGCGACTCGCCCGTCACGCCATTACGGAAAGCCTTCTCCTCGGCATCTTCGGCGGAGCGCTGGGCTGCGCCCTCTCGTTGTTCCTGCTCAAAATCCTGCTCAGCACAGCCCCCAACACTATCCTTGGACTTAACGAAGTTCACTTCTCCATGCGCACGTTCTTCTTCGCCGCGCTGCTTGCTCTGATGAGCGGGCTGGTCTTCGGTGTACTGCCGGCGCTTCGACAACCCACTCTCGAAATCCTCAACAGATGGCGTGCCACCTCACCATCCAAAACCTCCATTCGCGATGCTCTGGTCATCTTGCAGATCGGGGGATCGCTCATCATGCTGACTGCCGCGGGCCTGATGCTTCGTACGCTGTGGAAACTCGAGAGCGTACCGCTCGGCATCGACACCGAGCACCTGGTCACCGCCCAATTCACGCTTGGATCAGCTTACAACGCCACGCGTCTCATCGCCTTTTCCCAAACCCTTGAGCAGCGATTGCGCAGCCAACCGGGTGTGAATAGCGTTGCTTTCGGCGACACCATCCCGCCCGGCGGGCCCACGCGATCCGTACCCTTTTTCGCTCTTCGCGTTCCCGGCCGCGCGCTCTTCGAGCAAGGCGTGGGCGGTATGGTGCCATGGCGCGCCGTCTCTTCCGATTACTTCCGGACGTTCCATCTGCGACTGCTGCAGGGCCGGGCGTTTGATGCTTCCGATTTGAGTACTCATAGCACCCCAGCGATTATCCTCAGCCAATCGCTCGCCAGCAAACTCTTTCCTGGGGAACATCCGGTTGGCCAGCGCGTCACACTGAGCGACTCAGGAACATTCAACGTCGTTGGCGTGGCGGCCGATGTCCGTAATAACGGGCTCGCGGGCGCAGCCTATCCCGAGTTCTATCTGGATCGCGATCAATCCCCCGAAATCTGGCTGCGGGGCATTACCAGCCGTCATATCGCCGTCGCCATCCGCAGCGACCTACGCACACAGTTCCTGGAATCCTGGTTGCGCGCTGAGATCCACGCTCTGGAGCCCTCCGTTCCCTTGGATGTGATGAGCATGCAGGACCGGATTCGCGACTTCGCGCTCCCGCAACGTTTTCATGCCATATTGTTCAGCCTCTTTGCAGCCATCACCCTGCTTCTCGCCGTGAGCGGACTGTATGGATTGGTCCGATTCCTGGTCGCCCGCCGCACCCAGGAGATTGGAGTTCGTATGGCCCTCGGCGCATCGCCCGCCGGCATCGCTGCGCTGGTGGTGCGCTCGGCCCTCCGCTTCACCTTGGCCGGAGCAGCTCTCGGCATCGCAGGCGCGCTGGTTGTGAGCCGCTGGCTCGAATCGATGCTGTACCAGACTCCTTCACGCGATCCGCTGACCATCGCGATCACCGCCGCAATCCTGGTTTGCTGTGGCATCGCCGCAGCCCTGGCTCCTTCGCTCGCCGCCGCTCGTACCGATCCCATGACCGCTCTCCGCTCGGACTGAACAGCGCACGCAAGTAAGCGTTGCTGGAACCCAATATAATTGTCTGTGGCCCCTCGCTCGCTCCTTCATTCCCGCTCCAACGCCACACTCCTCCAGCGTGCGGCTGCGTTCCTGGTGGACAAAGACGAACACGCGGAGATCCTGATCATCGCTCCTACGCGAGCCGCCGCAAATGAACTCGCCGCCCGCGCTTTCCCGTCGGGCTGCAAAGGCGTTCACGCACTAACTCTCACGCAATTCGCCGCACACCTGGCTGCGCAGCCCATGGGACGCCTGGCGCTCGCTCCCATCTCCCGTCTGGGCATCGAAGCGCTGGCCGCGCGGATCGTCCACGCTGCCGATACCGCCAAACGCTTGCCCTATTTCGCTCCGGTGGCGCAAACCCCCGGCTTCGCTCGCGCGCTTGCGAAAACTATCACCGAACTTCGCCTCCAAAACGTGAACCCGCCCGGCGACCTGGGGTATCTTCTTGCGCTCTACGAACAGGAACTTGCCGCCCGTTCCGTTGCCGATTTGCCCATTATTCTTCGCTTGGCTACCGAAGAGGCCACCGAGAGCGATCATCGCTTCACAGGCCTCCCCGTCGTTCTGCTCGGCATGGCCATAGAATCCGCGGCTCATGAGCGCCTGCTCGCCGCGCTGGTTCCGAGATCGCCCAACGTGCTGGCGCTAGCCACAACAGGCGACGCCGCCATCCGATCGCTCGAGCGCATCCTCGACGTCCCGGCCGAGAATCTTGATCACACCCCGTCCACCGCAACGCTCGATCGCGTCCGCACCTGGCTGTTCTCTTCCGACCAGCCGCCCTCCGCGCCTCCCGACCCTGCGCTCCTCTTCTCCGCGCCCGGCGAGAGTTTCGAGTGCGTGGAGATCGCCCGGCGAATTCGCGCGATCGCCGAAGAAGGCACGCCTTTCGATCGCATGGCCATCCTTCTTCGCAACGTCGATACTTATCAGCCGCCGGTGGAGGAAGCGCTGCGCCGTGCCGGCATCCCGCATTACTTCAGCCGGGGCGCCGCACGTCCCGATCCCGCAGGCCGGGCCTTTCTCGCTCTGCTGGCCTGCGCGAGCGAAGGCTGCTCGGCATCGCGCTTCGCCGAATATCTTTCGCTCGACCAGACACCACCACTCGATGGCGATGGCGCTCCAATTTCCCGGCCGCTCGAATGGGTTCCCGCGAACGATGAAATCCTCGGGCTTTTCGAGACGCCTGCTCCCGGGATTCTCAGCGAGGAGCCCTCCCTGGATGTCCCCATTGGCTGGGAGAAGCTACTGGTGGACGCGGCCGTCATCGGAGGGCGGGACCGCTGGGCGCGGCGGCTGCGCGGTCTTCGCGCCGAATTGCAGGCGCAATTGTGGGAGCTCGAAAGGGAGGACGAATCGCATCGCGCCCATATGGAGAAGCGAATCGAACAACTAAAACGTTTAGAACATTTCGCACTTCCCCTGATTGACGCCCTGGGCTCGCTCCCGGTATTAGAAAAGTGGGGTGGTTGGCTGGACCGGCTTCTGGATCTGGCGCAAATGGCGCTGCGCCATCCCGAGCCTGTCCTATCTGCCCTGAGCGAACTGGAACCCATGCGCAAAGTGGGCCCCGCTTCGCTCGACGAAATCTATGATGTCCTCTCGGAACGCCTAGGCTCTCTGCGGACCGACCCGCCCAAACGCCGCTACGGCCGGGTTTTCGTCGGCTCCATTGAGGAAGCGCGCGGACGCAGCTTCGATTTCGTCTTCCTGCCCGGACTCGCCGAAGGGCTTTTCCCGCGCCGTGCCCTGGAAGATCCACTGCTGCTCGACGAGCAGCGTGTAAAGCTTTCGCCCGATCTCGACACCCAGGACCGTCGCGTGGCTCGCGAGCGCATGTTGTTGCATTCGGCAGCCGCAGCTGCCGTCGATAGCCTGGTTGTCTCCTATCCGCGCATGGACGTCACGCAAGCCCGCGCCCGCGTGCCTTCTTTCTATGCGCTCGAAGTGATCCGCGCCGCCGAAGGCCGTCTGCCTTCCTTGCGGGAATTCGAAAAGCGCGCCGCTCGGGCCGCGTCTTCACGCCTGGATTGGCCTGCGCCCGCCAGCCCCCGCGACGCCATCGACGACGCCGAATACGACTTGGCCTGGCTGCAGGTCTCCTTGAAACTACGCGGCTCCGCGGGCACCGGAAGCGCGCGTTACCTGATGCAGGCCAACGACGCACTCGCCCGATCTCTTCGCACTCGCGGCCGGCGCTGGCGCAGCCGCTGGTTTGACGCCGATGGAATTGTCGATCCCAATCCCGCGACCCTCGACGCTCTCCAGGCGCACCGCCTCGCCAATCGCAGCTATTCGCCATCATCGCTCCAGCATTTCGCCGCCTGCCCGTATCGCTTCGCGTTGCACGCTGTCTTTCAATTCCGGCCGCGACAGGAGCCCGCGCCGCTGGAACAAATGGACGCTCTCACGCGCGGCGCGATTTTTCATTCCGCACAATTTGAATTTTTTCGCGAACAGGCGCGTTCAAAACTGAGCCTTCCCCAAAAGCTGGACCTCGCGGACCAGGTTCTGGACCGTGTCGCGGCGCGCTACGAAGACGAACTCGCTCCCGCCATCCCTCGCGTCTGGAAGAGCGAAATCGAAAGCCTCCGCACCGACTTACGTGGCTGGCTGCAACACGCCGCCGCGACCGATCCGGATTGGACTCCGGAGCATTTCGAATTCGGTTTCGGACTGGCTCGCGATCCGGACCGCGACGCCGCCAGCACCGACCAGGAAGCCATCATTCTGGATGGCATTCGGCTGCGCGGCTCCATCGATCTGATCGAGCGCCGCGCAAGCAACGGCAGCCTGCGCGTCACCGATCATAAAACCGGGAAAGCTCCCAAGGACCGCCCGCAATACGTGGGGGGCGGCTCCCTGCTTCAGCCTTTGCTCTACGCTCACGCCGCCGAAACATTACTCGCCGAATCCGTGCAGTCTGGCCGGCTCTACTATTGCACCCAGCGCGGCGAGTTCTCCTCCATCGAGATCCCGCTCAACGACGAATCGCGCGCCCGCCTGCGCCGCATCCTGGAGGCCATCGACCGCTCCATCGCGGAGGGCTTCCTGCCCGCGGCGCCGCAGGCCGGCGCATGCGGCATGTGCGACTACAGCGCTGTGTGCGGCCCCTACGAAGAAACGCGGGTGAAACGCAAGCCCGCGGACCGGCTCGATACACTGATCGAGATTCGCCATTCGCCATGATGACCCCTGCGATTCAACCGCAACTCGACGACCGCGCGGCGCGCGAACGCATTCGCGGTTCGCTGGCCGAGAGCCTGTTGGTGGAAGCCTCGGCCGGAACGGGGAAAACCACCGAGTTGATCGCACGCATCGTTGCCGTTTTGGCCCATGGCCTCACCACCATCAGTCATATCGTTGCCGTTACGTTCACCAACAAAGCCGCTGGTGAACTGAAACTTCGGCTTCGTCAGGAGCTGGACCGCGCCCGCACTACCGCTACCACTTCACAAGAACGCTCGAACATCGAGCACGCTCTCGAACATCTGGAAGAGGCCTCCATCGGCACCATCCATTCGTTCTGCGCCCAGATCCTACGCGAACGGCCTGTGGAAGCCGTGGTCGATCCGGCGTTTGAGGAACTGAACGAGCAACAGGCCTCTCGCATTTATGAGCGGGCCTTCCGCGCCTGGCTGCAGCGCAAATTGGGTGATGGCGCTCCGGGCCTTCGCCGCGCGCTGGTGCGCCTGGCCTCGCGCGAATCCTACGACGGTGCTTCGCCGATCGAACAACTGCAATACGCGGCCTGGAAGCTGATTGAATGGCGCGATCATCCAGCGCCGTGGCGCAGCAAGGAATTCAACCGGGAAGCGGATATCGACCGGTTGGTCGAACAGGTACAGTTGATCGCCGAAGCAGCCTGGCGTTGCGTGAAACGCAATGACAACCTGGTGAAATCGCTGCGGCCCGCGCAGGCTCTGGTCACCTGGATTGAACGCGCGGAAGCGGCGCGCGCCCGCGATTACGATTCGCTCGAAAGCCTGCTCATCAAACTGATCCGCGACATCCATCGGAATCCGCAGAAGGGTTCCGGCTTCTTCGCCGAAGGGGTTCCGCGAGAGCAGGTGGTCGAAGCCCGGAAACATTTACTCGATCAATTGGAAGCTTTCCAACACGCCGCCGACGCCGACCTCGCGGCGATTCTTCGGGCGGAGATGTGGGACCTGGTTGATCGATACGATCAGCTCAAACGCCGCGCCGGAAAGCTCGATTTCGTGGATTTGCTGCTGCTGGCGCGCGACCTGGTGCGTGACAAGCCCGACGTTCGCCGCTACCTGCAGGAGCGTTTCACCCACATCTTCATCGACGAATTTCAGGACACCGATCCCCTGCAGGCTGAAATCCTGCTGCTACTGGCCGCTGATAATCCAGCCGAATCGGATTGGCTGAAGGTGGCGCCCACGCCGGGAAAGCTCTTTGTGGTTGGCGATCCTAAACAATCGGTTTACAAGTTTCGGCGCGCCGACGTGGTGCTGTACCGGGAAATCCGCGATGCGCTGAACAAGCGGGGTGTCGGTATCGTACAACTGACCACTAGTTTTCGCGCGCTCCGGCCGATCCAACATTTGGTCAATACGGCGTTTGAAACGGAAATGCAGGATGATGCTGTTTCGGGACAGGCCGATTATGCGCCGCTCCACGGGGACACGCCGGCCATTCTAGGACAACCGAGCATTGTTGCACTGCCAGCGCCCCGGCCTTATGGCGCCATGAAAGTTTCAAAGATCTCCATCGATGCCTGCCTGCCCGAAACTATCGGGGCGTTTATCGAATGGCTGGTGCGCGAGAGCGGCTGGAAAGTCCGCGATCCCGAGGACTCGACGCAACTGTTGCCCATTTCGTCCCGGCATATTTGCCTGTTGTTTCGCCGCTTCACGAATTTCGGAAAAGACATTACTCGCGACTATGTTCGAAGCCTGGAAGCTCGCGAGATTCCGCATCTCCTGGTAGGCTCCAAGTCTTTCCACAGCCGAGAGGAAGTGGAGACCATGCGAGCCGCCCTTACTGCCATCGAGTGGCCCGAAGACGAGTTGTCGGTATTCGCCACGCTCAAAGGCTCTCTGTTTGCGATACCCGACAATCTACTGCTTCGCTTTCATCATGAGCTCGGACGGCTGCATCCTTTTCGATCGCTGCCAGACCATCTCGACAAGGCCTTCGAACCGATCGCCGCAGCCCTCCGCTTACTAGCCGATCTGAATCGCGGCCGCAATCGAAGACCGATCGCCGACACCGTAAATTCCCTGCTTGAGGCCACCCGCGCCCATGCGGGTTTTGCGCTGCGGCCGGCCGGCCATCAAGTACTTGCGAATGTTTATCGAATCGCCGACCTGGCGCGCAGCTTCGAGCTTTCAGGCGGGGTTTCGTTTCGCGGATTCGTCGAGGAGTTGGACGCGCAATCGGAGAAAGCGGAATCCGCCGAGGCGCCAGTGCTCGAAGAAGGCGCCGAGGGAGTGCGGCTGATGACGGTGCACGCCGCCAAAGGCTTGGAATTCCCAATCGTAATTCTGGCCGATATGACCGCGAATATTGCGGCCAGCGATCCCGACCGTTACGTGGATGCCCGCAAACGTCTGTGCGCGACCCGGCTGCTGCGCTGCGCGCCGTGGGAGCTGCGCGAGAACGAACCTCAGGAGCGACTGCGGGAACGCGCCGAAGGCGTGAGAGTGGCTTACGTAGCGGCAACCCGGGCGCGCGATCTGCTGGTAGTTCCCGTTGTCGGCGATGAGCAGCTGGACGGATGGTTGGGTCCGTTGAACAAGGCTATTTATCCGGCGCAGGATCGTTACCGAAATGCGACGCCGGCCGAAGGCTGTCCGAAGTTTGGAGACGCTTCCGTAGTGGACCGTCCGTTCTTCGTGCATGATGAGCCTTCGGTGCAACCAGGACTCCATACGCCCCAACAAGGACAGCACGAAGCGGTTTGGTGGGATCCGAGAACATTGAAGCTGGCGCCACCGGCGAATCTCGGATTGCGGCAGGAAGAGATTCTCAGAGGTGATCCGAATGATGAAGAATCGCCCAGCCTGGCCGCTTATCGCGAATGGAAGGGGCAGCGGGAAAAGGTTAACGAATCCGGACAGCGGAAGGAGTTCGATGTCTTCACGGCGACCGAAGCGGTGGAAGCGCCAACCGGGTTTTCGATTGGAGTGAAGTTCGAAGCCGTAGAAAAGGCCGCTGGCCGATCAGCGGGTCCGCGTTTCGGAACATTGGTTCACACCATCCTGCGCGATGTTGCACTGGACGGCAACGCCAGTGAGCAACTGGCGAAAGTTCACGGAAGAGTGCTTGGAGCGACGGACAAAGAAGTGGAGCATGCCACGAAAGCCGTGGACGCGGCCCTGAGACACCCGCTGCTCGATAGGGCGCGAAAATCAAAGCTTTGCCGGCGAGAGCTTCCGATTCTATTGAAGCTGGAAGAGAACCGGATTTTGGAAGGCGTTATCGACCTGGCCTTCGAAGAGAACGGAACATGGCACATCGTGGATTTCAAAACCGACGCCGAAATCGGGCCGAGCAGAAAGCGCTATGAAAATCAACTGCGCTGGTATGCTTTGGCCTTGGCGCGTTTAAACCAGATGCCGGTGGAAGCTCATCTCCTCAGCATCTGATTACTTCTTTGGACGCGACTCCGGCGGCACCATTCCGTTGTTGCGGTAATAAACCACAAGCTGTCCATAATGTTCTCCGGCGTGCTCGATCACGGCCAGCCAGGGCTGAACTGTCTTGGCCCAGCGGTCGTCCGGAATGGCTTTCAAAGTGGCATTGGCGTCGGCGATGGTTTTCTCCAGCAGCGCGACCATGGCGGCCTTGGTAGTGTAGCCCTTCGGATCGATTTCATCCCAGTTGGCCTTTTCGCCCCGGCCCGCTTTGGCGGCGTAAGCGTTGCCCGAAGAAACGTGAACGACGATTTCGCCGAACGACCGGACATCCGGGGTGGCGCGATACCCGTATTTCGCCTCGGGAAAATCCTTGGCCATTTCGAGCAGACGCCGATTCAAGTCCTCGAATTGAGCGGTGAAGGACTTGGCGGGCGGCGCAGGCGCCTGGGCGAACGCGAACGAAGCTGTCGCGAGAAAGAAAACACTGAATCTGGTCATTGGAACAATTCTCCGTTGGAATCGCCCAGGGAATCAATGTGGACACTCATGCGATCGAGCAGGGCCACGTGCAGGTTGTTCATGGGTGTCTCCGCGGCATATGTGATGTGCCGTCCGCCGGACTTGCCAGCCAGCAGGACCGGGAGATTATTGTGTTGGTGCTGGTTGCCATCGCTGAGGCCACTGCCATAGACGATCTGGGAATGATCGAGCAAGGTGCCGTCGCCATCGGGCGTGGATTTCATTTTGCCGAGGAAGTAAGCGAACTGTTGCATGTGATAGGTGTTGATGCGGACCACCTTCTCGATGAGATCCGGGTTGCCGGAGTGGTGCGTGACTGGATGATGAGCGTCTGAAATGCCGATTTCGCGATAAGCGCGCAGGCTGCCTTCGTGGCCCAGCATCAAGGTGGACACGCGCGTCGTGCCGGTCTGGAAGGCGACCAGCAAGAGGTCGAACATCAAGCGCGCGTAATCGGCGAAATCCGCTGGGACGCCGCTGGGCTTTTCGAAGGAAGGTTGAATTTGGGAATCGTCTTTCTCCGCGAATTGAATGCGGCGTTCGATTTCACGAAGCGACGTCAGATACTCGTCGATTTTGCTATGGTCGGAAGGGCCAAGCTGGCCGGCCAATCGGCGCGTATCTTCGAAGACATAATCGAGAATGCTGGCTTCGTTGCGCAGGCGCTTCCCGCGATCCATGGGATTCTCGTCCATGGCTCCGAACAGAAGCTCGAAGACCAGGCGCGGATTCACCTCGGGTGGGAGCGGCGTGGATGGAGTGCGCCAAGACAGCGTGTTGTTGTACGCGCAGCTATAGCCGGAATCGCAATTGCCGACCAAACGGCCGTCTTCACAGGCCAGCTCGAGCGACGGCAATTTCGTGGCGGTACCCACGTGGCTAGCGGCCACCTGATCGACGGAAATGCCCGCGGCGATGCCGGCGCCGTCGGTTTTCTTGGGATGGACTCCGGTTAAGTAAGTTGCGGAGGCACGGGCATGATCGCCCGCTGCGTCACCCAGCGCGCGACCGGTGTTTTGGGTGAGTCCGGAAAGGATCAAGACGTTATTGCGATGCGGGGCGAGCGGCATCAGGATGCGGGGGAGCTCGAAATTTGCTCCTTCGATGGCGGGCGTCCACTCATCCATCATGATTCCGTTTGGGACGTAGATGAATGCAAGCCGGAGCGGAGAGGCGGGAGTGGTGGAGGCAAACGCAGGGACCATTGCATCCAGCAAAGGGAGGGAGACCGCGGCGCCGATGCCACGGAGTATAGTGCGGCGGGAGAGGCATTTACTCATGGCCGCTGTCCGTCATGATTGTCTCGACGAGTTGGGAGAAAGTTTCGTTCCCGGAAGCTCGCTTCACCGAACACTTGCGGCCGAGCGCGTAAGTCATCAATTTCGAGGCCAGAGTGCGGGCGAATTTGTCTTGATCCTTTAGCAACATTTGCCGGATGGCATCGGGATTGGCATCAATGGAGGTGTTACCGTCCGCGGTTCGCCAGTGGCCGATGGCATCGTAATTTTCAAGATCGAAACCCAACGGGTCCATTCGATCGTGACAAACTTTGCAGGCCGGATTCGCCCGATGCTGCTCCAGCCGTTGGCGCATGCTAGCGGAGGCCGCAGTTGGTGTGTCAGCGAGAGGCGGGACGTTGGGCGGCGGAGGAGGGGGTGCGGAATCCAGCAGATTCTGCAGAATCCATTTTCCACGAAGGACGGGCGAAGTACGCGCCGGATAAGAGGAGACGGTAAGGACGCTGGCTTGCGTCCAAATGCCACCGCGATGCGAATCGGCCGGGAGATCGACGCGACGGAACTGGGCACCTTGAACATTGGGTATTCCGTAGAAGGCAGCCAGGCGCTCGTTCACGAAGGCGTAATTGGCCGTGATGAAATCGGAGATGGGACGGTCGTCGCGAATGATGGATTGAAAGAAGAGCTGAGTTTCGCGTTGCATGTCGCGACGGAGCTCGGTGCTGAACTCGGGAAATTTGCCGGGATCGGGCTGGAGGCTATCCAGATTACGGGTTTCGAGCCATTGGGCGCCGAAATTTTCGGTCAGAGCGCGCGACTTCGGATCGAGCAGCATGCGATGAATTTGGGAGTGGAGCACTTCGGGGTCGCGCAGGCGATGATCGAGCGCAAGTTGGAAGAGCTCGTCATCTGGAAGGCTGCTCCACAGGAAATAGGAGAGGCGCGAAGCGAACTGGAAATCGTCCAGAGAGCCGGCAGTGGGTTCGATGCGGAAGAGGAAACGGGGTGAAACCAGGATGGCTTCGAGAGCGAGCTCCATTCCTTGATCGATACTGTCGCCTTTTTCGACGAACTGCATCAGGCCGTCGATTTCATTTTTCGTCACGGGCCTGCGATAGGCACGGCGGGCGAGATCGGCGAGATCGGTGCGGGCGCAGGCCAGCGTATGGTGGCCAGGCGGGTGTCCACAGCGGAAAACGCGGCGGTAGCTTTCTGAAGGCGGAGGCGTGGCCGGATGGTAGGGACCTCGCAACTCGATATAAGCCAGATGAGGCGGACGAAGTTTTTCGGCGTCCGGGGTCTGCACAGGAGGGCCAGCGGGGATCAATTCCACGGCGAGCCGGGGACTGCCAGGACCAAAGCGAATGCGAAATTCGGCCGAACGCAGGTTCTCCAGTGCACCGCTCAGCGCAAGCGTTTGCACGGGCACGCCGTCGATCAAGAATTCCACTTTCGCCGGATCGGGACGGCCATGGACGGCGATCAGAACGTCGTAGTCGCCTTCGAAATCCACCTTCACATGGAAGTCGCTGGCGGCAAAACGCTGCACCGAAGCCTGCGGAGGGATGGGTGGGACGACAGCGGCGCGAGCGATTTTCTCGGCGGCAGCGAGGTATTTTTCCATGAGCGCGGGCGAAAGCGAAAGCACATCGGCGACGTTGTCGAAGCCATAGCCGGAATCATCGACGGGGAAATCGGCGGCAGGCTCGAAGGGCACGGCCAAGAGATCGCGCACGCTGGCGTTGTATTCATAGCGATTGAGGCGCCGGGCGGCGGTTGAAGAGGGCGGTGTGTCCTGCGCGAACAGCGTGACAGCGAGCGCGAGTAAGAAAAACGTGCGCACGAGCTGTTTCTAGTGTAGCCGTGAGCGACGAGCGGGTGCTGTAGGCATCATTTTCATTCGGCGCGAAGGGCGATGACCGGATCGATGGACATGGCGCGGCGGGCCGGGATGAGGACGGCAACGGTGGCGACGAACACTAAGATGGCGGCTACGCCGAGGAAACTGACGGGATCGGTGGGCTTCACTTCATAAAGCAAGCTCTCCATCAGCCTGGTCAAGGCGAAGGCTCCTGCCAAACCAAGGATGACGCCGATCAGGGCAGGCGTCATACCCTGGCGCAAGACTAATCGAAGCATGGAGGATTTGTCCGCGCCCAAGGCCATGCGAACTCCGATTTCCTGAGTTTGCTGCTGGACGGCGTAGGACATCAGGCCGTAGATGCCGATGGCGGCGAGCAGCAGTGCCGATCCGGCGAAGATGGAGAGCAGGAGCATGTTGAAATTCTGGCGCGAGAGGCTCTCGGCAAGCATGCTGTCCATGGTGCGGACGCTGGAGAGCGGCAGACGGCCGTCCACCTGTTGAATTGCTTTCGTGACGGCCGCGGTGAGCGACTTTTCGTCCAGGCTGGAACGCACTTCCCAGGCCAGTGGCGCCGAAGTGGTGGCGAGCTTAGTCATCCCTTGGGGTTGCTGGTACTCAGGGACGTACATCACTGGGACTTCGCCGCCAGCGAGGCCGGTCTCGCGAACATTGCCCACCATTCCGACGATCTGGCGCGGGGCATAGTCAGTGAACGGCGGACCGAGAGCTTTGCCAATCTCAAGGGTCTTTCCGATGGGATCTTCACGCGGGAAGAACTTCTCTCGAAACGCGGCATTGACGATGGCGACGGCTGCCCCTCCAGCGTCGTCATGTTCAGTGAACACGCGGCCACGCAGAAGCGGGATGCGCAAGACGCTGAAGTAGTGAGGAGTGGCTGAGCGCCATGATTCCTCGCCGTTGTGTTCCTGGCCGGGAGGAGGGACTTTGCCGCGGATGTCAAAGTCCAGCGACCCACCCCCGAGTGTGATGGGAAGGAACATGGAAGTGGAGGCAGCGTCGACGCCGGGAATGGATTCAATGTTCTGAAGAGCCCGTCGACTAAAGCGGGCTAGGGCCTCTGTGGTTTGATAGCCTTCGCCGGTGAGCGAAGTCAGCGCGGTGAAGACGTGGTTAGAGTCGATGCCGGATTTCGCCGTACTAAGGCTGGCGAAGGTGCGGATGAGAAGAGCGGCGGAAGTCAAAAGGATCAGCGCGAGGGCCATCTCGACGGCTACCAGAGTTTTGCGAGTGAAATTCTGGCGCCGGCTGGTGGACGCTCGGGTCCCGGCTTCTTTGAGAGTGAACGCGAGGTTGGGATTCGAAATCTGAAGAGCCGGAAAGAGGCCGAAGAACATTCCCGTGAGAATTGAGACGCCGACGGTGAAGGCCAGGATTCGCCAGTCGAGGAGCGCGAAGGGATTGCTAAGCTGACCCGGATCACCGAGGCGCGGGATGTCACCGGGGACAAGCAGCAGGAGCGCGCGAACGCCCAGAACTCCGAGCAGCAGGCCGAAAACGCCGCCTAGCGAAGAAAGGAGGATGCTTTCGGTGAGTAATTGACGAACGATGCGCCGGCGGCTGGCTCCCACGGCAGCGCGAATGGCGAACTCACGCCGGCGGCCTGCGGAACGCGCCAGCAGGAGGTTGGCGACGTTGGCGCACGCGATCAGAAGAACGAAGGCGACGGCGGCGAGCAACACGTAGAGAGCTTTCTTGACGTCACCCACCATGGCATCGCGCATGGGCACCACGGCCACGCTCTCATCCCGGTCCATGCTCTTGGGATAGAGGCGGCGGAAGCGTTCGCCGGCGATACGCATTGCGGCTTGTGCTTGCGAGATTGAAACACCGGGTTTCAGGCGGCCTGCGACGGCGAGGTAATGGCCTTGATTCTGGCTGGCGGGATCAGCCTGAAGCGGTACCCAGATATCCACGTCGGGATTTGCGACGAAACTGGATGGGATAACGCCGACAATCGGGTAGGGCAAGAAGTTGAGAGAAATGGTGCGATTGAGGATTCCGGGATCGGAACCGAACAGCTTTCGCCAGAGATTTTCGGAAATAAGAGCAGCTGGCGGACCGTTGGGAAGGTCTTCGGTTTGGGTAAAACCGCGGCCCCTGATGGGCGAGACGGCGAACACCTTGAAGTAGTCCGCTGAAACGTGAGCCCCTTTGACTTGTTGAGGATGATCGGTGACGCTGACGTTGAAACCGAGGCCTTCCTGGTCATAGAGCGAAAGGGATGAAAAGACGGCGTTATTGCGCCAGACCATGTACTTGGGAATGGAGTTAGTGTATAGGACACCGGCGGGATACTTGGGCCCAAGCTGAACCATGCGTTCAGAGTCCTGGTAGGGGAGCGGCTGGAGCAGAACCCTGTTGACAACACTGAAAATGCCGGTGTTCGCGCCGATGCCGATGGTGAGGGCGGCCAGGGCGATGAGCGTAAAACTAGGATTCTTGCGCAGGGTGCGGAGGGACTGGCGGAGGTCGGCGAGCAAAGTTTCCATGTGAGAGAACTACGCAGGTGAGGTGAGGTTCGTTCCGTTGGGAAATGCGTGCACTGGAAATGCGCCCTGTAATGGACGGAACATCAGTGATAGGCAGACTTTTGAGACTGGGTCAGCGCCAGCAAGAACAGGGGCGGTCACGGAGAACGTGACTCAGCCCCAATCGGTTGGTTGGATGATGCCGCTTACTTAACGGAATCGACGGTGAGAGTGTCGCCCTTCAGGCTGCCGCTTATGGTAACGTTCATGCCTGCGCTGGCCACGATTTTGTCTTGATTGGCGATCTTGTAGATTTTGCCTTCGGGAGTTATCAGGACGGCGGGTGAACCACCCTTGATGCACTTTTGCGCGCAGTCGGCATCGCCCTTCATGGACGCCATAGTGGAACACTTCTGATCCTCGACGAAGCCTTTGTAATCCGCAGCCAAAGCGCTTGCGGCCAGTCCCATCGTCATCAAAGCTACAGCTGTGATCGTCTTCATGTCATCTCCTCGTGAGACGCTTAACGCCTCTTGATAACTATACTCCTAATTGCAAAGCTGCGGGGTGAGGGGATTTCGGTCCAACTGTCGCTTTCATTTGGGGAGGGTCAGTCGATGTCTCGATTCATCATGCGGGGTTTGCGCTTGCGTTGGTCCTGGTGGCTTCGCGGACGGCGGGCAACATTGGGCTTAAGTTCATCGTCACGTCACTGAAAGTCCGATATAATTGTTTTCGCACTGCCGCTTTTGCCGGTTTCTTCGGCGGATTCTCAGTCGGACGGAGGCGAAATTCACTCATGTCTCGATGCAGTCAAATCGTCAGGCAAATGATCACCGCTGCGGCCTTGGTTTCAGCCGCGCCTCACATTCAAGCATCCCCATCCACGGCATACGTCAGCGTCTGCTGTAACGCTCCCTCCACGGCCGGTGTGTTCTTTGCATCCACGCTGCAGCAAACCCGTACGATTGTCACCGGCTCGGGCGGCGACGGCATAGTGCTGAGTCCGGACGGCAAGAAGATGTTTGTGACCGTCGATTACAAGCGCCAATTGCAAGTGATCGAAACGGCAACGGGCGCCATCCTGGCCAGAGTGCCAGTGCCGATCAGTATATCGGGCACGCCGCCTCTGGAACTCGCGATCAGCCCGGACGGCGAGAAAGTGTACGTTATGGCACCGCAAGCCGCTCCGGCCGTACTGCTCGCCATCGACACCACAACGTATTCCGTGACCAACAAGTCCAATCCTCCAGCCGGCGGCACCCTGGGGCCACTGATGGTTTCACCGGACGGAACCCAGCTCTATTTTGAGGTAGGCTACGTGGCCGAATACATCCAGGTGCTGGACGCGACCACTCTCGCGCCGGTGAAGCAGATTCCGGTGCCCGGCGGAGTGATCCCTACCGACTTGGCCATCACGCCGAACGGTTTGATCCTGATGACCGATTCCAGCAGCCAATTGTTGGTGATCGACCCGCAGTCATCCGACGTGACGGTTTTTTATGTGTCGAATAGTCACGGTGCACCCGCCAATGTTATTTCATCGCCGGACAGCACCACGGCCTACCTGTCGGTCCCTGAGCCGCCTGCCATCCTCGCCTTGAATATCGCGACGGGGGCAACCATATTTGAAGCTGCGATTAGCGAGATTCCGACAAATTTCGCGATTTCGCCGGACGGATCTACACTCTATTCTGCCAATCGCTCCATGGGAGGGGCTTGGAGTTTATCCGAATTCTCGATTCCCGAGCAAAAGGATCTGGCAACAGTCCGCGAACTCGGACCGATCACCGGCGTCGGGCTATCCGGGCAGGATCTATATGTGCTGAATGCGAATCAGAGCGCCGTTGCCGCCGTGGACGTAGCGTCTGAGAAGATAACGCACGTGAAGCTGGGGGGCGTAGACCTCAATTCGCTGGCGATCGGTCCAGCCGGCGCCGTCTGGGCGTCTCAATACTCGTTTGGGCTGGGCGGCGAAACCATTTTTCTGAATCCTGCCACCTGGCAAAGCAACTTCATTACGAACATCTCGGGCGCGATTGTCTTCAGCCCAACTGGGAACGTGGTCTATTTCTACAATCCGGGGGGCGTTACCGCTTATGACACTTCGTCGCTGGCTCCGATCGGTTCAGCCTCAGTGGGCCAACTCACCAACCTCGATCAGGTGATTCCATCGCCCGATGGCACTCGGCTATACATGTCCGTCAGCTTCATTTCGGGCGCCAGCAATGGGGACGTATTGTTGGGCCCTGGAGCAATTTACGTCCTCGATACATCCACCTTCAAGTACATTGCGTCCGTGAACGTGCCGGACGGCATGGGAGGGATGGCATTGACGCCAGATGGCTCCACGCTGGTTTACACCGTCAACTACGGCCGCATTCGTCTGCTCTCCACCTCGACCTATAAAATCACGGAAACCGTCCAGTTGAAGCCCACCAGCGGGTATCTGCCGGCCTTGGCGCTTTCTCCCGACGGCTCGACGGCTTATGCGGCGGACGCGCTGAACAACCTGCTGCTGGTGGCGGATCTTCAGAACCAGACTCAGACGGCCAGCATCGCGGTGGGGCGGTCTCCATCGCCCGTGGTGGTCACGCCCGACGGAACGGAAGCATGGGTGGCAACCGAGGCAGGGCTGGAGATTGTGAATACCGCGACCGGCCAGGTGAGCTCGGTTGCTTTGCCAGGTGAACCGTCGGCGATTGTGTTCGCGCCGTGAGCGCTCTTCTCTTGAGGAGGTGTCGCGTGAAGAAGCTAATGCTCGGGATGGTCGCTCTTGCAACGTTGCCAAGCGCAGCATTATTCGCTCAAAATCTTACCGGAACATGGCAGGGGCATTCGGGGAGGCCACGCTTCAAGGTTCGGCGGTCAAGATTTCAATTGTTGGGATTGGGACTTTTGAAGGGAAGCTGAGCGCGGAGGGGAACTCGATCGCAGGTACGTGGACGCAGGGCGGCCAGCCACTCCCCCTGACCCTGAAGCGCGCCACGCCTGAGACGGTTTGGGCGCTTCCGCAGCCCCCGCCACGGCCGAAGCCAATGGCCGCGGACGTCGATCCGTCCTTTGAAGTGGCGACGATTAAGCCGAGCGATCCGAATCGGCCGGGCAGACTGTTTCGAGCACTACCTGGGCACTTCTCCACGATCAACACGACACTGAACGATCTGATCGGATACACCTAAGGGCTGCATGCGCGGCAGGTAACCGGCGCACCGGACTGGGTGGGAACAGAAAAGTACGATCTGGATGGAAAACCGGATGGAGAGGGTCAGCCGAACGAAGTTCAATGGAAGACGATGATACAGAAACTGCTCGCGGAGCGCTTTCAACTCACGTTCCATCACGAAAAGAAGGAGCTCTCTGTGTACGCCCTGGTGGTTGCCAAGAGCGGGCCGAAGATTATGAAGAGCGACGGCAATCCGAACGGCCCTCCCTCCCTGCTTTTTCCGGGGATTGGGAAACTTGCCAGTGAGAAATGCGACCATGGCGGATTTTGTGAGCGTGATGCAGAGAGCAGTTCTGGATCGGCCGGTGGTGGATCAGACGCGGCTGGAAGGACGCTACAATTTCGCATTGAACTGGACACCCGATGAGACGCAGTTCGCCAGTCTGGGCGGGGTGCCACCAGGCATCGGCCGCAAGCCCGATGCGCCACCGAATCTGTTCACCGCAATCCAGCAGCAGGTTGGGTTAAAGCTCGATACGACCAAAGCGCTGATGGATGTGATGGTGATCGATAAGGTGGAAAAAGCCGTCCGCGAATTAGCTATTTCTCGACGACGAAATTGCCGACGTACAGAGCGTCCACGCCGGATGAATAGAAGCTGCGCACGGCATCACGCGGTGTACAGACCAATGGATCCCCGAACAGATTGAAGCTGGTGTTGTACAGCACGGGAAGGCCCGTCGCTTTTCCAGCAGCCAGAAGCAATTGGTGAAACAGCGGATTGTCCTGGCGGCGAACCAGGTGAACCCGCACGGCGTCTTCGGCCAGCACAGCGCCATCGAAAATCTTGCGGTAAGGCGCTCGCACGCGTCCGACAGTTGCCAGGTAGCGCGCATTGGGACCGGCTTCGAAATACTCCCCTGCCATCTCTTCCGGCACCGACGCGGCGAATTTGCGGAACGATTCGCGATGCTTGATATAGATATTCAGGTTCTCAGTGGAGTAAGCGTTGAGCGGCGAGGCCAGGATGCTGCGGTTGCCGAGCGCGCGCGGGCCAAACTCCATGCGGCCCTGCATCCACGCAATGATCTTCTCGCCGTTCAAATCGCGCACCGCGCGATCGAGCAGTTCCCCGGTCGTCATCAGATAGTGAAACTTTAGTTTGCAGTTTTCGAGAACCTGCTTCACTTGTTCGGCGGTGTAGCCAGGGCCAAGGCAAAGATCGTTCAGCGCTGCGCGCTTCTTCTGGCCGAAAACATTGTTCCAGGCGTAAAACACTGCGCCCAGCGCCGTGCCGGCGTTGCCCGCGGCCGGTTGTACGAACACTTGTTTGGATTTTTCGAGCGCGCTGATCAGCAGCGCGTTCATGGCCAGGCCGCCGGCCATGCAAAGGTTCTCCGACAGGCCGGCCATGCGCAGAACCACGCGCTCGATGGCGTGCTGCAATCCAGCAGCGAGTGGTGCGCGAAGCTTCTCGGGGATCTCGGCGCCATCGTCGAGAGCCAGCCGCGAGTAGAACTTCTCGCTAAAGCCACCCTGGCTCAAGCGATCTGCATCGAAGAAGCTGCGATTGATACAAGGCCAGTCCGGTGTACCCAGGCCTTCCGTCGATCCCAGGATCTCGTCGAAGAGCGGAAGAAACTGCTCGCCCGAATCGGCGGAGGAGAGCCACTGCACCTTGTGCTCGTCTGAGCCGGCGTTGAAACCGAGCAACTCCGTGACGCGGCTGTAGAGGTCGCCCAGAGAATCCGGATAATACAAATCCTTTTCCAGGAGCAATTGGTTGCCCTGGGCGTGCCAGCGCGCGGCGGAACGGAAATCGCCATCGCGATCGAGCGTCAGAACCGTGGCCTGCTCGAATGGAGATGGATAATACGCCGATGCCGCATGCGCCGCGTGATGCTCCACCATAAGCGTCTGGGAATTGGGAAACTGCGCGCGCAGCGTGAGATGAATCTGCTGCGCGAAAGGGCGCACCAGGGCGACACAGTTCACATCGGCGGACCTGAGCTTGGCCACATCCAGGGCAGCCATGATGGCTGCTTGCGGAAGCGCGTCGCCAGTAACCTGCCGAGCGACCTTGCGTTCTTCTACGGCGGCGAGAAGTTCGCCATCCCGCAGCACGGCGCACGCAGCCTCCTTGTGCAGGCCGCCCAAGCCAAGGATGATCATTTGGATTTCTTCTCGGTCTTCTTCTCAATCTTGGCCCAGGTGTCACGCAGGGCCACGGTGCGGTTGAAGACCAGCTTTTCAGCCGTGGTATCTGGATCGACCGCGAAATAACCGAGCCGTTCAAATTGATAACCTGTTCCCGTGGTCGCTCCGCGCAGGCTGGGCTCCAGCTTCGCACCATGCACCACTTCGAGCGACTGCGGATTCAGATTCGCGGTGAAGTCCCGACCTTCTTCCACTTCGTTGGGATCTTCGCGCGTGAACAGCGTATCGTACAAGCGAACCTCGGCGTCCACGGCGTGCTCCGCGGAAACCCAATGGATGGTCGATTTCACTTTTCGGCCGTCGGGCGCATTGCCGCCGCGCGTGGCGGGATCGTAGGTGCAGTGGATCTCGGAGACTTGTCCGGCCGCGTCCTTCACTACGCCGGTGCAGGTGACGAAATAACCATAGCGGAGCCGCACTTCGCGCCCCGGCGCCAGACGGAAATACTGCTTGGGCGGATCTTCGCGAAAATCATCCTGCTCAATAAAAAGAACGCGAGAGAACGGGACGGTGCGGCTACCCGCGCTTTCATCTTCCGGATTATTCACGGCCTCCATCTGTTCGACCTGGCCTTCCGGATAGTTGTCGATGACCAGGCGCAGCGGGCGCAGAACGGCCATCACACGCGGAGCGCGCTTGTTCAGATCTTCACGCAGGAAATATTCGAGAAGTCCCAGTTCGGTGGTGCCATTGGTTTTCGACACTCCCACGCGTTTGCAGAAGTTGCGGATGGCTTCGGGTGTATAACCGCGACGCCTGAGGCCCGAAATGGTCGGCATGCGCGGATCGTCCCAGCCGCGCACTAAGTTGTTCTGGACCAATGCCAGCAGCTTGCGCTTGCTCAGGAGCGTATAAGTGATATTCAGGCGATCGAATTCAATCTGCTGCGGATGATAAATGCCCAGCTGCTCGACGTACCAATCGTAGAGCGGCCGGTGATCTTCAAACTCGAGGGTGCAGATGGAATGCGTGATGCCTTCGATGGAATCCGATTCGCCGTGGGCAAAATCATACATGGGATAAATGCACCACTGCTTGCCGGTTCGATGATGCTCGGCGTGCAGGATGCGATACATGATGGGATCGCGCAGATTCAGGTTCGGCGACGCCATGTCGATCTTCGCGCGCAGGGTGCGAGTGCCATCCGGAAATTCGCCAGCCTTCATGCGGGCGAACAGATCCAGATTTTCTTCGACAGTTCGTCCGCGATAGGGGCTCTCCTGGCCGGGCTCGGTGAGCGTGCCGCGCTGCTTGCGAACCTCGTCGGGCGTCAGGTCGTCCACGTACGCCTTGCCGGCCTTGATGAGTTGCACGGCCCACGCATAAAGCTGGCCGAAATAATCGGATGCATAAAACATCCGGTCTTCCCATTCACCGCCCAGCCAGCGCGCGTCCTCAATGATGGAATCTACATACTCGGTTTCTTCCTTGGATGGGTTGGTGTCGTCGAAGCGAAGATTGCACTTACCGCCAAATTCCTGGGCCAGACCGAAGTTGAGGGTTATGGATTTCGCGTGCCCGATGTGCAGGTAGCCGTTCGGCTCCGGAGGGAAGCGGGTATGCACGCGGCCCCCATATTTGTTGGTCTTCAGGTCATCCAGGATGATGTCCCGGATGAAATTCGATGGGGGCGCGTCTACTGGCTTCTCGGCGCCCTCGCTCGTGGTTGGGTTCATGGTCTCTTTCAATTTTAGAATTACTGCAACATCTGGATGGCCTGCCCGATGCGGCTGAGGCAGGTCTCACGGCCCAGCACTTCGAGTGTTTCAAACAAAGGAGGCGCGTTTTTTCGCCCGCAGACAGCCACACGAATGGGCTGGAACATCTGCCCTGCTTTGATTTTGAGTTTCTCCGCACCCCCGCGCAACGCCGCCTCGAGACCGGCATGGCTGAAGCTGGCTTCCGCCAATATTTCGCGGGCCGCGAGCAGCACGGTAAGAGCCATGGCCTGGTCTCCCTTTTGGGGAATGAGTTCAGCGGGATCGTAAGGAGGCAGTTGGTCGACGAAGAAGAAGTCGGCCATGCTGACGACGTCGCGCAATGTCTTCACGCGCTCCTGTAAAAGCGGGGTGATTCGCAACATCTTGGCGGGGTCGGCGCGCCATCCGGCGGCGCAGGCGAACGGGAGCATTTCGGCTGCGAGTTCTTCCACCGGCAGCGTACGGATGAGCTCGGCATTCAACCACATGGCTTTGGGGTCGATGGGATCTGCATCGGTGAAATTCACCACCGCGTTGTGGCGATGAATGCCTTCGAACGAAAACGCGTCCATCAGCTCCTGGCGCGAAAGCTGCTCGCGATTGTCTTTGGGCGACCAGCCGAGCAGGCACAGGAAATTGATGTAGGCGTGCGGAAGGAATCCAGCGTCGCGATAAGTGAGCACGCTGACCACCGGGCCGTGGCGGCGTTTGGAGAGCTTGGAGCCGTCGGGCGCGATCAGGAGCGGAAGATGCGCGAACTGCGGCGGCTTGGCGCCCAGCGCTTCGAAAATCAAGACGTGCTTGAAGGTGTTGGTGAGATGATCCTGACCGCGAATGATGTTACTGATGCGCAGGTCCACATCGTCCGCGCAAGACGCCAGGTGATAAGTTGGCACGCCGTTGCTGCGCAGCAGCGCGAAATCTTCGATGTCGGCCGCGAGTTTGGATTGCTCGCCGTAAACGGCGTCGTGAAACTCCACGGCGTGCGAACCTTCGCGCGGGACGCGAAATCGCAGCACAAACGGCTCGCCCGCATCGGCGCGGCGCTGGCTTTCCTCGGGCGACAGCTCGCGCATCCCAGGATTGAACAGCCAGGCGCCGGAATGCGGCGCGTGCTCCTTTTCCTCAGCCGCGGCGGCAGGAACAAAGTCGCGGTAGGCCAGGCCTTTTTCAAAAATCGCCCACGCCATTTTGCGATGCAGGTCGCCGCGATCTGACTGAGCGTACTGCTCGTCCCAATCCAGATCGAGCCATTTCAGGCCCTCAAAAATGGAATCGAGCGAGGCCTGGGTGTTGCGCTCGACATCGGTGTCGTCAATACGCAAAACCATGGTGCCGTGATTGCGGCGCGCATACAGCCAGTTGAAAATGAACGTCCTGGCGCTTCCAATGTGCAGATAGCCGGTCGGCGACGGGGCGAAACGAACACGCAGCATGAAATTTCAGGATACAGGAGCGACGCCGTTAATCACCACTGGTTCGAAGAAGTCGCTGAAACAATTGAGCGAATTGCGGGATGGAAAGCTGCTCGGCGCGCTTGGCAGTTTCGGAAATGGCAGCCAGCAGCGCGCGATCGTGGCTCGGCAACAGATTGTTGCGAATTGTTTTCCGCTTGTGGCGGAAGCACAGGCCCACGAAGCGGAGGAACGCCTCGCGATCCAGGTGAGCCAGCTCCGGATCGGTGCGGGGACTCAATCGCACCACTGCCGAGTCCACTTTGGGCGGCGGACGAAATGCGCCGGCGGGAGCGGTGAAGAGCAGCTCCGGCGCGCTTCGAATCTGCGTCTGCACGCTCAAGTATCCGTAATCGCGCGATCCAGGCCGAGCTATCAACCGCTCGGCAACTTCCTTTTGCACCAGAAACACGGCGTGCTGGAGAAGCGGGCCGAGCGCGAGCGTCTGCTCCAAGATCGGCGAGGTGATGTAATACGGCAGGTTCCCTACCACGGTGGCTGGTCCCCACTGGGTGAGGTCGGCCTTCAGAACGTCGGCTTCGACCAACGTAAGACGGGGAGAATCGCGAAACTCAGCGCGCAGGTACTGTACCAGCACCGGATCGATTTCGATGGCAATCACGCGTTCGGCGCGGGCCAGCAGATACGATGTGAGCGCGCCACGTCCGGGGCCGATCTCAATCACCGTTTCGCATTTCTCGGGACAACTGGATTCGGCGATCCTTTCGAGAATCGAATGCCGCACCAGAAAATGCTGTCCTAACCGGCGTCCCAACTTGTTATCTTTGCATGGCAATCGGGCTGCGCTACTCTGATTTCGGAGGTGAAATGAGACAGATCATCGGATTCTTGGCGATGTCAGCACTGCTCGCACTGCCAGGGTTGGCGCAGCAGCATGGCGGCGAACATAGCGGAGGAACCGTTAAGGGAGTGGGCGGTGGACATATTCCTTCGCACGGTCCTGCTCCGGCTCGCGCACCCAAGCCGAACGCGCCGGTTCCTGCCGAGCACCAGACTTTCGTCGACAAGCCGGGGCACCCCGAAGCCCCGCACGTACACGCGTCCGGCGACAAATGGATTGGACACGATAGCGGCAAGAATGATCCGCGTTACCACCTGGATCATCCTTTTGAGCACGGGCATTTTACCGGCGGATTTGGCAAAGGTCACGTGTGGCACTTGGCTGGCGGCGGTCCCAGCCGGTTCTGGTTCAATGGCTTCTACTTCAGCGTTTCCACCGTGGACATCGGCTTCTGCGCCGACTGGCTGTGGGACAGCGACCAGGTCGTGATCTATGAAGATCCCGATCACGATGGATGGTACCTGGCTTACAACGTGCGTCTGGGAACGTACGTGCACGTTGAGTATTTGGGGAACAGTTAGGGTTCATCGAGAGCACGGCGCAGCATGGCATCCAGGTGGACGCGCGCGGCGTCCACGTGCGGGAAGTCCGTATTTCTTTCGTTGAAGACAAGCGCGAGGTCGGTGCCGGCCAGGATGATGGCCTCGACGCGGTCGCGCTCCATCAGCTTGTGCGCGAGACGAGTCAGGCCCTCGCGCTGAGCGGCCGATCCAACGCCAGCGTCGACAATCTGAAAATAGGTGTTATGGACGTAATCGACCTCATCGGAATGCGGCGTGACAACATCCAAATGACTCAAGCGCCCGAAGAGCCGCGATTCGACGGCGTAACGTGTGCCGAACAGCGCTACACGGTGGAACTGCCGGGCATCGATCTCACGCCGGAGTTCGGCGATCATGTTGACGATCGGCAAAGGCGATAGCGGGATCAATTCGTCGATCGCGATGTGCGGCGCAACGGCGGGAACCACGGCGAACTCCGCGCCGGCAGCTTGTAAGCGACCTATGAGGCCGGCGAGATAGGATGCGAGGCCTGGTTTGTCTTGAACCTCGACAGCAGCGCGCACACGCGCCATGTCGGCATGCGCCATCACCAAATTCAAGACGCGCCCTCGCGCGGCATGCATTTTCGCGAACTCCTGGTAATAGTGAACGGCTGCGCCGACACCCAGCCCGCCGATCAATCCAATCGATCTGCCCAACGGTTGCCGGTTCAAGTTTGGCCCCCTCAAGATTAGTGTATAAGCTACAGTGCCTTCTATAACCTACAAGCGTAACTGGCGCGCTTCTCGTGCTGAAAAACAGAGCTGAAAAACAGAGCTGAAAAACAGATATGATACGAGATGCGGGTTCGAGATAGGAGACCACCGTCATGGCTTTCCAACTGACAGTGAATGGACGGTCCAGCACCGTCGATGTACCCGCGGACATGCCCCTGTTGTGGGTGATCCGCGACGTTCTGAAGCTGAAAGGGACCAAGTTCGGCTGCGGTATCGGGCAGTGCGGCGCGTGTACCGTGCATCTCAACGGCAAAGCTGTGCGCAGCTGTCAGACGCCGGTTTCGGCCGCTGCGAAGACGCCCATCACCACGCTCGAAGGGCTATCGGCGGATGGCACTCATCCGGTGCAACTGGCGTGGCTCGAGATCGACGTCCCGCAGTGTGGATACTGCCAGGCCGGACAGATGATGTCGGCTGCGGCGCTGCTGGCCAAGACAGCCAAGCCCAACGATCAGGAAATTACTTCCGCTATGAACGGAAACCTGTGCCGCTGCGGAACCTACGTCCGCATTCGCCAGGCGGTTCATAAGGCGGCGGAAATCGCGACGACCAGCAGGCTGAAGAAGCCGTCGGAAGTTGCAGCGGGCCAAAGCGGGGCACAGCAGTAAAGCCAGCAATAAGGAGGCAACGAAAATATCATGGTTGTCAATCGACGTTCATTTTTACGCGTGACTTCGCTCACCGGTGGCGGCCTGCTGCTGGGCCTGGCCACCAAACCGCAAAAAGCCTCCGCGCAATTCGGGCCGGGGCCGGCGCAGGTGCCGAACAACTTTATCAAGATCGATCCGGATGGCACGGTCACCATCATGGCCAAAGATCCGGAAGTCGGGCAAGGCATCAAGACCATGCTGCCGATGCTGATCGCCGAAGAACTGGATGTGGATTGGAAGTCGGTAAAGGTGGAGCAGACCGATTTCGACGATACGAAATACGCCATGCAGTTCGCGGGCGGGAGCCTGGGAACGCCATTCAACTGGGACCCTATGCGTCGCGTGGGTGCGGCCGGGCGGCAGTTGCTGGTTTCCGCGGCGGCGAAGAACTGGAGCGTTCCGGAGGCGGAATGCTCAACGGCGTCGGGCCGGGTGCTGCACAGCGCATCGAACAAGTCGGTGGGATATGGCGAGATCGCGAGCAAGGCGGCTACCATGCCTCCGCCCGATCTGAAGACCGTGAAGCTGAAGGACCCCAAAGATTATAAGATCATCGGGCATAGCCAGCGCGGTGTGGATGTTCCCAAGATCGTCACGGGCAAGCCGGCGTTCGCGATTGATTTTACGCTGCCGAACATGCTGTTCGCGGTGTACCAGAAGTGCCCGGTGTTCGCGGGCAAGGTGGTGAGCGCGAATCTGGACGAGATCAAAGCCATGCCCGGCGTTCGCGACGCATTTGTCGTGGAGGGCAACGTGAAGCCTGGGACGATTGTTGAGGGGGACGCGCTGGAGCCCGGAGTGGCCATTGTGGCCGATAGCTGGTGGCAGGCGCAGACGGCCCGCAAGAAGCTGCAGGTGAAATGGGACGAAGGGCATGGCGCAACGCAATCGAGCGTTGCGTTCGCGCAGAAGGCACGGGAGCTTTCTCAACAGACTCCTGAAAAAACACTTCGTAAAGACGGAGATCCGGATGCCGCGCTCGGGAGCGCCGCGAAAGTGGTGGAGGGCGCGTACGCCTATCCATTCATTTCGCACGCGCCGCTCGAGCCCCAGAATTGCACCGCGCATTGGCAAGGGGACAAGATGGAGATCTGGTCTAACAGCCAGATACCCGGCGGCGGCCGAACGCTAGTGGCAAAAACCTTGGGCATTCCCGAGAAGAGCATCACCATTCATATGCAGCGGGGCGGCGGCGGATTTGGCCGGCGCTTGACCAACGATTACATGGTGGAATCGGCCTGGATTTCAAAGACGGTGAACGCGCCGGTGAAACTGCTGTGGACGCGTGAAGACGATATGGAGCACGATTACTATCGTCCGGGCGGGTTCCAGTTCCTGAAAGGCGGCGTGGATGGATCGGGCAAGATCGTCGCGTGGCGCAATCACTTTGTCAGCTGGGGCGATGGCGACAAACTTGCCTCGTCGTCGACGATGTCTCCCACCGAGTTTCCGGCCCGTTACGTTCCGAATTACGCGTTGCATAATAGCAACCAACCGCTGTGGTTGAAGACGGGCGCGCTACGGGCGCCGGGCAGCAACGCATACGCGTTCGTCATTCAGAGCTTTATCGACGAGCTGGCGCATGCGGCGGGTAAAGACCCGGTGGAATTTCGTCTGGCATTGCTCGACACCCAGCCGCTTCCCGCTCCGCCTCCTGCGCCCGGTGGCGGCGGGTTTGGTGGTCCGCCATTCAGCGCGGAACGCACCAAGGGCGTCCTGCAACTGGCGGCGGAGAAATCGGGCTGGGGTAAACGAAAGCTCGATTCCGGCAGATCGCTCGGCGTGGCGTTTCACTTTAGCCACATGGGTTACTTCGCCGAAGTAGCCGAAGTCAGCGTGAGCGCGGAGAAGAAGGTGAAGGTTCACAAGGTGTGGGTTGCGGCGGACATCGGAAGCCATATCATCAATCCGAATTTCGCCGAGAACCTGTGCCAGGGTGCGGTGATTGATGGCATGAGCGAAATGATGGGCCAGCAAATCACGTTGGAAGCCGGCCGCGTGGTGCAGTCCAACTACGACAAGCATCCCATGGTGCGGATGGCGCAGGCGCCCGAGATCGAGGTGCATTGGCTGAAGACCAACAATCCTCCTACCGGATTGGGCGAACCGGCGCTGCCACCGATTATCCCGGCAGTTTGTAATGCGATCTTCACCGCGACGGGCCAGCGAATCCGGGAGATACCGTTGTCGAAGAGCGGCTACGGCTGGGCGTAACTATAACTAAGCTAAACGGCGCTGCGGCCTCGCACCAGGTGCAGGACGAGCGAAATGACGGCGATAAGCAGGAGCAGGTGAATCAAGCCTCCTGCCACGTGCAGGCCGATCCACATAACCAGCCAGACGCCAATCAGCATGAAGAACAGAATCAAGAAAAGAAAATCGCCAATCAGGCGCAAGTGAGTCTCCTGCTCGTTTGACATCGCAGGTGACCAATTGTTTCAACGCGTCATATTTCAACGGTTCAAACCGTCGTGTCAAACCGTCGTGTCAAACTGTCGTGTCAAACTGTCGTGTCAAACTGTCGTGTCAAACTGTCGTGTCAAACTGTCGTGTCAAACTAAAGAGTGGCTCCGAAGGTTCTTGCAGTCCGTGACCTGCGTAAGCAGTATGGCGCGACAGTGGCCGTGGACGGCGTTTCATTCGACGTGAACCGCAACGAGATTGTTGGGCTTCTGGGTCCGAATGGCGCCGGCAAGACCACCACCATCAACATGATTCTGGGCGTGCTGGAGCCGACCTCGGGTACCATCCTGGTGGACAATCTGGACCTCGCCACGAAGCGTTCGCAAGTGCTGGAGCGCACCAATTTCGCGGCCGTATACGCGCCGCTTCCCGGCAATCTGACGGTGGTACAGAATCTCCGCTTCTTCGGACTGATCTACAGCGTCAACGATCTTTCCGCGCGCGTCGAGACGCTGCTGGAACAATTCGATCTGCTCGCGTTTCGCCACGTGAAATGCGGCGTGCTGTCATCCGGTGAGCAAACGCGCGTCAGCCTGGCCAAGGCGATGCTCAACCGGCCGGCGTTGCTGTTACTGGACGAACCGACCGCGTCGCTCGACCCTGCCGTCGCGCGCGAGATCCGCATGAAGATCCGGGAGTACGCGGCCATGGCCGGGGTAGGCGTGCTGTGGACATCGCACAACATGTACGAAGTGGAAGATGTTTGCGATCGCGTGCTTTTTCTCTCGCACGGCCGGATACTGCTCGAAGGCGATCCCCGCACCCTGCCCGCCGCCCACGGAAAAGAGTCGCTGGAAGAGTTGTTTATCGCCGTGGCGAATCACCCGGAGCCGGTCTAGAACATGTTTTCGTTGCGGCGGACCTCGGCTATTGTCCTGCGCCAGTTTTACCTGATGCAAGGCAGCCCCGCGCGGGTGGTTCCGTTGTTCGCATGGGTAGCTCTCGACATGGTGACGTGGGGATTCATCACCAAATATCTCAATGCGGTGAGCGGTTCCGGATTCAATTTCGTTCCGTCGTTGCTGGGAGCGGTATTGCTTTGGGACTTTTTCGTGCGGGTGATGCAGGGCGTTACCACCACCTTCTTCGAAGACGTCTGGTCGCGCAATTTCTTGAACATCTTCGCGACACCGCTTTCGATTTCCGAGTATGTCAGCGGAATGGTGCTCTCGAGCATCGCCACAAGCTCCATTGGCCTGGTGGTGATGCTGGTGCTTGCTACCGCGGCGTTCGGCCTGTCGTTCTTTTTCTACGGTATGTTGCTGGTTCCCTATTTGCTGGTGTTGTTCTTGTTCGGCATTTCACTGGGGATCATCGGCTGCGGGATCGTGCTGCGGCTGGGCCCGGCATCCGAGTGGTTCATCTGGCCGATTCCAGCGCTCATTTCGCCGTTCGCCGGTGTCTTTTATCCGCTCTCCACCCTGCCCGGCTGGATGCGCTTTCTATCGCGCCTGTTGCCGCCTTCTTACGTATTCGAGAGCATGCGGAGCATCGTTCAGAAGCGGCCGGGATCGCCTTTCGCCTTGCTCTGGGGCGCGGCGCTCGATGTAGTCTTTCTGCTGCTCGCCAGCTGGTTCTTTCGTTCTATCTATCGACACGCGGTGCGCACCGGCCTGATCGCGCGCTACAGCGCCGAGAGCTTGAGCTAGGCCGGGCGCGGCTGTTCACGGAATCGAACAGCCAGTGGCGAAAACGGACACTTCCATGCATGAGATTCCCCACAACAATCGGCAAGCAAGCAGCAATGGATGGAGCCGGGAGATGGAATCGGGATTGCAGCAGGACACCAGAACAACAGCATGTTTTGGGACGCCTGAGCTAGGATTTTATTGACCATGCGCACTTTCTGGAAGACTTTCACTGTTATCGGCCTGGGAGCCTCGGCCTGTCTCGCTCAGGAGATCGCGATTCAAACGCCATCCCCGCCTCCGGTGGTGGGGCCGATTCTGCGGCCATTTCATGTGGAGAGGCGCGTGGTCTCGCCCGCCAAGCTGATCAATACCACCCGTCTGGAATCGCTCATTCGCGCCGGTAATCTGTATCTTTCGGCGCAAGACGTGATCGCACTGGCGCTCGAAAACAATGTCGATATCGCTATCCAACGCTACGGCCCGTTCCTGGCTCGCGAGGTGTTACGGCGCGCGCAGGGCGGAGGAGCTTTGCGCGACATTGGCCAACCCATCAGTCCGGGGCCAACCAGTGTCAGCCTGGAAGGCGTCAGTGGAAACGGCGTGAGTTTGGCGGAAAGCGGCTCGGGAGTCGGCTCCGGCGGCGGCATCGTGGTGCAGTATGGCGCGCAACCTCCCACTCTGGATCCGATTCTCTACGCTTACGCCAATTTTCAACACGCCACCGCGCCCGAGAGCAATACCTACCTGAGCGGCGTCCCTTTCCTGCTTACAGCTTCTCAAACCTTCGCGCTGCAGTACATCCAATCGTTTCTCACCGGAACAAATGTCCAGCTTACTTACTTCAGCAGCCGCAGCGCTCAAAATAGTCCTGCCTTTACGATCAACCCCTACACCAACGGTGACCTGGACTTGCAGGTCTACCAGCCGCTGCTGCAAGGCTTCGGCATCGCGGTAAATAATCGCAACATCCGGGTGGCGAAAAATAACCTGAAGGTATCGGATCTGCAACTGAGACTGCAAGTAATTACCACTGTCTCCGCCGTGCTGAATCTTTATTGGGACCTGGTAAGCTTCAACGAAGATCTGAGGATCAAGGAACAAGCACTCACTACCGCGCAGACGCTCTACGACGGCAACCGGCGCCAGGTGGAAATAGGAACTCTGCCGGCCATTGAAGCCACGCGCGCGGCCGCCGAGGTTTCGGCCGCCAAGGAGAGCCTGTTGATTGCTCAGACCAACGTGGCGCAGCAGGAAACGGTGCTGAAGAACGCTCTGAGCAGAAACGGCATCGTGAGTCAGACGCTGGATGAAGTGCACATTCTTCCTCTGGACCACATCACGGTGCCCGAGACGGAAGACCTGAAGCCGACCGCCGATCTGGTGAATCTGGCGCTCACTCAGCGGCCCGAAATCGCCAAGACCAAGATCAACATCGAAAGCAGTGTGATCAACCTGGGTGGCTCCAAGAATTATCTTCTGCCGTCGCTGCAGGCGTTTTTCGAATTGACGAATAACGGCCTGACGGGGCAACCGAATCAAGTGGGGGCGAATGTCGCCGCCGACCAGCCTTTTATCGCTCAGCGCGGCCCCACGCCACCGGGATTCGTGGGCGGCTATGGGAATCTGTTGGGTCAAATCTTCGGCCGCGATTTTCCCAACTACTCGGCGGGATTCTCTTTGAACATTCCGCTTCGCAATCGCGTGGCGCAGGCCGATTACGTGGCCGATCAGCTCCTGTTGCGGCAGAGCCAGCTGCAGTTTCAAAAATCCATGGCGCAGGTTCGCGTGGACGTGAAGAATGCCGTGATTGGATTGCAGCAGGCGCGCGCGCGCTACGAGACGGCAGTGGCTACCCGGTCACTGGGGCAGCAAACGTTGGAGGCCGAACAAAACCGCTTCCGCTTCGGTGAATCGACCATTGCGACGGTGGTGCAGGCGCAGCGTGATCTGGCGGCCGATCAAAGCGCGGAGGTGCAGTCGATGGCGAATTACACGCACGCGAAAGTGGCATTCGATGAAGCAGTGGGGCAAACCTTGGAGGTGAACAACATTTCGATGGAAGAAGCCTCGGCGGGCCAGGTAGCCAGGGAGTCTGCGATCCCGGCGTCGGCTAAGGAGGCGCGGCCGTGAGAAAACGGGCGTTCGACATCATGCTTCACAAAACAATTTCCGTTCTCGCCGTTATCAGTCTGGTGTGCCGCGCTCAAGAACCGCCGCAAAGCGTGGAGAAACCGCAAGGGCCGCTGCTGATTCGAAGTTATCGGGCGGCCTGGATTCCGCCCGTGAACTTGCGGAACTCGGACCATCTTCACGCTCTCATCCGCGCCGGCCACCTGTACCTGACGGTGCAAGACGCAATCGCCCTGGCGATCGAGAACAACCTTGATCTGGAGGTCGATAGGTATGGGCCGTTGAATGCAGATTGGGCGTTGCAGCGGGCGCAGGGCGGTGGACCGCTACGAGGCGTCACCAACGGGAGCTCGCTGGTGAATCAAGCTACCAGCGGCCAGGGCGTGCTCGGCAGCGAAGTCGCGGCTGGCTTGGCATCCACGAACACCGGAGGGGGAGGCGGAAGCACCGGTGCCACCATTTCGCAGATTGGGCCGGTCACGCAGAACCTGGACCCGGTTCTTCAGAATGCGACGGACTTCTCCCACACATCCACCCCGCAGCCGCTGCCTATCGTGAGCCAAACCACTGCATTGATCAGCTCGCAACACGTGATCGATTCCTTTGTGCAGGAGGGATTCTTGAGCGGCGGTTACGTTCAGGTGAGCGCGAATGAATCCTACTTGAAACAGAATGCGCCCACCGACTATTTGAATCCGTCGGTGGCTCCGCAAGTGCAGATTTACTTTCGCCACAATCTGCTGAGCGGCTTCGGCGCCGGCGTAAACGGCCGGTTTATCAACGTGGCTCAGAAGAATGTACAGGGCGCACAGGAAGCGTTTCGATCACAACTACTCAATATTGTTGCGAGCGTTTCCAACCTGTATTGGGATCTGGTGACGGACAACGACGATCTTACCGTTCGGCAGCGTGCCGTGGATCAATCCCAGAAGTTCTACGACGACACGCGCAAGCAGATCGAACTGGGCGTAGTTCCGCGATTCGAAGCGTCGCGTGCGCAATCCGGTCTCTCGAACAGCAAGCAGTTGCTAGCTATCGCTCAAGCTACGGCGCAACAACAGGAGAATCTGTTGAAGAACGCAATTAGCCGCACTGGACTGGAAGATCCTTTGTTAGATGCTGCCCAGGTGGTAACGCTCGATCGCATCCAGGTTCCCGAACAAGACAACCTGCCTCCGCTGCGCGAGCTGGTGGCCAAGGCAATTGCAAATCGCCCGGACATTGCGCTGGCCAAGATCAACGACGAATCGGCCGAGATCTCAGCGTTGGGAACGGCCAATGGCGTACTGCCCAGCCTGCAAGCTTTCGCCGCAATCAGCGCGAGAGGTCTTTCAGGCACCGCGACGCCGCCCAGCTCCGGCCCGTCGGCCGAGCCGTACTACGAGGGCGGACTCGGGAACGCGTTGGGCCAGGTGTTCCGTGATAACTTCCCAACCCGCAGCGCGGGCGCTTTGTTTGCAGGCACTATAAAAAACCGCGTCGCGCAGGGAGACTACGGCATTGAGCAGCTTCAGTTGCGGCAGAGCGATCTGGTGGAGCGGCGCAATCAGAACCAATTGGTTGTGGACATTTCCAATCAAGTGGTGGCGTTGCGGCAGGCGCGGGCCCGGTACTCGCAAGCCGCGGATTCGCGCAAGCTTCTCGAAGAGCTGCTGGAGAAATCGCAACAGTCGTTTTCGTTTGGCGCGGCAACCATCAGCGACGTGGAACTCGCTCAGGTTGCGTTGGTGGCCGCGCAGGAAACTGAGGTAGGCACATTGTCCGCTTATAGCCACGCGCGCATCGGGCTGGATCAAGTGTTGGGGCAAACGCTCGAGGTGAACCATGTTTCAGTGGAACAGGCGCTCAAAGGTGTCAGGGCTGCGACGCAGCAGCGCTAACCAGCCTTTCGATCGACGGTGCGATGGCGATCCGCAATTCACCTACCGGTTTCTTGAGCGTTTCGAGAAAGGCTCGTTGCTGTGCGGGCCAGGTGTCGGGCGGGCGCTGGTTGCGGTCTAGGTAACCGAGGGCCTCAAGGCCGATCCCGCTCACGCGGCGAAGCACCTCCGATGCCGGCTCGCCCGGCACGTTGTTGTCGCGCCATCGATTGAGCCAGATTCGTAATTGCACGCGATCCATCCGATCGATCATGGTCGCGAATTCTCGAGCGGTGTCGCTCTCCGGCCGAGCCACGTCAACCAAGCGATTGAGCGGCGTGAGTTGCGAGTATTTGTGTGTGCGGATGCGCTGGCCAAAAGTGGCGGGCTCTACCACCTCGGCCAGCGTCTTGAGGGGTCCCACCGACTCGCCCGCAGCCAGCCGTTCCAACATCGGAATGAAACTCGCGCGATGCGTCAAACCCTGGCGATCGAGCTCGCCGCTTACCTGATCCAGGCGCCGATACATCGAGGGCACGTCCTTCACCTCCCGCGGCGACCAGAGGCGCTCGGCAACCGCAGCCGCGCGAGGCCAGATGCGGGAGTCAATATTTTCCGGGCTCACGAACTCGCCCCACATGGCGACTTCACCGCCTAAGATGCGAGCTTGCTCCTCATCGTTGAGCAAGGCGGCGTTATCCATCGGGTCCACTGCATAGAGCGTGGAGGCTGGTTCCATGTGATCCAGGTAGTAGCCGGCCGACAGAATGCCGGAGAAACCATGCCGCGCGGCGTC
>JBEKLB010000001.1:0-53718 GCA_050010415.1 Bryobacteraceae bacterium | reverse complement strand
AGTTTCGAAAACCTTGGCCTGTCCGCGATAAAACGCGACGAACGCCACCAATGGCTGCGTGGTGGTTGCGGCCGGCTCATAAGCCTGCAGATAGATGTACATCTGCCGGCTTTTGCTGAAGACGCGCGTCACGCTCGGAATCAATTTCTCACCTTCCTGCACCAGCGGGTTGGTTGTCTCGGCTTGCTCCTTGCTCTTGACGGCATTGTAGATGGCTTCCTTCAGATCCACGCGCTGGCTGCTTAATACCACTGAGCTGACGGGGATCCTTTGCACTTCCTTGTTGAGGTTAGGAATGACGAAGGTGGTTTCGTAAGTTCCGATGCGGCCGGTTTCAGCGTCCCGCGCGAGCAGCTTGATTTTGTACTTGCCGGGCAACAGAGTAAAGCTGGTGGCATATTCGATGGGCTGCTTGGCCAGCCTGGCCGCAGTCTCGCCGCTCAGTTTTACATCCACCCTATCCCGCACGTTTTGGATGGTGCTTCCATAGTCGTCCTTCACTTCGCCGATGAAATCGATCAGGGTGTGTTCAGCGCCTCCCTTGCGCGCCAGCGCCAATTCGCGGCCTGGAATCTTGATCGCCACCGGCACGAAATACTCGGCGCGGTTCAACTGGAAGTAATCGATCTCCATGGCGATGGTCAGTTCAGTCACCGGATCGCCCAGCATCAGCGCGTCTTCGAGCTGCCGCTCTTTTTCGGAGGTGGTGAACTTGCCGAACGTTTTTCCAGCGAAGTAGCCCTGGCGAAAATCGAGCGACGCAGAGAGGCCGTTGTTTAGCGTGATTTTGATGCGTCGAAATTTGCCGTCCAACGCGCTGTTGGTGGCATAGTAACCGATGATGTAGTAACTGGAAACGCTATTTTGCGCTTGTACAATTCCCCTTGCCAGGTCGTTGTTGTCGAGCAGGGCTTTCCCGCCGGTATCGGAGGCCAGCGCAAACAGCGTGTCCTGCGATTGCTGGAAATTGGTGGTCATGGCCAGCGCGGAAGAGCCGGTGTACATACCTTTGCCGCCCGGCGAGCCTTGCGTGGCATCGCCCAGGGGAGCCTGCGCCACTAAGCCGCGCGCATCGATAGGCCAAAACGATACTCCGGCGCGAACGGCGGCATTGATGGTCGCGTGCAATTGCGCCTGGTTATCGAGTCCGTTGAGCCGCAATCCGCTGGCGAAGTACAGCATCGATTTTTTCTCGCTGAGCTGGCCCAACATGTGAGCCGCGGTCTGCAGCGCGGAAAGCTGGCGGTTGGTATTGAAGATGTTGAACTCGCTGTCGTCCTGCCCGAAGGCCGCGCCGGTGTCGGGTGTGCTGTCGTCGCTGGTGGTTTCGTCGAAGCCCTGCGCCTCCCCCACGATCATGGTTTCGAGGATGCTGTTCAGGCGCTCGCGATTTTGGGTGAAGTCCGACATCACTCGAACCGCCCCGCCTTCAAATCTCATCAGCGCCATGCGATCGGCCGGCGTCATCTGAGTACGAATGAACCGCTGCGCGGCGGAAATGGCGCGCAGTTGGTCCGGCGGCGGCATGGCTGTCATGTCGAAATACAGAACCAGTAAGCGGCGATCCTGATATCGCAGGTCGCCGGGCTTCTCCGCCGTAATCTGCGCTTCGGGAAGCTTCTTCAGCGGCTGCGCCACGGCGGGAATCGGAGGCTCCGGCTCTGCAACCTCAGAAACCTTCTGATATTCGAACAAGCGGATGCTTTGCTCGGCCCCGTCTTCCGTCACCGTGAAATCCTTCGCGGTCAGGCCTTCCACGGGCTTGCCGTTCTTGTCCTTCACATTCACCGTTTCCACCACTAACTGGCTGCTGGTGGAAAACGTGGCCGGAGTGCCGCCGTTGGCCGGCGCGTTCTGGCCGATCTGTTGAGTACGCGCGGAGACAGCCAAGAACAAGAGAAAGACCAGCGTGTTGCGGAGCATCTTCTTAGTACCTCACGATGAATCCGATGGTCATACTGCGCATGGCATTGGCCGTGGCCGGAAGGCCGAACTGCGCACTGCCGAACGTGGTGTTCCAACTCGGGAAGGTGACATGGTTGATCGGGTTGGTGGAATCGATCCGCAAGTCTCCGCTCAGCCGGTCATTCAGCCGAAACGTGCGTCCAGCCGAGCCGTTCAAAGTGAACTGCACTGGACCCGTGATGGTATCTCTTCCCGCGTTGCCCCATTGGCTGGGAAGCGGGGCAGTATAGGCGGCGGGATTTAGCGACAGACCCGGTGGTGCGGCGTACACGGACGCGCCAGTGTAGTCCGGCCGTAACGCGCCCAGGACGCCGGTGCCTTCTTCCTGCAGCGGGTATAAGGGTGTGAGCGGCAGCCCAGTTCCGGCCGAGATGGTGGAAGTGAGCATCCAGCCCTTGAACAGCGTTCCCCTCCAGCCATTCAGCAGCGTTCCTCCAGCCATTCCCATGCCGGTAGTGTACTGCAGGGTGGAACTCAGCAAATGCCGTTGATCGAAAGGCGAGAGAGCCCGTTCCGCGCTCAGGTCCAGCCAATTCTGCGCGACCAATAGGTTCCTTACGTTGGAAGCCGCCGGATTGGTGCTCGCGGCAGCACCCACTCCGCCCAGCACCGCATCGTCGTCGATCGCTTTTGCGTAGGTGTACTGAAGGTTCGCTGTGAACCCGCCATGCAGCCGCCGGCGCAATTGAATGGACCCAGCCTCGCGGTGCGAATTTCCACTCGACGTCACGTAGTAATATCCTGCCGCGCAAGCAGGACACGGATTGATTTCCCCGGCGGGATAAGTATTCGGAAGAAATTCCTGTGTTCCGTGCGTCCCCTTGATGCCGAGGTAGGTCGCGGTCAATTGTAGCGATCCGGGTAGATCGCGCTGAATGGAAGCGTTCCAGTTTTGCGCGTAGCCGGGGCGAAAGTTTGGGTCGATGCCAAACGTATTGGGAGTGGCGGCCGGCACGTTGAATCCGTTGGCAAGCGTCAACGGATTGGCGGGAGTGTTCTGCACCAGCAGGCTTTTCGATAATGGGAACTGCTGAGCCATTTGCGTCGCGAGTGTTTGATAGACGGATGTGTCGTAGTAAACGCCGTACCCGGCGCGAATCACCAGCGAGGACGCGGGAAGGGGCCGCCAGGCGATGGCGACGCGCGGTTCGATGCCGCGTTTATCGGGACGGATCAGCGAATCGGGGTAGCGCAGGTCCGTCAATGTGCCGATTGGATTGTTTGCCACCACCGGAGCTTCCGCGCCGAATCCAGGAACAACGTCGAGATTCACCAGGCGTCCAAATAGTTCGGTGATGGGTGAACCGTACTCCCATCGCATCCCGGCATTCAGCGTAAAGGCGGAGCTGATTCGCCAATCGTCGGTGAAAAAGGCGTCATAAAGCGAGTCGCGAAAGTATTTGTCGGCATTGCCGAATGCAATGGAAGCGGTGGAGGGAACGCCCATCAGGAATTCCGCAAAATCCGATCCAGGCACGATTCCCGTTGCAGTAGTTTCGCCGGTAAAGCCAAACGTTCCCCGCCCGTTCTGCTGTCCCAGCACGTTGAACTGCTGCTTTTTGAAGTCGCCTCCAAACTGGAAGTTGTGGCGCGCACGGTTCCAGAAGAAAGAGGCGGAAACAGCGTTGGTCTCATTATGATTGATGGATTGCTCTGCATCGCCGAGTCCCTGGATGCCACTCGAAAAAGAGAGATTCGGCGGTCCCCAATCCAAAGGGGTTTGATCGTTTCCGGCAATGCCCGCGATGCCCGATACGTTCTCGCGATTTTCGAAGTACGGAGTCAGGCCCATCGACCAGCGGCTGAACTGATAGGTGAAGGTCCCAAAGAATCCCTGCCGGAAGCGGTGAAACCAGGTGGCATTCGTGACCAGCCCAAGGCTGTCGGTGGTATCCAGGAAACCTAAGACGTTGGGACTAGACTGCCGCGTGTCCTGAAAATTGAAGTTGCCGAACAGCGAGTTCTTGCGGTCGATGTTTTGGCTCAGACGGGATTGCAGGCTGTCCTGGTGCGTGGCGCCAACCAGCGGAACTTGGTAGTTATAAGCCACGCCACCGGGAAAGTTGGGCAAGGGATAAAGGTTCAAGAGGTTCAGGGCTTGCGGACTGATTTCGCTCTTAGGAATGACGAGGGTTGACGAGAGGTCCCCGTCGCGTTGTGCTGCCGTGGGCATGAGGGCCGTGCCGATGGTATCGTTGCGGTTGCGCATCCACTGATAAGCGACAAAGAAGTTTGGACCATTCCTGAGCAGATGAGGAATTCTGAGCGGTCCGCCGAAATACGCAGTCGCATTGAAGTGGTTGTAGCCGGGTTTGGGAGTGTTCTGGCCCGTAATGGAAAACTGGCGGGCGTCCCAAATGGAATTATCGAAGAACAGGCCGAGGCCGGCGTTATAGAGCGATCGCGACCCGTTGCGATTGTTGCCGAAGGCCGGGAACAGGGCGAACGGGGAACTGGCGCCGTTATTCTGGCTGCCGTTGATCAGGAGACCGTCGGCGGCGCGCTGAACCATTTCGTCTCGCGCAGGTTCGGCTTCCGCGGGCGAGGCTTGAGGTTCAGATTTTTTTGTATCGCCTGGTTTCTCTGTTTGCAAGGATGGGCCTGGCACCGGCGGTGGTGTGACGGGCTTGGGTGGCGTGACCAACTGTGCTTCCGCGCGGATCTGATCCAGGGGCAACATTTTCAGCTCCCACGCCGACGGTGGTGTCCCAGGCCCCATGTTGACCTCGCCCTTCAGCGTCGAGAAGCCCAACATATCCACTTGAATGTTCCAGGGGCCGTCGGCAAGATCTGGAAAAGAATAAGCGCCCAACGGGTCGCTGACCGCTGTGACCTTCTTGTCGCCCTGAGTTGCAGTCACCGTCGCACCAGGAACGGGCAAGCCGCCAAAGGTGACCACGCCATGCTGCTCGGATGCCAGCAGGTCGACCAGCATCAACCCGACGGCAACCAGTGAGCGCAGGAGGCGGCGAATCATAAGCGGGTGCTCTAATTTTCGGAAGGGCGCTCTACATGGTCGATGACCAGAATATCGACGGGACCTTTTTGCGATTCCAGTTTCAAGCCGAGCTGTTCCTGAAGAGCCGTTGTAAGAGAAGGGCCGTTGGGATCTATCGGCGGGAGTTGAGGCATGCCCGGCGGAGGCGGTCCAGGAGGCGCCTGAAATTGCCCCTGTTCGGGAGTGTAGTCCAGGGTAATATCGTACTTTCCCGTGAGATTCGTTTTGTCCAGCACGATCTTCCGAGTCAAGCGCGAGAGCACATCGATGAACCGCGTCATCTCTCCCTTTTGGGTGGTGATATGGCCCGGGAACACGAAGAAGCCTCCGCAAGGCAGGGAAGGTATTTTGCCTGGCTCGGGCGGTGGAAGCGGGCCGCTCGAAGGCGGAGGACAATCGCCCGGGGACTCGCGGAGTTTTCCGCCCTTGGCCACTAGCAGCGCATAGACCGACATTTCCTTGGATTCGTGGTGGAATTTGAACTTGAGCCGGTCTTCCAACAGCGTCTGGAGCATGGGGAGCATGGCATCAAATTCTGGATTGCCGTCGGCCTTGGCCTCAACGTCGTATCGCTCCGACATCGCCCAGGGCGGCGCACCCGAGAGCTGAAAATCCTTGATGCGATATGCCATGGTAATCAGGAGTTGCACGGGGACGTTGGTCAATGTGAACCTTCCCCCTCGGCCTGGCATAACCCTCATGAAGGCTTCGGCGGACTTGTTCAGCTTGATGGATGCCACCTCGAACTCTGGCCGTGGCGCAGGTGGCTGGCAGAATGCGGGGCATAGGCTTAGCACCAGACCCGCGACCGCCAGGGCTCGAAGCATAGCTATTCGGTTCTTCCCAGAATACCGCGCTGCGTTTGCACGATAAGGACCGAAGAAAATAGGCGGCGATTCTCTGGATTTTGTTCCGATTCCACCGGCCGTCTATGTGCATTTCCGGAACACATGTGGCTTCGACGCCTCTAATTCTCGGACGGTTTCTCCACGTGATCGATAGCAAGAATGTCGACCGATCCTTTGGCGGGCTTCAGTTTCAGGCCGAGCTGCTCCTGGAGGGCGGTGAAAAGGGACGGACCAGAGGAATCGGTTGGCGCCGGAGGATCGGCGCGCGGAGGCAAACCCATGGCCTGGGCGCGCTCGTTTCGTTCGGCGCCGGCGTCCATTTCAGCGTAAAGTCGTAGCTGCCCTTGATGCCGGTTTGATCCAGCACGGGGCGGTCTAAATACAACGTAAGCCGTCCCGCCAAACTCGCCACGGAACTATCCGTAAAGCTAGCCGATCCAAATCCAAACCGGGCTACCGGCTTCCGATCTGCGGCGTCACCCGGATGGGGATTCAACTTCGGACCACCTTTCGTCGCAACCAACGCGTAGATAGGCATTTTCTTGGACTCGCGACGCGTTTTCGGCTGAAATCGATCCTCCAGCAATCGCCTGAGCCGCGCTTGCGATTGGGCCTGCGGAACTGGTTCCTGAACGCCCTCGGTGACGCCCTCAGTGACGCCCTCGGTTTTCGCTTCAATATCCCATCGCTCAGTCCCAAGCCAGGCGGGCGCGCCGGAGATCTGGTAGCCGGCTACTCCGTAGGCGAACATGATCAGCATTTTGAGCGTCACGCCCGTAGCGGTGAGCCCCCCACCAGGCTGAGGGCGCAGCATGAAGCGGTCATCGCTGGACTTATTGGGCTTAATGGATGCAATGGTGTACACCGTTGGCGCCTGGCCGAATAATCCGCACGCAGTCAGCAGGCAAAGTGCCCAACAAATCCGCGCCATTGCCAACGCCATTTCCAACAATGACGAGCTTACGAATCCTCGCGTGCATGGCGTCGAATGAGAAAATGGAAGAAAAGCGTTCTACGCCACGTCTGAATCGCCGGTGGTTGATCTGGGGGCTAAGGCCTGACCGGCATGATCGAATGGCCGAACATCCAGGTTCAGCCCAACACGTCTTACGCTCTGCCCACCACGGGAGCATGCCGGGCCGGTAGCAGGGCTATTACCGGTAGCGGGGCTATTAACTGATAAGCTCAAGGGAAATGAAGGTGCGCGAAAGTATCGCGGTGCTTGTGGTGCTGGCCGCGATACCGGCCAGTGTCGAAGCGGGGTTCATCAAATTCTGGCAGTTGAAGGAAGCCTCGGCAGCGCCCGTACTCGTGGTGGGCCGTGTTCTCAGCGTTCAAAAAGGCGAGCCAGTTCCGGAAGGTTCGGTGCCCTGGAAAGCCGAGACGCTGGCGATGACGGCTGAGATCCAGGTATTGCGTTCCTATCCAGATGCTATGGAGCCCGCAGTTCCCGAACGGCTTCGAGTGCGATTTTTCGCTTACGGGCCCAGCGTCACGCAGTTCGTAAATGGCTATCCGCCGCCTCTTCCCAGCTTTGAGCCTGGACGCGTGCTGATTCTTCCGCTGCAGGAGAATAAACATCCATCCCTCCAGCCGTGGCAGCTCATCGCCGATTCCGGAGTCCACCTGACCATTCCAGTGCGCGCCGAAATCGAGGAATCGGAGCATCCGCCAGCCAGCGCGCGCGTATTTCTACTGCGCGAAGTCGCCAACGCGCTCGACGGTGGCACACCGGCAGAGGTCTTCGCGGTCGCCGGTTACCTGGACAAGCAAGAGGAAGATCTGACTGGCGAGTTGATGGCGCTCATCGGGCCGGCCATCGGCGACGATCGGGAGCGCTGGGCGGAAGTGGCTACGAATCTCCTGGCAGCGGAGGGCATTCCCCGGCCGAGCGTTGCGGATCTCCTTTCCGGAAAAGCGGAGCTGAAAAAATGGCCGGGGCGCGAAGACGTGTCCCTGGCGCAGGCAGCGCTCGAAAAACTGAAGGCGTCTCGAGACACGGACGCGCTTCTGATCAAGACCTGGATTGCGGAAGCGCCATTGCATGCTTGGGGCTCCGCGAATTCTCTGCTGGAATACGCGGACAATTCCGTAACCAATGAAACTCTCCGGCGGGCGCTGCGGGATGATGTAGCAGGCACCTCCTATATCGCTTGGACGCTCGCACGCAACGGCGACCACGACATTCTTCCGGACGCCTTAGCCAGGGCCCTGAAGGTGGTGGACCGTCCAGACGCCGAATTCTCGGATTTACAGGGTGCGGCGGCACTGCTTGAGGAGTTCGGAAACAACGAGCAACTGACGCAGCTGGCGAATGTGGTGCGCAAGTACCAAACGCAGGACGAGAAATTTTACAGTCTTTTGTGGCAAGACGCTACGGGGAATGACAATCCTCGCGGTGCCCGAGTGCTGGCCGTCGTGCTGCGCGATCGCCGGATTGTGTTTGGCGAATTCAGATATTGCGACCTTGCCGTGGGCGCCATCGAGAGAGCCATAGGACAGAAATTTGGTGCAGGCGGCGACACCCAGCACGAGCGCGACGCGGCTGTATCCGGGGCGCTGGCATGGCTCGCTTCCCAAGGCATCTCTTGACACCGGGCCCAAAATAGCCGCCGCTCTTCGTTGTTAGTACTAATAGTACTAAACTAACATGTATGTGAGTACCAGAACTGAACGCCTTCGAGTACCATTGAACGAAGCGTTTCAGTTACATGCAGAACACATATACATTTCTTCCGTTATTCCTCATGGCGGTTTTGCTGCCGATTATCGCGTCGGCGGATGGTACGCAGTCCAACGCTCAGCGCGTTCATCCGTTGGCGGCGACGGCCAGCATCACGCTGCCTTTGGAGGTAATCGGCCCGAATGGAACAACCGTATCGCAGTCAATCACCATCCCGAGCGGCGCAAACCTGAGCGGTCAAATGGCTCTCTGGATGGAAATCCATGGATTGCGCTCGCAAACGCAGGCCAGCGTCAAGGTGAACGGCTCGGCCTGGGTTCCCATTAATAGCAGCAACGTCGCGCTGCTGGGGAACGCCAACGCGTACGGCGGCATTGGCGGAGGGTTCAGCACTTTGAGGATGACCATGAATCTTCCCGCCGGCACCATCCTGGCCGGCGCGAACACAGTCAGTTTTCGCTTTAACCAGACCGACGGCAGAGTGAGCGGCTTTCGAGTACTGGCCTTCAACGTTCTCACCGCCGCCGGAACCGCGCTCATCCCCGCTTCGACGTTTGTGGAAGATAAACCCGAGACCTGGCAGCCGCCATCGACCAGCGCTTCCGACATCGCAGCGGGGCAAACACTGTGGCACACGGCCGCGCTGACCACTCCCCTCACCACGGGTGGGTCCCAGTCCATTCAGGCGCATTGCGCCGATTGCCACGCCCAAGACGGACGGGATCTGAAGTATTTCTGCTATTCGAACAATTCCATCGAGGCGCGTGCCCAGTTCCACGGGCTCACCGCTCAGCAAGGCGTCCAGATCGCGAGCTACATTCGCAGCTTGAACCAGGTGTATCCGGGCCGTCCATGGAATCCACCGTATCAGCCTGGTCCTGGACTAGATTCGCTGCCTGCGAACCAATGGGCCGCGGGCGCTGGCCTTCGTGCGGTGGTGGACTCCGATGAAGATGTGGTCGACGCGATATTCCCGTCGGGAATTCAGTCCTCGGTCTTTGCCGCCACTTCACGCCTGAATCAGCGCGAAATTCCCCTGGCCGTGCAACTCCCGGACTGGAACCAGTGGCTGCCAGGAATCCATCCCAAGGATGCATTCGGTTCGACATTTACAACCAGCGGATATAACACCATTTATCAAACGCTCAGCGCCAATCTCCAGGTGAACGATCCGGCGGCGTATGTCGCGCAGCAAGCTAACTTCAGCGCCTGGTTTGGCGCGTTCTACGGTTTCTACACCCAGATGGGAACGCCCATATGGAATAGTTCGGCCACCGCGTGGACCCCTTCCGCGGTCAACGCCATGTACTCGCAGTCGCAGTGGGGATTGGTCAAGACCTGGGAGCTGATGAACCAGTTTCAACTCCAGGGGCTCTCTCAAGACATTTTCGGCGCGCAAGCCGACCCGAGGGCCTGGTATAGCAACGTGCCTTTCTTTGTGTCCCCGCATGAGTTGAAGATGCCCAACACGGGCATCGTTGGACTACGTAACGGAAGCGCAGCCGCATACCTCTACTTGTCCTTCATCTGGTACGACCTCCAGCTGATTCTGAACGACTCCAACGGGAAGCAATCCTATCAATACCCGATTGACTGGACGTACGCGTACGACTTTGTGCAGAGCATGGGTTCGCTTCTTTCCCCGCAAGCTGGAATCCAGACCGAGTGGATGATCAAAGGTCTTCAGGTCATGCAGCAACTCGGCGCCGGTCCGCAGTTGTCGGGCAATGGCTGGCAGCCCTTTGTGGCTCAACCATCCTGGCTGATCACGCCGGAGTGGAACGAAAACGTGTGGACCGGAGTTGCTCCGTCAACCCGCATCGCGATCGCCACGGGAATCGTAACCTCTTGGCTTCAGCAAGTGAGCCAGTTCACTCCGCAGCAGTTTTACACCGGTGGCTGGACCACCGCTTCATCCGTACCAGTGCCCGGTGGCAGCGGTTACGACGGTGTTTTTCCCGATTGGGTTTGGTACATGATCCCGCGCCTGGCCTTCATTGGCGTGGATTCTACTCTGATCAGCCAGCTGACCCAATGGGCTCAAACGGTCTGGCCCAATGCCAAGTGGAGTTCCCTACTGACCGATACGTGTAGCTGGCAGAATAACAAAGCCAACGACGTGATTGAATGCGCCGAGTAATCTATTGCAGGGAGAAGACGGCCACAGGGGTCTCGGCGCCGCCTACCGCTCCCTGTAACGGGACCTCTCCTGTGCCGAGACCCGAGGGAACGGTGAGGTTGATCTGGTAAAGGCCCGCGCCGGACAACCCGGCAAACGCGGGCGTCACGCTAACGCTGTTGATGTCGAGCGTCACCGGATTGGTGGTCGACGCGGCGCCGGAAAATGCCTGGCCGGCGAGAACCTTCGGGTTGGTTGGACCAAATCCAGAACCGTAAAGTTCAACCACATCGCCGGGTTTTGCGGCAACAGTCGCATAACCGAGTGAATTTCCGGTAGGCCCCAGGATGTCATACCTGCCTCCACCATAGGCGCCCGAGCCGTCGGATCTCAAAATGATCCCCGCCACGTGCATGGGCCCGTCAAGCAAGAAAAATGTAGGACCGAACTGAGCCAACGTTACGCTGGACGATCCAGTTCCTCCGCCGGTGGTTACCGCAACGGGCACGGCGCCGGTTTTCGAGTCATTCGGGATTTGCAAATTGATTTGTCCAGGGCTGACATAGGAGAGATAGGCGAGTTTGCCGTCGATGGTCACGCTGGCGCCGCCCAGGGACGTGGGAAAGTTCCCGGTCCAAGATGTCGTGCCGCTGGCTAGATTGCTGCCGTAAATCGACACCCATTGGCCGGGCTGCACGGTTGCGGGCACAATGCCACCCGAACTAATGCTGGGCGGTGGCGGGGGCGCACTGCTTCCCGAAGTGATAACAATCCCAAAGGGCGTGCTCCCCACGGGCACGGTGTCGACCACGGTGTTGCTCGACGTATCGATCACTGTGACTGCACCGTTACCGATGCCGGTGACGTTGGTTGCGATGGTCACGTAAGCGCGCGTTCCGTCCGGACTAATTCCCACTCCGGTAGGTCCGGTGCCCACGCTCACCATGGCGGCGATCGTGTTAGTGGGTGTGTCAATCACGGCGACAGGTCCGGTGCCGTTGGCACCGTAAGTCAACACATAGGCGCGCGTTCCGTCCGGGGTGATGGCCACACCGACCGGCGAGTTCCCTATGCCCGACACGGTCACCGTGTCGGATACCGTGTTGCTCGACGTATCGATTACCGAGACGGATCCCAACGCGTTCGCCACATAAACACGCGATCCATCCGGCGTGATGGCTACCCCAACGCTGCCGACGTTCCCCAACCCAACCGTGTCGGCCACGGTGTTGCTCGCGGTGTCGATCACCGAGACAGAGGACCCGGAGGCCATAGCTCCTACGTTCGCCACGTACACATGGGATCCGTTCGGGGCCATGGCAATTCCACTGGGAGCGTCTCCAACGGGGATCTTGGTCATCACTGTGTTAGTCGAAGTGTCGATCGCAGCCACCGAGTTGGCGTTAGTTAGCGTCACGTAGGCGCGCGTTCCGTCCGGAGTGATGACCACTCCGGTGGGGCACGCCCCAGCGGGAAACTTGGTGGACACTTTATTAGTCGCGGTGTCGATCACAAAGACGTCGCCGCCGCAATTCGCCACATAGACGCTGGCTCCGTCCGGTGTAACAGCGATCCCTTGAGGCTGGCTCCCAACCATGACGGTGGCAATCACGGTGTTGCTCGAGGTGTCGATCACCGAGACGTTATTGGAGCCAAAATTCGCCACATACGCGAGACCTTGGGCGTAAGCAGCCTGGCTGGAACTCCAAATTCCAACCACCGCCAGAATAGAAACAGCAAGGATCGACGCCATTTTCGCGGGAATCATTTGTGAGGTAAGTATACAGCTCCCAGCGTTCGCCCCGCACCCGCAGCAGGCCTCAGCACCCGCTGACGCGAGAAGCGTGGCAAAAAACTAAGTGTCTGAAACGAAGGGAAAAGTTGGCGGGGACGACGGGGCTCGAACCCGCGACCTCCGACGTGACAGGCCGGCGTTCTAACCAGCTGAACTACGTCCCCGAGTGTGAAATAACGTCGGCAATTGCATCTTAACATATTGGTCGATCATTGCCGCTGCGTGAAAGCCGCTCTGTTAAAGCTCGAACAGCATGGCCTGTTTGCGTAAGACCACCGGCGCTGCCCATTCCAGCCACGCGCCAATCAGCGGGAAATAGAGCCCCAAGCGGATAGGACGATCATCGCGCTGCACCATCAATCGCGCGTAGCGTTCCAGTTGTTCCCGGTATCGATCTTTCTCCTGTTCCAGAAAATTCTCCAGGCCCGCGCCTTCATGCACGCTGGTCTTGAAATCGATGATCCACCGAACGCCGCTCTCATCGATGAACGTCCGATCGATCACCGCCTCGCTCAGCTTGCCATCTAACAAGCCCGCCACAGGCAGCTCGCTTGCGGCGTCGGTGTGGTTGTCGAGAATCCAGCGTCCGCGCGGATCGCGTAACGTTCTTAAGAGTCCCGATTCCACCCGCTCGACAGCCCATGCCAGGTCGCCTGGCGGCAGCCCGAGATTCATGAGCACCGCCCGATAGGACGCGCTGCGCGATCGCAGGGCAGCTTCGGGCCACGCATCCAAACCCTCGCGCGCGATCCGCTGCAAAAATCCGTGTAGCGCAGCCCCTGCGTAACGCGAGCGGCCGCCCACCCAATCGAAAGTCACCTCGGGCCGCTGCGCTCGCTCCACCCCCGAACGTTTCCACTGCACTGCCACAGGTGCGGGGGGAATACGCCAAGACGCCGGTAAGCGGCGGATGGTTTTCGCCCGGTGCGCCGGCTCCTCTTGGACGCCCGCATCGGGATTCGCGAATTGCTCCGCCACCGCCGGCCACAGCAGTTTCAAAAAAGAACGCGATTCGGGCTGCGCAAACGTGCCGTCGTCTTTTGCCGTCACTGACCCCAGCAAGTGCAGGCTGCGGCGCGCGCGGGTTACCGCCACATACAACAGACGCGCGGTTTCCTGGTCCGATTTCCGCCGTTCGATGCCTGCCAGATAACTATAAATTGAATCCTTGTCGCCGCCGGATTCCGCGATAGGCGCCAGCAAGAGTTCGCCGCGATGCTCCATCCAGAGCAGCAGACGCTGATCGTCTCCGCGAGGAATCGCGCCCAGCCCTGGCAAGATCACAGTGTCAAACTCCAGGCCCTTGGCCTTGTGGATGGTCATCAATTGCAATACTTCACTGACATTTGCCGTGGGCTGCGCAAACAGCGCGTTCACCTGCTCGCGGAACCAATCGAAGTCGGCCAGGTCGGCGCCCTCGGCCAGGCCGTCGAGAAGATCGAAATAGGCAGCCGCATCCTGCAGCGCGGTTTCATCCTCAACGCAGGCCGGGCCGCCGAGCCGCAGCCAGGTGTTTTCCACCCACTCCCGCAGTGGACGCCGCCCGCGTTCGGCAATGGCTTGTTCGATCACGGGAATGATGCGCTGGATGCGTTCGCGACCGTCACTACTTAATAGATGGAGGGCCCCGTGTAGCAAATCCCAGACCGTGGCGCGATGGTCTGCCGCCGTCAGCGCGTGCAAGTCGTCGAGAGTAAGGCCGCACCAGAGCGCGCGCAGAATGGCGAGCCACGAGACGCGATCGGCCGCGTGCAGCAGCGCAAAGGTCAGCGCCATCAAGTCCTCTATCACTTGCCGCTCGCCCAATTGGTCGATCTCAATGGCTTGGAACGCGATTCGATTGCGCTTCAGCGCGTTGACGATTTCGATCAGATGACTACGGGAGCGCACCAATATCGCGGCAGTCCCCGCGCCCTGGGAGCCGATCAACTCCATCACCCGGTTCGCCTCTTTCCGCCCGTCAAGAAGCGCGTGAACGCCGATAACAGCGTCTGTACCTTCCGTGCCTGGCACGCTCGGGGAATAAGCCACCGCGCCAGAGTCGATATCGTCGCTCGCGGGCAGAATGGATTCAAACGTGCGGTTGACCCACTCCACGATCCCCGGCCGGGAACGAAAATTGACGCTCAGCGTCAGCGGCTCAAATTGAATGGCGCCGATGCCCTCCCCGCGCGCCTTCAGAAATAGGCTCACATCCGCCTGGCGAAAACGATAGATGGACTGCATCGGATCGCCGACTAAAAATAGCGTGCGCCCATCGCCCGCATCCCAGCCATTCGTCAGTTTCTTGATCAACTCAAACTGCGTGTACGACGTGTCTTGAAACTCGTCTACCAGGAAATGCCGGATGCTGGCTCCCAGCGCCAACGCCAGATCCTCGGGCTCGTCAACCTGTCCTAAGGCGTCCGACGCCCGAATGGACAGCTCCGCGAAGTCCACGCGGCCTCGTTCACGAAATACAAGCTGCAGTTCGGCGACCGCGAGCGTGAGCACGGACACCGCGGACTGCACGGCTTGCCATTGCGAGTCATTGAACGCGGGCGCAGGCAGCTCGCGCAAGCGCTTCAGGCATTCGAGCAGAACATTTTCTCCTTGCAGGCGTGAGTACAATTGCGATCGCTTGCGCAGGTCGCCACTTTTGGTCAGAAGCACATCCGCGATCTTGCCCCAATCCGACAGATGCTCCAACCGCGCATCGGGAAAATAATCGAATTCGCAAAGGCGGGCCACTTCTTGCGCCACGTCGTCGGGAAATGCGTCGCGTAACTGTCCGAGTTCATTCAAAATCAGCCTCTGTAAGGACTGTTCCAGTTCCTGGCGAAGGTCCGCTCCCACGTGCCGCAGCCATTGATCGCGCTTTTCCAGCATCTGGCTGATCAGCTGACGCGCCCGTTGAAAATCGTTGTCCAGATGCAGCAGAAGATATGCCAGGCCCGCATGGCCGGTCTCCAAATGGGCCAGCGTATTTCGCGCTGCTTCGCGATATAAGTCCGCAGCCTTCTCTGAAATCTCCGGCATGGCTCCGAAACGCGAAAGCCACGGCATACGGCGCGTGATTGCCGCGCACAGCGCATCCATAGTTTCGATACGGAGCTGAGTGGGATTGCGCAAAAGGTCCCACCCCAACTGCCGCGCACGCTGGAGAACATTGCGTGAGATTCGATACGTCAAACGCTCGTGTTCCACCTCTGGCTCCACTCCATCCTGGGCCGATCGCAAAGCTTCGAGGACCCGTGATCGCATCTCGCCCGCGGCCTTGCGGGTGAAGGTGATCGCGACCACGGCATCCGGCGTCTCGACGGTTTCGAGCAGCTTTAGATAACGTTGAATCAGCAGTTCGGTTTTGCCCGAACCGGCCGGCGCCTGCACGATGAAGGACTGCGAAACATCCAGAGCGCGCAGCCGCGCTGCGCTATCCGCGATCATTTTCGAGCTCCCGGATGCGGCATAGTGCGCGCAGACCGCAGTTGTCGCACGCGCCAGGCTTTGGATCCACCTGGGCACGGCCGGCGCGAAACTCTTGGGCCAGGTGCTCCAGGACGCGCCGCCATTCCTCCATTTGCGCTTCAAATGGAAGCGGGGGATCGATTTTCATTTTGACCATTCCCGGCAACGCAGCGCCTGATCCTCGAAACTGCAGCTCCCCGGTGCGGATCAGGGCGAAGGCTGCGGCGGCAACGGGCCGCTCGTTCGTGACGCAGTACAGCGGAAGCTGCGGTTCATCGGGCCGTTCGCCTTCCCATCCGCGCGATTTTAGCTGGCCCGTTTTGTAGTCAAGAATGATCTCCCGGCCATCCGGCAACGCGTCTACGCGATCGGCCCGCACCTTCACTTGCAATCCAGCGATCGCGATCGCGCGTTCGGCTTCGATTCCTGCCACGCTGAACTCCGGGCGCGATTTCTCTATGTCGAGCCACTCCGCGAGCAGCTTCTGCAAGCGCTGTTTCTCAAGATCCCGCCCGATGCCCGGCCCGAGCTTCGCGGCGGCTGCATCGGCGCCACGCGCGATGAGCGCATCCAATTCGCCGGGGCTCAGCTCTATCAATTGTGCGTGTGACCCCAGTTCGGCCCAGATGAACTCGAGCGCCTTGTGAACGGTTGTTCCGCGATCGCGATAGCTCAATCCCAGGTCTGTCTCTTCCAGCGGACGCGCTCCTAAACGATGCTTGGCGAACGAACGGAACGGGCAGGCTGCCATGTCCTTGAAGATCGACGCGCCGCCGGTTGAGTCGCCCTGCACCAAGGCCGGCCCGGTTTCGTCCGCGAGCTCATCGAATGGCGCGGAGGCGTGCGCAGGCACCTGTTGTTCTTCAGCTTCTGACCACAAACCGCCAGCTAACCACAAACCGTCAGCTACCAGGGGGCTGGGCGCTAATGTTCGATCGCCTTCCGTTTGCGGGTAGCTCAGCACAATATCCGGCGCGCTCGCGAGTAAACGATCCATCAGCTTAGTCGCGAACTCCAGTTCGCGCTCCGCCGACGAATGCGGAAGCTGGTGCCGGAGCTGCAACGAAACCGGCAGGAACGGGTTTGGATTCGCCGGAGACGGGAGCGCTTCATCGTGCAGGCCCATGATCCAGAGATGATCGAAACGCAGGCCCGCGGCTTCCAGCATTCCCATCACTTGCACCGGCGCGCCTTCGTCCTCCACTTGAAAACGAATGTTGGACGCCTTCTCGTCGAGCCAGTCGATCACCTTCTCGATATTCATCCATTGCGCTACGAGATCCAGTGATTCAAGACTGGACAAGAGACCGCGCCAGGCCTCGATGGTTTGAAATTCCACGCTGCTGGGAGCGCGGTCGCCCGGCCAGCCAAACGCTTCGAGCAGATCCTCAATGCAGCCGCTCCATTGGCTCGGTAGTTGCTCGTCAGGAATCTTTCGAAGGCGCTTGTCACATTTTCGTAGGACGCGCTGCAGCTCCGGACAGCTACCCGCCTCTTCGAGCAAGCGGGATAAAGACAATTCCCATATCCCGTTCCTGCGTAGCCTCGCGTCGAGCTGGGCGCGCTTGCCCCATTCCTTTTCCGAGCCCGCGAGAAAGGGCGATCGCAGCAGCATTCCCGCGCGCGGCAGCGGCAATGCGCCCGCGGCGAATTCCAGCATCAAAAGCGCGGAACGGACCAAGGGATACTCCGCGAGCAGCGGTCCCACGGAGAGATGAAACACCCCTTCCCCGAGAATTTTGCCAAGAATCCGGTCGAGATTGGGTCGCAAGCGGGTGAGATCGGGTGCAACAATAACGCCGACCTGTGTTTCCGGATCCTTCTCGAGCAGCGCTCGAGCCCAGGCTGCGGCGCTGCGGATTTCGGCCGATGAGTCAGCGAGCTTTCTTCGTTCTATGGCGCCAGAGTATTCTTTGACTGGCACGGCCCGCCATTCTCCCAGCGCCTCGAGGAATTCAGTTTCGAGCGGTGTGATTTCATCGAAGCCCGCCAGGAAAACTGCTTTCGGCCGCGGCGCCCGGTCTCGCAAAAAATCGCTCAAACGCGGAGTTTCCAACCATCGGTTGGTTTCACATCTTCGACGAAACTCGCGCGCCCAACTCGCAAATGCCGCCCAATCTTCCGATGCTTCAAAGCTTCCATCTACCGGCAGCCGATACTCCATCATCAGCCGCCAGGTATCCATGGCCTTCCGAGCGGTCTCAGGGATCTGCAACAACGTCGCACCCGCCGGCGATTCGCGGATAATCCGCTCCCACAGCATCTGCTCTTGCGCCTGATCGAGCAATACCGGAGCGCTCTCGTCTCCGTAGCGTCCCAGCCACTCGCTCCAAGTTCGATCGAGAAATGCGTCCAGTGGCAACACATCCGGACGGTTCCATAGTGTGTTCCCGCGCTCCACCTGCATCGAGTGGAAATCGCGCGCCAGCACTCGCGCCAGCCGGCGTCCGGCGGTAAGAACGGTTGCGCCTTCCTGGAGCGCACGGAAAATCTCCTCATGCATGTGCTTTCATGATAATTTGAGCAAACGAATCACGATAGCGATCGACGGCCCGGCCGGCGCGGGCAAAAGTACGCTGGCGCGCCGCATCGCGGCCAAGCTTGGATTTGTATATGTGGACACGGGCGCGATGTACCGTGCCGTGGCGCTGTGGGCGCTGCGCACGAAAGTGGCGCCGTCCGACATGCACCGTTTGGAGCAGCTTGCCAACGCGGCGCACATTGAATTTGCTCCGGGCGATCACGCCGTATTCTTGAACAGCGAAGATGTTACGGAGGCCATTCGAACTCCCGACGTCAGCCAGGCAGCGTCCGAAGTTTCGCTGGTACCGTCGGTTCGCCGCGCGCTGGTGGAAAAGCAACGTGAGATCGGCGGACAAGTTTCGGTGGTGATGGAAGGCCGTGACATCGGTACCGTTGTTTTTCCGGAGGCCACGGTCAAAATTTTTCTGGACGCACTGCCCGAAGAGCGCGCCACGCGCCGAGCCAATGAATCGGCGTTGCCGGCCGACGTTGTGGAGCAACAGATTCGCGAACGCGACCAGCGCGACCGTGGACGCGCCGAATCGCCGCTGGTGCAGGCGCCGGACGCGGTTTACGTGGACACCACCGGGCTGACCATCGACGAAGTGGAAGCCGCCATTCTGAAAATCATCCGCGATCGCACCTCCAACGGGCGTGAACGAACTCAATGAACAATCTGCTTGTTATGAAATTCGGTGGCACCAGCATGGGCACCGCCGAAAGAATTCGCGTGGCTGCGGCCATTTGCACGGAACAAAAGGCGCAACGGCCGGTGCTGGCGGTGGTGTCGGCCATGTCCGGCGTCACCGATCTGTTGCTCGGCGCGCTGCGGCACGCGGAGGCGGATGACGAAGCTGGAATCGAATCCAGCATTCGAAGCCTCTCGGAGCGCCACGAAAAGACGTGTCACGAATTATTGGGCGAGCCGGCTCGCTGCGATCGTGCCCTGGCCGGAATTCGCGACCTCATCTCCGATTTTCGCCGCATCGCTCACGGCATGCTGATGCTGGGCGATCGTCCGCCGAAGTCGGTGGACGAGGCCATCGCCATTGGTGAGCGTCTGTCGGCGCTGATGATCGCGGAATACCTGGAATCTTCCGGGATCGCAGCGCGCGCCATTAACTCGGCCGAAGTAATCGTCACCGACGCGGTTTTTGGAAATGCCACCCCGATCATGGAGGCCACGCGGCGCAAGGCCGGAAGTCTGATTGAGCCGCTGTTCGCGAGCGGCGTCCTGCCGGTTCTCACGGGCTTCAATGGGGCAACCGTGGATGGGCGGCCCACCACTCTGGGGCGAGGCGGATCGGACTTCTCAGCCTCCATTCTTGCGGCGGCGCTGGATGCTTCCGAGTTATGGATCTGGACGGACGTAGACGGAATCATGAGCGCCGATCCGCGCTCGGTCCGCGAAGCACGGGTGCTGGATGCGCTTACCTACAACGAAGCCGCTGAGCTGGCGTACAACGGCGCGAAAGTCTTGCATCCACGCACGCTGGCGCCGTTGATCGAGCGGCAAATTCCGGTGTGGAGCAAGAACAGCTTTCATCGGGAGCATCCCGGGACGCGCATCATCTCCACTGTGGAAGCGCCCTCGGGTCCTCGCGCCGTCACATCCATAGCCAATGTCGCACTGGTGTCCATCGAACCAGCCAGTGCGGCGGTCAGCGGCACGCGGCTCATGGCACGGGCGCTGGAAGCGCTGGCCGATGCAAATGCCGAAGTGCTGGCCCTCAGCAGTTCCAGCTATCGCCAAAGCTTCTGTTTCCTGGTTCGCAAGGAAGAGCTGGCGGCGGTGATGAAATCCCTGGAAGCGGATCTCGCGCTGGAGCTGACGCACGGCTATCTGAAACCCATTGCCGTAGATGACAACGTGGGGCTTCTGGCGCTGGTGGGCGAAGGCATGCGTGGCACGCCTGGACTGGCCGGGCGATTGTTTCAGGCTATTTCGGAGCAAAACGTCAACATCATTGCGATTGCGCAGGGGTCCAGCGAGCTGACCATCAGTATCGTGGTGCGGCGTGACGGGCTGGAGCGGGCCATCCAGGCAGTCCACCGCGAGTGTCGTTAGCGTGTCAAACTGAAGTCGTGCCCGAATTTTGCACCTGTGGCGCTCAATTGCCGCCCGACGCTCGCTTTTGCCACAAGTGCGGCAAGCCGCAGTACGACTATCCTGGCGTCGAAGAGCCGGAGGTAGCAGCGCCCCCCATCGAAGTTGCGAGCATCACGCCAATTCCATTCGCCGCATTGCCGGCCGAGATTAGTTTTCACAACCGGCTGGCGGTGCGGATCGGATTCTTCGCCGCCGCTTCCGCGGTATTGGTTTGCATGATCCCCATTCCACTGGCTTGGCTGCGATTGCCGATTGCCTTCGTCGCCGCGGGTTTTGTTGCCGTTTACATTTACAGCCGGCGCACTGGTCAGGTTCTCAGCTTGCGCAGCGGCGCTAGAATGGGCTGGATTACAGGCATTTTCTCCTTCACTTTGGTGAGCGTTCTATTCACCATCGCGATGGTGGCGGTCTCGAGCCAGGGTGGGTTGGAAAAAGAACTTCAAAGCCAGCTATCGCCGAACGATCCTCGCTGGGAGATGGTGCGGCAGGCGTTGAACAATCCGGCGTTGATCATCGCGGGGCTCACCCTTTACTTAATGTTGTTCTTCGTAATTCTGACGGCGCTTCCCATCATCGGCGGTGCGCTGGGCGCCAAGGTTCTCGAGAAGGAATGATTTCGAAAAATGCGATACGCGGCATCGCGATCGCAATTGTATTCCTGACTGCTCTCCTGATGGGAAGTCCGCTTGGAGCGGCTCTCACTCCGGAACAGCGTAAGCTCAACATTCAATCCTTTGAGTATGTGTGGACCGCGATCCGCGATAAACACTGGCAGACCATGCCGGGCGGATTAGACTGGCAGGCCATCCACGACGAGTACCGGCCAAAGATCGACGCGGCCGTCAGCATGGATGCCGCGCGCGTCATTCTGGAAGAAATGCTAGGCCGCTTACATCAAACTCACTTTGGTATTGTTCCAGGCGAGCTCTATTCCAACGTGGACGGGGCGCAAAGCGACGACACGGCCACCGGCATCGATCTGCGCGTGGTGGGCGCGCAGGTTCTGGTTACCTCAGTGGAACGGGATTCGCCGGCATTCAAACAGGGCGTAGCGCCCGGCTGGGAGATTTTGAAGATCGCAGGCACGGTTCTGGCACCCGCCGTGGCGGAATTGAATAAGACTTACGCCGGGTCAACGCTGCACGATCTGATGCTGCGGCGGGCCATTTTAGGGCGCTTGTCGGGCGACGCATCGGCTGCGGTGCAAGTTGAATTTCTGGATGGCGATGACAAGCGCGTGAGCAAGACACTGGCGCCAGGTCAGCCGAAGGGCGAGCGCGTGCGCTTTGGGTATCTCAACCCGATGCAGGTTTGGATCAATGCATCGAGAGTGGGCGACGGAAACATCGGTTACGTCGAGTTCAATGTTTTTCTGGATGCCCAGCGGCTGATGACGTCGTTCGGGAATGCGGTGGAAGGCTGCGCAAAGTGTGAAGGCTTCATCGTCGATCTGCGCGGAAATCCGGGCGGCATCGGCATCATGGCCATGGGGATGGCTGGCTGGTTCATCGCGCAACCCAATCAGAATCTCGGGACCTTGTATATGCGCGACGCGACGCTGAAGTTTGTGGTGAATCCGCGGCTCACCACTTTTGCGGGTCCGCTCGCTATTCTCGTCGACGGGACGTCGGCCTCGACGTCTGAGATTATGGCCGAAGGTTTGAAGGACCTGGGCCGCGCGCGAATCTTCGGATCCCGAACCGCCGCGGCCGCGTTGCCATCGGTGTTCGAAAGATTGCCCAACGGCGATGGGTTTCAATATGCGATCGCCAACTACATTTCCGAAGGCGGAAAGCCGCTGGAAGGGCTGGGCGTGACGCCCGACGTGGAAACTTCGCTATCCCGGGCAGCGCTGCTGGCGGGGAAAGATCCCGCGCTGGACGCCGCGGTGGAGTGGATTAAGAGCCGGAAATAGCTAAGCGTGTATCGGCTGCTCGTCCAGCATGCTGACGATGCGATCGCGAAGCTCCTCAGTGATACGGCCTCGATCCTGCAATCGGGTTTCATCGGTCGGAATTGGATCACCGATCCGCATGGTCACAGGTCCGCTCCTTACATGTCCCGAACCAAAGGGCAGCACGGCGCGCGTTCCTTGAAGCGCGATCGGAACTACCGAAGCTCCGGCGCGGATCGCGATATAGGCGGCGCCTTCTTTGAAGGATGCGAGTTCGCCAGTGTGCGAGCGCCCGCCTTCCGGGAAAATGAGCAGCGAGATTCCGCGCTCCCGAATGGCATGCGCGGCGATGGTCATGGTTTTCACCGCCGCCCGCGCGTCATCGCGCGGAACCGGAATGTGGCCGGCCCGGGCCAAGTGCGTTCCCAGCAGAGGAATCTGAAACAAGCCGCTCTTGGCCAGAAAACGGAATTGCACTGGAATGTTTGCCAGAATCACGGGCGTGTCCATGTAGCTGAGGTGATTGGAAACAAAAACATAGCTTCCGTCCGATACAATCTTCTCCAAACCCTCCACTTTCACTTTCACTCCGCTCCCCCACAGCAGGAAGCGCGCCCAGGAACGCGCCACTGCAATCTGCTGGCGGCCGCCGGTCTCAAAAAGCGAAATGATCAAGCTCACCAATCCGAAAGCAATGGTGGCAAGAACAATCAGCGGAGCGGTAATGCAATACGCCCGGAGGAATGACACTGGTTTTATTTTACGAGCACAGCACGGGCCTCGCCAGCCAGGTAGAGCGAACCGGCGATGAAGACGGCGTCGTCTGGCGGGACAGCGTCCAAAAGTCCGATCGCTTCCGCAATGGAGTGCGTGAGCTGAGCGCCCGGCGCTGCGATATCTTCCGGAGGCATGGCGCGCGTATTGTCGGGAGCAGTGAGGATCACGTGATCGGCCAGGGGAAACAAAATCGACGTCATTTCAGCGACCGCCTTGTCGCGTAGCGCACCGTAAATCATCCAAACGCGTCGACCCGAGTAGAACCGGCGAATGTAGGCAGCCAAGGCACGCGTTCCGGCGGGATTGTGGGCTCCATCAATGATGATCTCCGGCCGCTCGGAGACATGCTCCAGGCGTCCAGGCCAGTGCGTGCCGGCTATTCCGGCGGCTGAAACGCCGAGTTCGGTAAGTGCGATGGCGGCCACGCGCGCATTCTCTACCTGATGCTCACCGGCCAGCGGGCAGACAATTTCATCGCCCCGCAATCGAAAACGGCTGCCGCGCGCATCGATCGCAAGGCCGGTGACCGGCCAATCGCGCGAAAGCGTATAGGTGGCCAAGGCCTGCTGGCGAAGAACAGCCTCCGCTTCCGGACGTTGCTCGGCGAAGACGGCGGGCACGCCCGGCTTCAGGATGCCGCCTTTTTCGGCTGCGATCTTCTCGATGGTGTCGCCCAGAAAAATCTGGTGATCGTAATCGATGGGCGTAATTACGCAAAGCTCGGGAGTCACCACGTTGGTGGCATCCAAACGGCCACCCAGCCCCACTTCCAGCACCACCCGATCCAACTTCGCTTCGGCGAACAGCACGAAAGCCATCGCGGTGACGGTCTCGAAATAGGTGGGGTGCATGTCGATGCCGCCAGACTTGAGCATCGCTTGCGCCGTGTCATGTACCCGATCGAATGCGCGCGCGAATTGCTCCTGGCTCACAGGCTGGCCCAAGATTTGAATGCGTTCGGTAGGTTCGATCAAATGGGGCGAGATGTAAAGGCCGCTGCGGACTCCAGCGGCGTGCAAGCCAGCGTCGATCATGGCGCACGTCGACCCCTTGCCGTTGGTTCCGGCCACGTGTATCCAACGGCACGCCTGGTGCGGATTGCCGAGAGCCTCAAGCATTGCCTGGATCCGTTCCAGGCCGAGCTTGGCCGTGAGCACTTCGTTGCCCAGTGAATAGAGATATCGGACCGAATCGGAATAGTTCATCGCGATTTGCCGCGCTCGTAAACAATAAAAAGGCGCCGAATGCGGTGAAGCACCCGGCGCCAAATTTAACTGCTTAACTACTTACTTCGGGCAACCGATCTTCTTCAGATCGGCATCCGGCAGCTCCTTGGCGTCGTGCGTAGCGGCCGGCAGAGCCATGCCTTTGGGAACCAGCCAGATTTCCACTCGCCGGTTCTTGGCAGCGTCGGTGTCGTCGATGGCCGCGCCTCTGCGCTCCTTGGGAGCCGTGGTCGATACGGCGCAAGAAGTAGGCACGGAAGGAGTCTCCTGGGTCGCTCCAATCCAGCTCCCCTTGATGCGGGATGGATCGAGCGAACTGCAGGTTCCGCCGCCGCCACTCAGCACGGCCGCGGTTTGAAGCACGCGATCCCGATCCAGGTTGCGGCCCCGGCGCGATCTGCCGCTGGGCGCTTCGGCGGAATCGATGTGGCCCACCAGGACAACATCGTAGTTGGGGTTGGCGGTGAGCTGCGGATACAACTGTTCGATGATCACGCGCTTGCCGCAATTGTTGACTCGCGCACTGTCTTTCGGGAACAGAATGTCGCCGAAGTGCCGGGCTTCCGCGCCCAGGTTGACAGTGATGTTGGCGGAGGCGTTGGCGGAGCCGCCCTTGGCGTCAGCCACCGTGACAGTCACGCTAACCTGCTTGGACTGCGGACGGCTGCGGTCGGCAGTGAACGAGACCGAGCTGGAATCGAATTGAGCGTCGACGCCAGTGCCAGTGACCGTACCCTCGGAAGCGGCCCAACTGTAGGTCAGCCTGCCGCCGCAATCGGAGCCCTGACCTACGGCGCGCAGCATGGCCATTTGTCCGCGATCGAGTTCGGTTGGATTGGCTGCCAGGCTCACCGTCGGTCGATTATAGGTGTTGACGTGAATCGAAACCGGAGCGGCGTCCGCGCCACGCGAGGGATTGCCCGAGTCGGCGATATGCAGACCGATTCGTACGTCTCCCGAGGAGCTTGCCATGTAAGTGTAACGCGCGCCGGTTCCCACCGAGCTTCCGTTAGCGGTCCATTGATAGGTCAACTGATGCCCCGCGGGATCTGAGGCATCGGAGCTGAGGCTCACCGCATCGCCTGGACAAACCGTGGTCGGGCTGGCGCTGATGGAGCCTGGGATGATGGCCTGCGGCGGTGGTGGGGGCGGCGGCGGTGGCGGCGGAGGTGCAGGAGGCGCTGGGAGCTCGCCGCGATGTCCAAGGTACAGCGTCAGGCCGGCAGTGACCTGAAGACCATTCAAGATTTTGCCGCCGGGAATATACACGCCAGTGGCGCTGCTGGTGGGCAGGCCAAAACGCGGACCAATTCCCGCCAAACCACGGGCATCGATGCGGAAGCCAAACCATTTGCTGGCCTGGTACTTGATGCCGCCTCCGTAGTTGCCCTGGAAGCGCTCATCGGTGTCGAATCCCCCGAACCCGGAGCCGGCAGGCATGGCTTGGCCCCATTTGACCGCATTCTTGCCCAGCACGTCGAAAGATGCGCCGGCACCCAACAGGACGAACGGCCGGAACTTGTGGTCGCGTGGCGTAAAGTGCAGCACCACGTCCAGTGCGGGCTGCAAGGTGTGGATCGGGAACGGGGGCGCAAGGATCACACCGTCCGAGGGACTCGAGAGGAACTGGTATTTGTTCCACGAATACGCGTTGAAGTCTTCTTCCAGCGCGACGTAATTCCAGAAATTCTCCGTCACCCGGCCGCCCAGGATGGTGGCGCCAGATATCTTTGAGCCCAGCCCAGCGGGGACCCTCTGGTAGTCGGAATATCCGGCGTAGATGTTTAGTTCAAAGAAATTGTTATATTCGTCTGAGTGTGCCGCGGCGTTTTGCGCGCGCGCCGGATTTGGAATTCCTAAGACGCCCAATGCAGCTAGCGCCAGAATCGGATATCTCCATACTGCTCGCATGTTTTTCACCTTTCCTCTGATTTCATTTAATGCTTCGAATAACAGCGTGATCATTCTGTTGGGCCACAGTAGCCTGCGGCATATCGAAAACCAATGCCCCCCGCGCCGTGCTGAGCGCGAAAATCCGCAGGGGAAGGTCCGGCGCGAACCACAGCATTCGAATAGCGGCGCTTTCGAGGCCTTCACTGGAGAAGGCCTGCCAGGAGTCGCCACCATCCACCGTGCGGTAGACGTTTCCGTATTGGACCAAGAAAGCCTCACGCCCCTCCGAGGGATTGAAACGAACTGAGTCCACCGTCGCCGCGGGAACACCTTCCGTCACAAGCTTCCAATGTGCGCCTTCGTCAATAGACTGCAAAACCCCGCGCGAAGTTGCAGCCAGAATTGCCACCTCGTGCTCCACGGGCAGCGCCACGTCGTAGAGGTAGTATCCTTCGGGCACCAGCGCGGACTGCCAGGTTCGGCCGGAATCCTGGGAAAGGAACAAATCGGACGTGGTTCGCACGGCCAAACGCGAGACGCCGCTCGGGGGGGCGTAAATGGCCAGCACCGGTACGCCCGTAATTCCAGCGGATTTCACTTGCTCCCAGCTAGCTCCGGAGTTCGCACTTCGGAACAGGCCCGCGTCTGTTCCGGCGAAGAGAACCAAGGGACTCTTTCCCAACTGAACCGCCCGAAGCGAGTGGATGTGGACGCGCACAACTCGCGGCACGCGCTGGCCCGTCCGGGTGACAACCGTACGCGGCTCGGGGCCAGGCTCATGCACCGGCGTCCACGTCTTCCCCGCGTCCTCGGACTTTAGTATTGCGTCCTCGCTGGCGGCGAAAACTACATTTGAGTTCGTAGAAGAAGCGGTCAAGCTGTGCAGGTTTCGGCCATGCAGCGCCTCTTCATTGGCCTGTAAAGACCATTGGAGACCGCCATCGCCGCTGACAAAAACTCCGCCGAACAGGCCCTCGTAAGTGCTGCTGGCGTAAAGGCGCTTGCCATCGGACGTGATCTCGGACAGGCGATGGTTCGCAAAACCTTCGTTCATCGGCCGGAACGTCTCGCCCGAGTCCGTGCTTTTCAGAATGCCCGCGAATTCGGTTGCCAGGTAGAAGGTTCGCGGATCGCCCGGATCGAACACCATCCAGTTGACTTGTTCCGAACTCAAATGCCGCCAGGTCTTGCCTCCGTCCGGGGATTTGAACAGCCCGAGCGTGGTGCCCGCGAAAATGATGCCGGCGTTTGCCGGATCCTCCGAGATGATGTGCGTGCGGCGATGGGTACCGGGAATGCCTTGGATCTTCACCCAAGCCGCGCCCCCGCTGTCGCTGCGATAGATGCCGCTGCAAGCGCTGGCGAAAACCAGCTTGGGATTTTTCGGATCCACGCGGATGGAGAAGATATCGGAATCGTCGATCAGGCCGGTCGCAACGGAATGCCAGGTAGCGCCGCCGTCAGTGGTTTTCCACGGCAGGTGGGGAGTTCCGGCGTAGAGCACGTTCTTATCCGCCGGGTCGAAGGCCAGGGCTGTGATGTCCTGCATCTCCCGATCGGTTTCCGAAGAGATTCTGCGCCAGGTGACACCGCTGTCATCGGAGACAAAAACACCCTTCGAGGTGCCTGCGGCAAGAATCGCGGAATCTATCGGCGAGAGCGCCAGCGCTTCGATGCGCGATCCATGAATGCCGGACAAAGCCTGCCAGGTTTCGCCGCCGTCCTTGCTCTCATAGACTCCGGAGTCCGAAGAATCGCCCGCATCCAATCCAGCGTAGTAATGCGCGGATGCGGCGGGATCGATGAGGACTGAATTGAAGACACCAGGAGTTCCGCGAGGGAACGGCAGCAGCCGCCAGGATGCCCCTGCATCGTCAGAACGAAACAGCAAAGAGTCACGCGCACCAGCGATTAGCGTGCGGCCGTTCTGCGGATCGATCGCGATAGAACGCGCGCTCCCGCCAAACGGACCTGCCAACTTCCACCCGCCAATCACAGGAAGCGTGGCAACCAGAAGCACTGCGAGACCCAGGGCTGGTTGCCCACCCAGCTTTCTTAGTGGCACTTCTTAATACCATATCAAAAACCAGCCGTGGCGGGTACGGTCGAAGTTGTTGAAACGTTTATTGTTACAAGGATTTAATGCAATCCGCCGGACAGTGGGTGCGTGGACGCGTCGGTGATTTGCTCCGCCAATTGCCGTGGCTGATCCAAATTGTGAACTACCAGGCGGCTATTCTCGCCAGCAGTTTCTATAGATATATCTCCGACGTCGAATATTCGCTGTGAAAAGGACTGAATCACGCGTACGTCCTGTACCTTGGGGAGCTGAATGAGTCGCATGGACTTGGTGGCGAGTCCGGTTTCAAAGCGTAGCTTGTCGGCGGCGAGTGTGAGCTTCACGGTCTGCCGCTGCAAGTGCCGCTTGATGGGCCAAAGCAACAGCAAGAGGCTAGCGAGTGGAAGGTAAGGGTAACGCTGATCCGGATACTGAACCGCCAGATATTTGTAGTGAACGAAGACCGCCGCGCACACTACCAGCAGAGCGCAAACGTATCCCGCCTTGATGAACTTCATGCTGGGGCGAATCACGATGTCGGCCATAGGTCACAATTATAGTGAGTCACGATCATAGTTAGTCACAGTGGGGCTATCCAATGAAGCCGGCCAAGTCCACCGCCAGAGTCGCCAGCTATGTCATTTCCCTGCCCGAGCGCGTGGTGCGTTCCGCCGCCGCGCTGGCCGGTGGATTGATTCGCGAGATCGGCGATGTATCGGTTCCTTCCGCCGTGCGCCGAACCAAGACGTACCAAATGATGGTGGACATCGCGCTGCGGTTCATGATCGAGCAGGTGGGTGAAGTGAAGGGCGTGTACCCGAGTGGCAAAGAACTGGCCGGCGATTTCCTGCTGCGCAGGACCGCGGGGCATGGAATCGAACTGGCGGGTTTACTGGCGTTTCGCGCTTCTCCAGTGTGGATCATGGCGGCGCTGGCCGATGTATCGGGCGCCGGGCGGCACATCGTTCAGGAGATTGCCACTGCGCTCGAGCAGGAAGGCTTGCTCACTGGCGACGCGAAATTCGAAAACGTCGATCAGCTTTTGGAAGGATTGGAGCAAAGCGCCAGCCAGGTGGCCGATCTATGCAATGCTCCGCCTCTGGATGTAGCCGGTTTACGCCGCGAGTGGGGCGCGTTTCGTGAGGCCGTGGCCAAAATTCCTCCGCGCAATTTGCCCTCGGTTGGATTTTTGGCCGCGCATTGGGAGCAATTGAAAGCCGAGGCTGTGGCGCAGAATCGGCCGGTGTTCGAACTGTCGTCGATGATGGCGGTATCGGCCATTGCGCGTGTTCCGGTGACGTTGCTCAAGCTGGCCCGCGCTTCCAATCGCGCCGTGTGGCGATCCGGGCAGACGCTGGGCGCGAGCGTCCTCACTCACTACAGCCAGGTTTTGCAGGACATCCACGAACGCGGATACGCGGCATATTGGGCGCAGGAGTTTCAGCCGTACTTGCGCGCAGCCGCGGATCAGTTTTCACCCAGGCACCGGTCCCTTACGGCGCGCTGGCTGAAGAAGGCCATTCGATAACGCGTGGCGCACACATTCCTGCGCCACTTTCTGCGGAATCTGTTTCCTGATGCGGTTCTGTCGGAATCATTTATCCCAGTGATCAACCAGCATCGCGACCAGCTGGGGTCCCTCACAAACCAAGAGCTCAAAGCCATCCATTGGCGCTCGCTGGGTCTTGCTGAAGTAATTGCGCTCACGGCCGTCGCCGCCGAACGCGCGCTTGGCCTGAAAATGTTCGATGTCCAATTGCGTGGCGCGCTGGCCCTCACCGCCGGCAAGATCGCCGAAATGCAAACGGGCGAGGGCAAGACGCTGGCCGCGGTGCCGGCCGTCGCCTGGTACGCGCGGGAAAGCCAGGGCGTTCACGTGATGACCGTGAACGACTATCTGGCTCGCCGCGACGCGCAATGGATGGGCGGCATATACGAATTCCTAGGGCTTTCGGTAGGCCATATCCAACAGGGCATGGATCTTGAAGAGCGCCGCCGGGCCTACGCCTGCGATATCACCTACGCCACCGCCAACGAGATCGGCTTCGATCATTTGCGCGACGGCCTGGCGCTCTATCCGCGCCAGCAGGTCCATCGGCCGTTCGCGGCCGCGGTGATCGACGAAGCCGATTCCATCCTCATCGACGAAGCGCGCATTCCTCTGGTGATTGCGGGCGGTGATGAGGGCGAACAGCCGCTCGCCTACCAGGTGGAGCGCGTCACGCGATTTTTCCGGCGCGGCCGTCATTTCACTCTCGACGAGTACGCCCGGAACATTGCGCTCACCGATGCTGGAATCCGCGCAGTGGAAACTTCGTTCGGGTGCGGCAACTTGTTCGACGAAGAAAATCTTCCACTGCTCACCGCCGTTCAGGATTCACTGCACTCCCACGCCTTGCTGCGCAAAGACGTCGACTATCTGGTGAAAAACGGCGTCATCGAGTCGGTGGACGAGTTCAAAGGCCGCATAGCGGAGAACCGGCGCTGGCCGGCTGGATTGCACACTGCCATTGAAGCCAAGGAAGGCCTGGCGCTGAAGACGCAAGGGCGAATTCTCGGATCCATCACGCTCCAAAACCTGATCTCGCTTTACCCCGTGGTCTGCGGGATGACTGGCACCGCTGCCACGCAAGCCGAGGAGCTGCGGCTGGTGTATGGCTTGGAAGTTGAGGTAATCCCCACCAACCGCCCCATGATCCGCGAGGATCTTCCCGATCGCGTCTATGCCAGGAAATCGGACAAAGAGAGAGCCGTGCTGGAAGAAATCCGGCGCATTCATTCCACTGGGCGCCCGGTTCTGGTGGGAACCCGGAGCGTCGAGGAATCGGAGCGGCAGAGCGCTCGCTTGCCGGACATTCCTCATCAAGTGCTGAACGCCCGTCACGAGGAACAGGAGGCGGGGATGATTGCGCGCGCTGGCCAGCTCGGCACCGTCACCATCTCCACCAACATGGCCGGACGCGGCACCGATATCCAACTCGGTCCCGGCGTGCCCGAACTGGGCGGATTGCATGTCATCGGGACCAATCGTCACGAGAGCCGGCGCATCGACAACCAACTGCGTGGGCGTTCCGGACGGCAGGGCGACCCCGGAAGCTCCGAGTTTTTCATTTCGCTCCAGGACGACATGCTGGTGAAGTACGGGATTGGCGACGCGAACCTGGGCCACGACGCCGAGAGCATCCAACGGCTGGCGGAAGGGCAGAATCTCGAAATCCGCCGCTTTCTCCAGAAATACGAGAGCGTGATCGAAGGCCAACGGCAAAAGATCCAGCAGCGCCGCCAGGCGATTCTAGCCGGCGAGACCCCAGTAGGTTCCGAACTCGAACGGCTGGTAGCGCTCGGCGCCATCGATGATCAGTGGGCGGATTATCTGGCCACGATCACCGACCTTCGCGAGGGTGTCCAGTGGCTTTCCTGGGGCGGCCGGGACCCGCTGCACGAGTACCTCACCTCGGTCCACGCCATCTTTACGCAGCTGGAAGCGGGGCTGGATGCAGAGATCGCCGCGCGATTGGAGGCCGCTCAGGAATCGGGCATCGATCCATCCCAACGCGGCGCCACCTGGACTTATCTGACAACCGATCAGCCCTTTGGGACGGCGACAGAGCGAATTATGCGCGGTTTGGTGCGAAAATTAGGGCATCGACGCTGATTTCGTCTTTTTCGACTTGAGGCGCGTCTTCTGATTGGAGCCGAAGTTTGATCTTTCGGGAGGTTGAGGACCGCGACCTGATCGCCAAGGCGCGTCGGGGGCACGTGGAAGCCTACAACGTGCTCGTGTCTCGCTGGGAGAAGCGTGTCTTCAATTATCTCTTGCGGTTGGTGGGGCAGCGCGAGGACGCGCTGGATCTCAGCCAGGATGTCTTTTTGAAGGCCTATCAGAATCTGAAGAAGCTCGACGATCCAGCGAAGTTTCCGGGCTGGCTGTTTCGCATTGCTCATAACGAGGCATACTCGCTGTTGCGGAAGAACCGGCCTGAGGGCGAAATGGTGGTCGAGCCCAAGATGGCGGAGGCGAGCGGGGGTCTTTTCCCCATCGAATCCACCCTGGCGGTGCGAAGCGCGCTGGCGCGGCTGTCGGACGATCATCGCGAGGCCGTGCTGCTCAAGGTTTACCAGGGATTCAAATTCGAGGAGATGGCGGAGATTCTTTCCTGCCCCGTCTCGACCGTCAAATCCCGCTTGTACACCGCACTCGATCTTTTAAAGCAGACTTTAGCTCCAGTAAACACCGGAGGCGCGGAATGAGTTGTGAACTTGATTTAAGAGGATATGTCGTCGATGAATTGGCGAAGCGCGAGCGCGGCGTCGTGGAGGATCATGTGCGCGGCTGCCAGAGCTGCCGTGAGGAGCTGGATCGGCTGAATCTGACGCGCAGCGCGCTGGCATCGCTTGAAGACGAAGAGATTCCGCGCCGCATCGCTTTCGTGTCCGATCGGGTGTTTGAGCCGGGCTGGTGGCAGACGATGTGGCACTCCGGGCCGGTGATGGGTTTTGCGTCGGCCGCGCTGCTGGCCGCTGCCATTCTGGCTCATGCGTTCGTCGTTCACCCCGTGGCGGTGGATACGGCGCAAGTCGAAAAACGGATCGAGAGCCAACTGAACGTGCGAGTACAGGCGGCGGTGAACGAAGCTCAGGCCAGGCAGTCCGCCGAGTTTGCCAAAGTGCTGGACGCCACGGAGCATCGTTTTGAAACCCAGCGTCAGGCCGATCTGGCGAATTTTTTGCAAGCCGATGAGTACCGGCAAAAGCAGATGGCGCGGCTGGAAGTGGCTAGCAACGAGGCGTCGGGACAATGAGAATCGCGGTGGTTGCTCTCCTTTTGTTCTGCACTCTGCCGGGCGGGTCGATGGGGGACAGTCCCAAAGTGAATCGCGCCATGATCGAGGGTATGCAGCATAGCCTCGACAACAAGTTGTCGAACCTTTGGCCGCAGGATCCAGCCGAGGTTCTGGGCGTATCGCAAGGCACTTACATTCAGGGCTACGGCGCCATCTTCCTGGGTGAAGTGAATCTGGCGCCCGCCACCAGGCTTAGCCCGTTTCACCCCACCGTCAGCGCGGATGAGGTCCGCCGGACACACGATAAGAAGATGCAGCGCATGGCCGGGATCCGCAGTGCGATGCGCGCCATGCTGGTGGATTCCGCGCGTTCGCTCGATTCGCTGCCCGCCGACGAGCAGGTGGCCGTGGGCCTGTCGCTCTTCTATTGGAAGTGGGAGAATCGCGACGGTCTTCCCTCGCAAATCGTGATGCACGCTCCGCGCAAAGTGCTGCTGCAATCGGCCGGCGCCGAGCAGGCCTCCATCGCATCGGAAGAGTTCTAGCATTAACCCATGCGGCTTGGCGAAATTCTGATTGGGCGTAAGCTGATCTCCCAGGAAGATCTGGAACGGGCGCTCGAACTGCAGAAGGAGCGCGGCGACAAGATCGGCAAAACGCTGGTCGACATGGGCTTCATCGCGATGCGCGACGTTCTGGCGGCGCTGTCGGAGCAGTTGGAGGTGCCGCTGGTTGCCATCGACGCTCCGCCCTTCGTCTCGGCCGAAACCGAAGCGCTCTCGCCGCGATTCCTGCGCCAGTTTCGCTGCCTTCCGTTAAGCCGCGAGGATCATACCATCACGCTCGCGATGGCGGATCCTCTGGATGTAGAAACCATCGCCGCGGTACGCCACTGCACCGGGCTCAAGATCAGCACGGTGCTGGCGCCCGAGCAGGAGATCGTGGATGCCATCGACAAATACTATGGCGAATCCGCCGCGCGCTCGGAGGCGGATTTCGATTTCCAGGCCGGCGAAATGTCGGAGGATCTGGAACATCTGCGCGACATGGCGAGCGAAGCGCCCGTCATCCGCCTGGTGAACGCGATCATCGCGTCAGCGGTTGAAAAGCGCGCCAGCGACATTCACCTGGAGCCGTTCGAGAAAGACTTCCGCATCCGCTATCGCGTGGATGGCGTGCTCTATAATCAGGACCCGCCGCCGCGCGAGCTGAAGGCCGCCATGATTTCGCGCGTCAAGCTGATGGCCAAGCTCAACATCGCCGAACGCCGCTTGCCGCAAGATGGCCGCATCAAGATCAAGACGCTGGGACGCGAAGTGGATTTGCGCGTTTCCACCCTGCCCACGCTGTACGGCGAAAGCGTCGTGATGCGCCTGCTGGATCGCTCGGCGGGCGATTTCTACGATCTCGGGCGGTTGGGTTTCGACAACTACATGCTCGGCCGCATGGAATACTACACCTCGCTGCCGCATGGAATTTTTTTGGTCACCGGGCCGACTGGCAGCGGCAAATCCACTACGCTGTATTCCGCGCTGAAGCGGATCAATCAGAGCGACAAGAAAATCATCACCATCGAAGATCCAGTCGAATACCAGATGGACGGAATCAATCAGCTGCATGTGAATACACAGATCGGGCTGACTTTTGCGCAGGGCTTGCGCCACATTGTGCGCCAGGATCCCGACGTCATCATGGTGGGTGAGATTCGAGACCGCGAGACGGCCGACATAGCCATCCGTTCGTCGCTCACCGGCCACTTCGTGTTCTCAACGTTGCATACCAACGACGCGCCCAGCGCTATCACGCGGCTCACCGACATGGGCATGGAGAATTACCTGATCACGTCGTCGGTGGTGGCGGTGCTGGCCCAGCGCCTGGTACGCGTGATTTGCGAGCACTGCAAGACGGAGAGCGGAACTCGCATCGCGCCGGATGGGAACACGGTGGTGTGCTATGCCGGGCGCGGCTGCGAACGCTGTTTCGGCTCTGGCTATAAGGGCCGCATGGGCATCTTCGAGCTGATGGAATTGGGCGACGAGATCCGGCAGCTCATCATGAAAAATGCGGATGCGGCGTCCATCACCAATGTGGCCCGGCGCAACGGCATGCGTAACTTGCGTGAAGACGGATGGCTGAAGGTGATGAGCGGCGTAACCACCGCCGACGAGGTGATGCGTGTTACGCAAGAATTCTAATGCTTCGGGATATGGATTATGCCGAAGTTGGAGTGGCGCACGCACTCGGTTTCGTGGCGCACGCACTCTTGCGTGCCGCCGGCTACAGGCGCTGTCCAAGCCTCTGCTTGTCCGATGTCAAGTACTGGCGTGGAGCAGGCCCCTGGCCGACACTCGTGTGAACGCTCTTGCTCCATCTCGGATTTGCACTCGACCACGGGTAGTCCTCCTCCTTCTCCACCAATCCCGCCTTCACCGGATTCCGCTCAATATAGCTCGCGATCCTGCTCCACTCCGCGTCATTCCTCACCCAATGGTCGTAGGACTCGCGTTGCCAAAATTGCTCGCCAGTGCGATTCAGAAGCCGGTTGGCTTCACGAGCCGTGACGCCTTTCAGCCCTTTCAGCAGCAAGCTCGGCGCGACGGAGGGCAGCAGAAGCGCGTGGACGTGGTTTGCCATGATGACAAAAGGCCCGAGCTGATACTGGCCGAGGCTTGCACCACGAAACAGCGATTCGATCACAAGAGTGGCAATTGCGTCGTTCCGCAGGGGAACAGGACCGGAGGTCGCTGCACCGAGAAAACGATCCACCCACGCAAACGCTTCGCCATCGGAAACCTTGCGAGCAGGCGGAAAGTGCGAGGCTGGCAGGCTACCGTGCAGGTGCCAGGTGAGGAACAGCCAGCAGTTGTCGGGATAGATGTGAGCAAGGCGGCGTTGGGTTGCCATGCCTCAAATAGTGGACAGACTGATCTGAAACTCTCGCGTTCACACGAGTGTCGGCCAGGGGCCTGCTCCACGCCAGTACTTGACATCGGACAAGCAGAGGCTTGGACAGCGCCTGTAGCCGGCGGCACGCAGGAGTGCGTGCGCCACAAGCGCACCAGGTGTGTACGCCATGACTAATTTCTACTTCCGGGCCGTCGCGTCCGATGGGCAGATTCGCACTGGCGCCATTCACGCCGAATCTGAACGTTTGGTCGCCTTCGAGCTGCGCCGCCAGGGACTCACTCCGGTCTATGTCGGCAAGGAAGCGAAAACATCCAATGAGATCAAGCTGCCTTCTTTCTCCGGTGGCCGGAAGCGCGACGTCCTGTTCTTCACTCAGGAACTCTCCACGCTCCTGAGCGCTGGCGTGCCGGTGGATCGCGCGCTCTCCATCACGGCCGAATTGACGGACCGCGCCAGCTTCCGCACCTTGGTCCTGGACATTCTTCGGGTGCTGAAGGGCGGACGGACGCTGGCCGACAGCCTAGCCAGTCACCCGGACCATTTTTCGGAGCTGTATATCAACATGATTCGCGCCGGTGAGGCCGGAGGCTCGCTGGCCGTGGTGTTCGAACGGCTCTCCGAATTCGAACGCACGCGCGACGATCTGCGCAGCTACATCATCTCTTCGATGGCCTATCCGACTCTGCTCTCGCTGGTGGGCATCGGCTCCATCCTGGTGCTCATGAATTTTGTCGTGCCGCGATTTGCGGCGGTCTTTGAGGAATCGCGCATTGAGATGCCGCTTCCCACGAAAATGTTAATGGTCGGCAGCAAGTTTCTGCAGACCTATGGCTGGCTGGGTATCACGCTTTCTGTGTTGTTCACCATCGGAATGTACACCTATGTGCGCACCACGTCGGGACGGCTGTGGTGGGACACCTTGCGGCTCAAGATTCCGATGCTGGGCGAGGCGCTGCGCAAGGCCGAAACCGCGCGGTTCGCGCGCGCCATGGCCACCTTGGTTACCAACAGCGTGCCGCTGGTGCAATCGCTCGCCATTGCCGGCGCCACGTTGAACAATCGCCGCATTGCGGGATCGCTCGAAAGCGTGTCTTTGGGGGTGAAGCGCGGCGAAGGCATTGCCGGACCCTTGCGCAAGGCCGGCCAGTTTCCGCCGCTCGCGGCGCATCTGTTGAGCGTCGGCGAAGAAACCGGCCGCCTGGATTCGATGTTTGTGCGCATGGCTGACATTTACGACGCCGACACGCGCGCGTCCATTCGCAGATTTACGTCGTTGTTTGAACCCATGGTCATTTTGGTCATGGGGCTGGTGGTCGGTACCCTGATCTTGAGTATGCTGTTGGCGATTGTGGGCATGAACGACGTGGCGATGTAATACGAGGTGAAGCGATGAACAAGAACAAGAGAACAAGACGGCAAGCCGGTCAAAGCGGCGTCACGCTGATCGAAATGATGGTGGTGGTCACCATCATCGCGCTATTCGCGGCCTTGGTATTGCCGAAGATGATGCAACAGGCGGACCGCGCGAAGGTGGCCTCGGCACACGCCCAGATCAATGCTTATTCCACGGCTCTCGGGTCCTACAAACTCGATACTGGCTCGTTCCCCACCACCGAGCAAGGTTTGCAGGCGCTGCGCGACAAGCCCGAGGGAGTGGAGAACTGGCAGGGGCCGTATCTTCAAAAGGAGCTCGAGAACGACCCGTGGAAACATCCCTATGTTTATCACTATCCCGGCGAACACGGAGATGAACCCGACATCATCAGCCTGGGCGCCGATGGCGCGCCCGGCGGGGACGGGTACAATGCCGATATCGTCAGCTGGAAGAATTAGCCGCCCGTCATCGGCTGGCGTCACCCTCATCGAGATGCTGGTGGTGGTGGCGCTGATTTCGCTGATGGTCGGCATTAGTTATCCGGCCCTCACCTCGGGCATCGAATCGTTGCGCCTGAACGCCGCCACCAACGGCGTGGTGAGCTTCCTGGACTACGGGCTTAGCCGTGCGGAACGCCGCCAGCAGGTGGTGGAGATCGTCATTTCAAAGGAAGACAATTCCATCGAGATGCGATCCAGCGAGCCGGGCTTTTATCGCAAGCTTCAAATGCCAGAAGGCGTCTCCATCGTGCAAGTGTATCCGCCACTGCCTGAACAATCGTCGGGCGATCCCGATCTGATACGCAACTTTTTGCTTTACCCCGGTGGCACCGTTCCACCGCTCGGCGTGCAGTTGATCAATCGCCGGAATGTCCAGCGTGTGGTGCGAGTGGACCCCATCACCGGAGTGCCGCGCATAGAGGCGCCGCCCGAGCAGTGACCAGACCAGTGACAAGACGAGCGCCAAATCGCGGCTTCACGCTGCTCGAAGTGATGGTCGCCACTTTGATCATGGCCATCGCCGTGGCCGCGCTGATGGGGACCATTTCTACTTCCCTGCGCAATGCCTCGCGGCTCACCGGTCACGATCGCGCGGTTCTGCTGGGCCACCAAAAAATGGACGAGCTGCTGATTTCGACCGGCCTCGAGAAGGGCGTGCCCTTCGACGGCACGTGGGGCCCTGAAGTCACCGGCGGCAGCGACATGGGATGGCGCGCCCGGCTCACACCGTTCGAAGTCCCCAAGGGTGGCGGCGTCGGAAGGCCGTTTGTGGAGCGCGTGGAATTGCAGATCTGGTGGATGAGTGGCCTCCAGCGCCGTTCATTTATGCTGGAGGGCTACCATCGCGCCCTGCTCACCAAGGCCGATCTATTGGCCATGAGCTCGGCATCCGCCCCGCCACTGGGAGCGCCGCCGCAATGATCGTGCGCCGAATCCGAAGACAATGCGCCGGAGTCACGCTCATCGAATTGCTCATCGCGGTCTTGCTCCTGAGCCTGCTTTCGGTGGGAATTGTGATCACGCTGCGCGTCGCGCTGAGCGCCATGAACAAGTCTGGGACCAAGCTCATGGCCAACCGGAGAGTCTCCAGTATCGAACGCATTCTCGATCAGGAAATCGAAGGGATCATGCCGGTGACCGCGGATTGTCAAGTCCGGCCGGACGTCCCGGGACCCAAGCTGATGTTCTTCCAGGGCGAATCGCAATCCATGCGCCTGGCCTCCACATACTCCTTGCAGCAAGGTGAGCGCGGGTTGCCGATGATCCTGGAATACCAGGTCATCCCCGGCGATGAAAACCAGGGCGTGCGCCTGATTGTGAATGAGCATTGGTACACCGGGCCACGTGGGGCCGGCGTGTATTGCCGTGGCGTGGGAGGGGGCGCCGACGGAGGTCCCGCCGGACCGATTTTTGTGCCCATCAATGTTGGACCGGATTCCTTCGTTCTGGCCGACAAGCTGGCCTATTGCCGCTTCAGCTTTCGTGACCCTCGCCAGCCTGGCCAGACGCCGGTCTGGCTGCTGCGCTGGGTGAAGCCGGTGCTTCCCAGCGCTATTCGGATTGAGATGGCGCCGTTGACGCCGGATCTGGGCAACCTGCAACCCGTTACTTTGACCATCCCCGTGCGTGTAACGCGTCTGCCACTGGAGCAGTATGAAAACGACAACAACTAACTCCCGTGGCGCTGCGTTATTGACGGTGCTATGGCTGACCGCGGCTTTGACGGCAATTGCATTTACGCTGGCGAACACCGTACGCGGAGAAGTTGAGCGCAGCTCCACCGACGCCGATGGTCTGAAAGCTTATTATCTGGCCGCGGGCGCCATTGACCGGACGTTGGTTTACATGGAATCGGGACCCGCTTTCCGTGGTCCCGATGGAAAGCCGCTCTTTCAGGAAGATGTAACCCGCGTGTTGCTGCTCAACTATCCGCACGGTGTCGCCCGGGTGGAATACATCCCGGAAAACTCCAAGCTCAACGTGAACATGGCGCCACCGCGGGAGTTGAGCAACCTGCTGCTGGCGCTCGGAGCCGATCCCAATCGGGCGCAGGCGATCGTGAGCGGCATCCTGGACTGGCGCGCCGGCACGCCCGGTGGATCGTTTTCCCAGTTCGATCAGTATTACTTGTCCCTTACTCCGTCTTTTCGAGCGCGGCACGCGTCTCTTGAAGAGATTGAGGAATTATTGCTGGTGCGAGGGATGACTCCGGATTTGTATTACGGCGGATATACGCGGGATGCGCAAGGCAGGTTCATCCCACATGACGGCTTGCGGGATTGCCTTTCGGTTTATGGCTCCACGGGTCCGTTGGACGTGAATACCGTGACGCCGGAGGTAATGGTTGCGGTGGGAGTAGCGCCGGATACCGCCGCGGCCATCGTGGCCCTGCGCAAGATTGCGCCCATTCAAAACGTGGGACAGCTCGCGCCGTTTAGCAATGGCGGAGGGATGGGGCGGCTCGGAATGATCGGCGGACCGATCGCCACTTTACGAGCCACCGCGCAACTCCGTCTTCCCAACGGCCAGCTTTCCGATGTTCGACGCACTGCCTCAGCCTTAATTAAGACCTTGGGAGAGGAATGGGATCCTCCCTTTCACATCATGCGCTGGTATGACAACGCCAGCGTTCTGCAATGACAGGCCTTCGTCGATGACAAGTATCGATTTTGCAAAATGGCTCGCCATCGGGACCGGCATCGGGATCGAAATCGGATCTCAAGATCTCACGGTCACCGTGGTCCGCCTCCGCCCCAACGGCGTGCGAGTGCTGGGTGAGCTCAGCATCCCCCATTTTCGCGAACAGCCTGCCGCGGATTGGGGCGCCGCGTACGCCGGATTCTTACAAAAGCTCGGCGTGGGACATCTGGCGGCCACCATTCTGCTCCCCAGGGATGAAGTGACAGTGCGGCAGATTTCACTACCCGGCGTCACCGACAAAGATCTCCCTTCGGCCGTGCGATTTGAGATCGACTCTCTGAATCCGCATTCGGAAGAAGAAGTGGCGTATGACTGGGGGCGTATCGGCAAGACGTCCTCGGTGCTGATCGCCATCACGTTGCGCTCCGTGGTGGAGCGCTACACAGCGCTCTTTTCCCAGGCCGGTGTGAAGGCCGCGTGCTTTACGTTTTCGGCGCCGACCATTTATTCGGCGCTGCGTCTGCTGTCCGCTCCGCCCAAGGACGGTTTCCTGGCCCTGGAACCGGCTGAGGACGGTTTGGAAGTGTATGGCGAAAGCGTTACGCGTCCGATTTTTTCGGCCCGTTTGGATCAGCCGGTGGACCGGGTGCGGATCCTGGCGGTTTCCGAGCTCAGGCTGGCGCCCGAGACCGAGGCGGCTGCGCTGCGCGATCAACTTCCGCAGCCTCTCGCCGCACCCGAGAGCTACGAACCTTCCCGCGCCTGCCTCTCCTATGCCGCCGCTCTGGCGGGTGCGGGCCTGCTGCGTCCGCTGAGCTTAAACTTGCTGCCGCGCGAGCAACGGCAGTCCGCTTCCCGGCTGCGCTATGTTCCCACTGCCGCGCTCGGCTTCATCGTCTTGCTGCTGGCGGTGGCGGCGCTGGCCTATCCCAGCTATTCGGATCGTCACTATGTGGGATTGGTGCAAGCGCAGATCCAGGCGTTAGATCCGCTGGCAAAGAAGGCTGCTGGGGTGGAGCGTGAAACCGCAAACGCGCGCAATCGCTCCCAGACCCTCGACAATTTCCGCCAGCAGACGCGCCAGGATTTAGACGCGTTGAATGAGCTGACGCACACGCTGGCTCCGCCGGTCTGGCTCAACTCGCTGCAGCTTACTCGAAGCTCGGTGAATATCACTGGCGAGGCCGATCAGGCTGCCACGCTGATCAAGCTTCTGGATGGCTCGCGTCAATTCCAGGCGTCTTCTTTCTCGTTGCCGCTACAGAAGAGCGCGGGCGGAGAAGCGTTCAGCATCCGATCGTCACGGAAGGGAGCGGCGCAATGACGATCTCGGAACGCGATCGCCGCGCTCTCATCATCCTGGGTATCGCACTCGCCGCGGGTGGTCTGCTTTATTGGTACTCCAATTCCTCTTCCTCGCCGTCTCCGAGCGTGGTGGGGGCCCCTGCCGGCTCAAAGCTCAGCGCCCCGGTGGACAGCATCGATCGCTCCGAGAAGCGTCTCGCGATGTTGCGCAGGCAGGCCGCCACGCTTCCCGGCAAGCAAGCTCGGTTGCAGCAAGTTTCGCTCGAGCTGGCGGAGCGCGAGAAAGGTTTGATCCCCGGCGATACCGCGGAGCAAGCGCAGGCGCAATTGCTGCAAATCGTAAAACGCGTGGCCCAGCAGCAGATGCCTCCGCTCGAAGTGGGGCAGGTGGAACTGGGTCGTCCACGGACCTTCGGCTCGGCCTACGGCCAGGTCAGCCTTTCCATTACCATAACTTGCCGCATCGAGGATCTGGTCAATTTCCTGACCGCGCTCAGCGCTCAGCCGGAGCTTACCGGCACCGAGGAGATTCGTTTTGGAACCTCGCATCCCAAACTGAAGACCATGCCCATACGCCTGACCATTTCGGGCCTTGTGGCGCGGCGCCTGGTGCCGGAGCGGAAAGGGTTGACAGAGTTTTGACCGGGAAACTACGACTCTTGGATCTGGCGCTCCTGGTGCTCGCGGGGCTTCTGTATTGGCAACTGCGCGGCGAGTGGATAGCTTCGCACGCCCGCGATCTGAAGCTGGCGAAGAGCTCGCTCCCGGCCGCTCATGTTCCCGGCCTTGCGCCTCTCGACAAGGTGGCGGCATTCAGTGCGGCTGATTTTGCCGAGATAGCCACCCAGAATCTCTTCTCGCAGGACCGCAATCCGAATGTCATCATCGATCCTCCCAAGCCGCCCCCGCCGAAGCCGCAACCTCCTTTCCCGGTGGCGCATGGAGTGATGTTATGGGACGGAGTTCCTCCCACCATCGTGCTGAGCGAGAAGGCCAACGGACCACAGAAGGGCTATCATCCCGGCGATACCATCGGTCCCTGGACGGTGGTTTCGGTGGACAACAGCTATGCGGACTTTGAGTGGGACGGCAAGGAATTTAAGAAGCGTATCGATGAGCTGATCGATCGGACGCCTATCGCTCAAGCTTCAGCGCCGCCCGCGGCCGCTGCCGCGGCGGCTCAGCCCGCAGCGGCGGTACAAAAGCTGTCGAACGCCTCGCACGCCGGCCCAGCCCAGGATGTGGGGGGAGGATACAAGGCGTGCTACTCCGATGACTCGTCTCCCAGCGGCGCAGTCGTGGATGGCATGAAAAAAGTTATCACGCCGACGCCATTCGGAAACGGATGCACGTGGGTACCGGCCAAATAGGCCAGAAGAAAAGAGGAATCATGAAGACCATCGCACTCACCTTGTTCACCGCCGCGCTCGGTTTTGCACAAACCCCGTCGAGTACCGCTGCGCCGGCCACCCCCGCCGCCACCTCAACGCCTAAGGCTACTGCAGTGCCGAAAAAAACCACCAAAGCTGCCGCGGCGCCTGCGCAAAAGTCAACCGCCCAAAATAAGAAGCCCGCGCAACCCGCCAAACTATCACCGGAACAACAGGCCAAAGCCCAACAAATCCCCACTGTCCCGGCCGAGGCGAAGCAGGTAGGGCCGAACTTGTATCGTCTGACCGATTCCAACGGCAAGACATGGAATTATCGTAAGACGCCGTTCGGTGTTTCCAAGTGGGAAGAGGCATCCACTCCGGCTCCTCAACCCGTGGTGAGCCAGCCGATCGCAGTTACAGACCTGGGCGACAGCTATCGCTTCGAGAAGAAGACGCCCTTCGGGGCATCCACTTGGACCCGCAAAAAATCTGAATTAACCGATCAGGAGAAAGCCCTCGCCAGTGGCCAGCAAGCGCAGCCTGACGCGAGCGGAACCAGCGTAGTCAGCAAGCCAGCGGAGCAACAATAAGTGCGCCTTCGGCCCTTGTTCCTTAAACTTGCGATCACTGCTGCGCTGCTCTGCCCGGGGCTAGCCCAAGCTCAACAGCCAGCTCCTCCGCCGCAGATACCCCAGAGTCCTCTGCCCGGTTTCGGCAGGATTCCTCTTCCCCCGCAAGCTGCGCCGCAGCCTGCTCAGCAACCGCCTGCCGCCACTGCTCAGCCGACGCCCGCGCAACCAACCCGCCCCGCTACCCCGCCTACGGTCTACGGCGGACTTGCGCTCAATAACGCTTCGCTTACCGAAGTAATCGATCTGTTGGCGCAAAAGCTCAAGATCAACTACCTTCTCGACCCCAGAGTCAAAGGCGCGGTCATCCTCAATACCTACGGCGAAACGAAGGACATCGACACGCGTTCGCTGCTCGAAACCATTCTGCGGATCAACGGCTTCGGTATGGTGAAGCAGGGCGAGCTATATCGCATTGTTCCGCTCACCGAGATTTCACACCTGCCCGTCCCTCCCGAGATGAAGACAGACCCTAACAGCATCCCGGAAGACGACCGGACGATGCTGAATCTGGTCTTCCTGAAGTACGTCACCGCCGACGAGCTGGCCAAGGTTCTGGAGCCGTTTCAAGGCGAGCTTTCCAAGATCTACGTCTATGCGCCCGCCAATCTGCTCTTATTGCTCGATAGCCAGCGCAGCATGCACCGCCTGATGCAGCTGGTGGACATGTTTGACAACGATCAGCTTGCCAACCAACGCGTGCATGTCTTCACCGTGAAGAACGGCCGGCCCGCGGACATAGCGAAAGAGTTGGAGAACATCTCCAAGGCCATGTCGCTCTCCGATAAGAACTCACCCATCAAGTATCTGCCCATCGATCGCATAAATACCATCATCGCCGTGGCTCCCAATCCCGGAGCATTCAAGGAGGTAGAGGCATGGCTTGAGAAGCTGGATGTCCCCAACAAGCTCGCGGCGGGCGGCATCAAGGATTATGTCTATCGCGTGCACTATGGAGACGCAGTGTCGATGGCCTGCTCCATTCAGGCGCTGTACGGCCAGCTTTCCGGGTATGGCGGAGGAGGCGGATACGGTGGAAACGGCGGATATGGCGGTGGAAACGGCGGATATGGGGGCGGATACGGCGGCGCGCAGAACTCCATCATGGCCTGCATGGGAAATACGGGTACGAACCGCCCCTCGGTGGCTGGCCAAGGTGGCGTGGGCGGGAACAACGCTTTTGGCGGAGGGGGTTACGGGGCATATGGCGGCGGAGGATATGGTGGAGGGGGGTATGGTGGAGGTGGGAACGGTGGCTTTGGATATAACCAAGGCGCATATGGCGCGGGCGGTGGCGTAACGCCCTTCTCAAATCCAGCCGGTGCCGGGGCTCCCAATGCGGCAGGCGCTACGGGTGCAGGCGATCTCACGGGAACCTACCTGGGCACCGCGCAAGGCGGTTTTGGTCCCTTCCGAGGCCCGCGCGTGATCGCGAATCCGATGAATAATACATTGCTCATCCAGGCCACGCCGCAGGAATATCAGGGCATGGAGCAGTTGATCAAAGAGCTGGATGTTCCGCCCCGCCAGGTTCTCATTGAAGCCAAAATCTATTCCGTGGATTTAACCCACGCTTTCTCGAGCGACGTCACGGCCGCGCTGCAGGCTCTTTCGGGCACTTCTTCCACCACGTCAACGACCGGATCTAGTGCCCCCACCAGCACGGCGGCTTCGCTATTGGGGGCGCTCAGCGGCGGCGGCGTTACGCTATCGGCCGCTGCGATGGTGGGCAGGTACCGGACTCTCTCCGGTGTGCTGACACTCATGGAACAGCAGAGCAACGCAAAGATCCTCTCCTCGCCGTCGATTATCGCAACCGACAGCATTGCCGCTTCCATCAACGTTGGTACCACCGTGCCGACATTGCAAGGGTCCATTTCGAGCGCCATCGGTGGGGCCGTAACGTCGGCCGTGAGCAACACCAGCACCGGTATCACGCTGTCCATCACCGCCCGGGTCACGCCCTCGGGCATCGTGACCATGATCATCGACCAGAACATCAGCGATCCACAGGCCAATACCAGCAGCGGGATTGACTCACCCTCCTTCGCAACCAAGGAGATTCAAACGCAGGTGACCGTTCAGGACGGCGACACCATCGCCATCGGCGGCATGATCCAGGAAAGCAGCACTTCCGCCCTGTCGGGCATCCCCGTCCTGGACCGCATCCCGGTGTTTGGCGCGTTGTTTGGCACGCGATCCTACAGCAAAGAACGCACCGAGTTGATTATGTTCCTTACACCCCACGTCATTTTTGACAGCAACCAGCTTCTGGACGCGAGCGATGAGCTCAAAGACCAGATCAAGGTGCTCCGCAAGGACATTAAAGAATAGTCAGCCGGGTAGGGATAAGTCGCACAAAGTACAGGAACGGGCGCACCGCAGCCAATTCCGCTCGACACCAATAAGCCCTTTCTTACGACCATTCAATCCTTTGAAACTGCCGTTGGCTGTAAAGCGTTGACTCCACAAGATACGCTGTGATGTAATAAACCGCTGCCGCCGATAGAAGTAAAGGGATCGGCGGGTTGTGGGATCAACAATTTACGCTTGACTTGTTCCGGCAGGTAATGTTATGAATGATTGACTGCGTCCGAACAGGTTTGGCGGCATTCATTCTTTGGCGCATGAATCCCGCGAGCACAAAAGAAGATACGAGAAGTTCAAAAAAGCAAGTTGAGCTGGATGGAGACAATGAAGCAAGATCGGGCAAGCAAGGTGGCGGCAGCCGCAGGGCGCTCATCCGCGCGGTGTTTGGTCGGCTGAGATTTCAAAATCTTCATGACGAGCGTTTACTCGAGGCTCAGGTTGAAAAAGATAACTTCCATCAATTCAAAAATTCAGATTTTTCACAAGGAGAAGGAAATGGTAGATTTTCGCAAATGGCTTTTAGCGCTTGTGGCGGTCGGCCTGCTGCTCGGAATCGGTAGCACCGCAGCCTTCGCGCAAGGCACTACCGTATTTACATGCCAGGCTGCTTCTGGCGTTCCCAACATCCTCCGCGCGGAGGGAGTTACTGAGTTGGTCGGAGATTTGATTTTGACCTGCTCGGGCGGCAAACCGACGAGCCCCGGCTCGGCGATTGCGCCGCAAAACGTTCAGATCTCCATCAATACCAACATAACGAGCAGAATTGAGGACAGCGCCACCAATGCTTCCGAAGCTCTACTCACTATTGATGAACCTTATCCGGCCACTGGCGCTTTCCCGCCCTATCCGGCGGTAAGCCAAACGCCTAGTCCGAACAATGCGCAAGCGCAACTGGCCTGCCAGGCAATCAACAACACCAACTGCGCCATCACCAGCATTAACCCTGGTCCGGGCATCGGCGCGATTGGCATAACCGGAAACTATAACGGATCGGCCGGCCACTACAACATCTTCCAGGGCTACCAGAACGGCGTCAACACCATCGCATGGAATGGCGTGCCGATCGATGCTCCCGGAACGGCCGGTAACCGTATCGTTCGAATCACCAACGTTCGCGCCAATGCGTTCCAATTAGGTGTTTCGTCCACACTGATTCCGACCCAGATCTCCATGATCGTTGCGGTCAGCGGCTCCACCTTCATCAGCATTCTCCAACCGGGCAACGGCAATGTGGTGGGCAACATCCAGCCTGGCTTGGTAGGCTCAAGCACCAGCGCCACGTATCAGCAATGTACCAATCTAAACGCTAGTCTGCTGGACGGTACCGGGGGGCAATCCGGAACCATAACCGTGACCGCGAAGGAAGGTTTTGCGGCATCGTTTAAGGTGCAGGACTACGTACAGTATTACGATGTCACGACGAACGTGGCCGGTGGTCCTTTGGCTGCGAGTTACGTCGCTCCAGGGTCACCGAGCTTGCAAAACATCCCCGGATTCACCTACGTTACTGAATCGGGCCTCTACACGAACGCGACCGGCCTGGATCAAAGCACGAGTGAGCCGGCTGGCTTGGCCGATCATGGAACCCAGATCCAATTCAGCATAGGCGGCGTCGGCGCCGGAGTGAGTCTCTTTGCTCCGAGCTACGTTTACCTGGCTGGTCCCTACGGAAGTGGAACAACGGAGGGAATTGCTGTACTCGTGAGCCAAGTTGCCGGCGGCGGCGGGGCCATCGCGAGCTCCACCAGCATTCCGGTCGCATATGGACCGGATCCCCTCGGCGGCGGTGTTGGTCCGAGCGTTTCGGTTGCAATCTCGGGTACCACGGCGACGTTGGTCTATGAGATCTACTACGCAGATCCCAGCGTTCAGGAAAGCCTGATCGTTCCGATCACTGCCGCGTGGCTCACCACTGGACCCACGAACCCGGCGCCTACAACCACCCCGTCCACGGTGGCGATTAACTTCTCGCCGCTGTCATCGGTTCCGACTGCTTCATCCTCGGCACCGATTCCGCGCTTCGGCCAGCCCTACACGGCTGCTAACCTGTACTCCATCAATGCCTGCAGTTGCAACCTGCTGTTCCCGTTTGTCGCGAACATCGCTGGGTTCGACACGGGTATTGCAATCGCTAATACCTCGCAAGATCCTTACGGCACAGCGCCTCAGGCTGGAACCATAACTTTGAACTACTATGGAACCACTCCTGGTGGCGGGGCTGCACCCGCTGCGCAGACCACCACATCAACGGTGCCTGCCGGTTCTGAGCTGATCTTCGATTTGAGCAGTGGCGGTAACTACGGAATCGCGGCAACCCCGGGATTTGAAGGTTACATCATCGCTCAGTCTGACTTCCAGTATTGCCACGGTTTTGCCTACCTCAGCTTGGTGGGTGCTCAAACCGGCGGTGCGGAAGGCTACCTCGCAATCAGCCTGGATGTCCCGGTCGTCACGGTGAACTCCTTGCTGCCAACTGGTCTCAACCGGACCGGAAACGCTGGCGAGAACGAAGGCCACTAGACCCAACTGTTAGTTGCTTTAAAAAAAGGGGGAGCTTCGGCTCCCCCTTTTTTCATTTCACAACGAGCGCGATCAGTTTAATCACTGTTCCGGTGAGAATCCGCTCCAATTTCTGTGGTACGCTGTTACTGCATTTCCCCCCGCGTCCAAAACCAATTGAGGTTTTACAGCATGTTTATGAAGCGGACACTAGCGCTTTGCGCCCTCGTTTTTGCTTTGTCAGCCGCGTCGCTGCAGGCTCAGAATGAGGACTTGTTTGTCCTGCCCGGCTCCGGATCTCCGAGTGGAGAAGTGCAGGCTTTAGTCACCGGTCCCTTGAACATCTATAGAAGCTTCCAGGCAGGAGTGGGTTCATTCGCGGTGCTGCCGAATTCCAACGCTTCAGAATTCTTCGTGGTTGCGAACTCAAGCAGCGGCAGCATCACCGCGCTCGATTCCACTCTTCTCACTCCCACAGTGGTAGCCAACCTGCCGGTGCCGGCCACCCAGGCCTTCATCACGCCGAATGGCAGCTTGCTTTCCGTATCTGCCGGAGTGGTGCATCTATACTCCACCGCTACGAATGCGGAGTTGGTTTCGGGTGGTATTAGTCAGGGGACTGGGATTAATACCTTCGCTATCGCGGCCAGCCTCGATTCTACGAGCATCTTCGCTCTCGGCTCTTCCAGCAAGGGCGGTAGCCAACTGAGTTCCATCAGCACATCCTCGTACACGGTTACTTCCATGCTTACGTTCTCGGAGCTTGCCACAGCGGTCAGCGTTGGTCCCAATGGCTTGGTCTATGTGAGTTTGCCCAACCAGATTCTCGAACTCAATCCGACAACGCTTCAGACCACAACCGGGGGAACCATCGGAGTGAGCGGTACGCCCGGCCGGTTGCTTTTCACTCCCGATGGGCAGTATGGACTGGCTATCAATCAATCTGCGTTCGGGAACAGTCTTCTCGTCGTCTCGCTGCCGACTCATTCCGTGGCCAATTCAACAGTCGGGTTAACGGAAGTCTCCGCGCTGCAGATAAGCGGGGTGGACACGGTGCTTGCGCTGTCCGACCAAAATCTTTACAAGATTGGACTCTCGCCGTTGAATGTTACCGCAGTGACGGGGCTAACCGGTTTGGTCGCACTCGCCACTACCAACGACATACCCACCAGCTCTCATAGCTCTATCGCTGCCGCCTTTCTCGTGTCGGACACAACGGTTTATCAGTACAATCCTGCCACGAACGCCATCGCCAGTGAGCCGGTTTCCCCGAATGTCGCTCCGGGAGGGTTGACCTATGCGATTCCCCCTGTCACCACCGCTCAATCGCAGCCTGCTTCTCTGCTCACTTACGGCGCCAGCCAAACCATCGCACCCGGAGCAACTTCCCAGCCCCTGGTGGTGAGGGTTCTCGATACGGGAAACGTCCCCATGAGCGGAATCACGGTGCAGTTCCAAAGCAGCGGAAACGGCTCAACGCTGTCCGCTACCTCGGCCGTCACCGGTTCCAACGGTTTCGCCCTCACTTATCTCACTGCTTCCAGCACCACTGGCTCTGTCAACGTGACAGCCACCACCACACCCGGATCGCTTTCGGCGAATTTCAACATCAACGTCACCGGCACCGCGACAGGGGGTGGAGGTCCCACGCTCACCATCATCGCTGGGCAAGGCCAGCTCATGGCGGCGGACACCAGCACCACGGGTGGCGCGGCCTATGGATCTCACCTCCAGGTGCTGGCGAGCGCGGCGAACGGCAGCCCCATCGCCAACCTCCCGGTTACCTTCTCGGTGCCAGCCACCGAAGGCACCCTTGAGCTAAACGGCACTGGGGGTTTGTTGCAAATCGTGAATACCAATTCGGCGGGCGTCGCGTCCGTTGATTTTCTCACCACCAGCCTCACGGGGAACGGTCTTCAGCAGGGATACAACCAGAGCCTGGTGACCGCCAGCGCTACGGGAACGAATTCTGTCACCTTCTACATCACCACGGTAGACTCCAGTCCGAGTCCGTCGCTCTATTTCCTGGCACCGATATCCGGAACCACCGTCACAGGCCCGGAAGGCAGCACCATCGCGGGTGCGGTCGAGGTACAGATCATTTCGGCGGCAGGGATTGGGATACCCAATATCTCACTCTTCGTAACCAGCAGCGAAAATCCAACTACTTTTCCGAGCGCGGCGTGCAATGCGCCCGGCGGGGTGGTTCTCACCAGCGCGGCAGGGATCGCAACTTGCAATTTGACCTTAGGCCCGCGGCTTGGATCGGGAACCTTCGTTGTCACCGTTGGCGAAACCCACAATTCGGTACCGCTTCCCTTCAAAGTGACAGCCGGCGCAGCAAGCGCGGTCCAAATCACGCAAGGCAATAATCAAACCGCCGGACCCGGCCAGAAATTACCCCAGGCCTTGGTCGTGCACGTGACGGATAGCGGCGGTAACGTCGTGGTGGGAGCGCCGGTTACCTGGCAGGTCGTCACCGCCGGCACCGTCACTCTCAGCAACGTGATCGCGAGCACCGACAATGAAGGCAATGCTTCCGCCCTGGCGACTCTCGGCACCGTAGGTGGTGTCGCACAAGTGGTGGCTAGCGTGGGGAACGTCTCTGCCACCTTCAACCTCACCGTCAATATTCCAACGGTGGGTATTCAAAAAATATCCGGCGATCAGCAAACGGCGAAAACGAATGCAGCTTTTGCGCTACCGCTGGTCGTCGAGGTTGTGGATTCGAACGCAAATGGAGTACCGAACGCGCAAGTGAGCTTCCAGGTCACTTCTGGGGTAGCCACGTTGGGCGCTTCATCCGCCACCACCGGTTCCACGGGGCAGGCGTCCACCACCGTGACGGCCGGCGCCACACCGGGGACCATTACCGTAACCGCAACCTCGGCCACCTTCAGCGTCACCTTCACCCTGACGGCGCAGCCTATCGGTCCTTCCAACATCACTATCCTCAACGGGGCGAGCTTCAATCAGAACTCCGGCATCTCGCCGGGCTCGATAGCGATCGTCCAGGGCATGGCCATTCTTCCTGGTGTTCAGGGCTTGGTTTCGGCAGCCAGCAGCACCGGTCAGCTTCCCACCACTTTTTCCGGGGTAACCATTACCTTCAACGGCATCCCCGCTCCCATCTTTTACGTCGATAACACCAACGGCGCCGATTCAGTCACGGTCCAGGTGCCCTTCGAGCTCCAGCCGGGACCAGCCGTAACCCTCGCGGTTAATGTCGTGAATGAAGGATCCAACAGCGTGCCGATTGCCGTCCAGCCTCTTGCACCGGGAGTATTCACTTCCAATTACAATGGCCAAACCTATGCGTCCGCTCTCCGATCGGACTTTAGTCCGGTGAGCCCCACAAATCCGGCTCAAAGAGGAGAAAACATTGAGATCTACGTTACTGGTCTTGGTCAGGCCACTCCGCCAATCGCCACCGGCGCCCTCGGCGTCGCCAACCAAGTTACGGTTGCCACCATCATTGTCGGTTTGAACAATGGCGGAGTTCCGCTCATATCCTCGGTCTATGCGCAAGGGACGATCGGAGCTTACGTCGTCACTCTTCAGGTCCCCCAGGATACGCCGACCGGCCCCGCTCAACCCCTCGGCCTCATCGCGTACGATTCGGCAGGCAATGCCTATTTTGCCCAAACTACCTATATTCCGATTCAGTAACGTCTTTTCTACACGTCTTTTCTAAACGGTGATAGAACCCGGCGGAGGTTGTGACGGATTGTAAGTTGTGCCCGCGAAGGTCAGCCCGGGCGCGGCTTCCACGGGCGCTTGCCCGGCTGAGGGAACCCAGGTATAACCCATGGATTCACGAGCTGAAGTGGTGATCGCGGGATCCCAGCCCCAGACCATAATAGGAACATCGATGGAGTAGCCCTGTTGAGTAAGTTGCTCGGCGACCGCCGCCCTCTGTTCCGGATTTTGAATATTCTGTAGTTGTTGAACGGCGGCGGGTTGTCCCGCCCAGTATGCAGCATCGAAAGATTCCGGAGTCGAGGTTGCTCTAGATACCGCGCCAGATGCCGCACTAGATGCTGCGCTCGATCCCGCGTTAGCGCAGGCCGCCACAAGAGCCTCCAGCCCTGATGGCTGGGCCGCCGCATTGGATGTGGAGCCGGCGGTTGACGCATTGGAGCTTTCAGAATCTTGCCCCGTGACACTTTGTTGACGTATGGGAATGCTGGTGCGTGTTACGGACGGCTCGGGTGCACCTGTCGTTGTGCCCGAGAGTCTGTCCGCAAGCTCCAATGCAAACGATTGAGATCTCGGTGGCTGACTCTTGCTGCCACTGGAAACCATCGCATCTGCCGTAGTCCGATTCTGCAGCTGTCCGGCTGAATCAATCATTCTCCGTTCCTCCTGCGGGAGAGGATTGCACGGGGAGGGCCGCTATTTTGGAGCGGGCGCCGGAGGTTGAGGAGCGTTAAAGAAGACGATCGTAATCGGGAAAACCTGGTTGGTCGGCTCTACATGCAACTGCACCGTCGTACGGCCGTTCATCTTTTTCGCGCACTCCAGACATTGGATTGCCGGGTCGTCCAGGCGCCATTCGAAAAGTATGGTGGTCTCTTCGTGCGCTTTTAAAGTGGTCTTTCCAAGCGTGACCTTCAGCCCCGGTATCGCAATTTGATCCATCCGGAAGGAGACATCTCCTGGCATGTCGTTACGCACATGCACCACATCCTGGGAAGCCTCGTACGCTCGGATCTGTACGGATGGCTTGTCCAAGGCAACCTTCGCCATGATTCCCCTCGCGACACCCGCGATGTCTTTCGGCACAAGGGACGGCGTTTTGCCGCCGCTATCGGGTGTCTGTACCGGTACGAAGCCTGAGGGCGAAAATGGGCTGGGAACGACGGTAGGTTTCACGTAATGCCAATTCCATTGCCCGTCGGTAACCACCCAGTTGCTGTCAACTGGGATTGTGCTTACAGTAACGTGGCCGTGCCAGCGCCAGTCACCCTTGCAGCTGGTAAGCACGGCAGCCTTGGTG